>NZ_JBSHBL010000021.1:42061-140793 GCF_053611985.1 Streptomyces sp. NPDC054770
CTCTTTGTTTTTTTTGCTCTGGGGCGGGTCGGCGTCTCGCTGGCCGCGCGCTCTTGGGCCGTCGGCCGGCCCCCCTCCCGGGCGCCCCCCCACGACCTGCTCGACGACGGAGTATCCCTTGGATTCCAACTGTTCACGGACGTCTCCGGGGCCTCGCAACCGGACGGCCGTGACGCGCGCCGTTACGGCACCGGTCAGCCGTGGGTACGGATAAACCCTCACGCGAGGCCTCCCTTGCTCTCGTGGAGTTCGACAACGAGACCGCTCAGTGCGGCCCTCACCGGGTGCGTGGACACGTCGGTGACGCCTCGAAATACCGCACGACGACTACCGGGTGGGAAATGCACTACGCCGTCGACCACTTCGCAATTGCTGACGGCAACAAGTTCGGCCCATTTGACCACTGGTCGAGGGCCGGATCGAACCTCCAGCTTGGCGACGGGGCTCATTTTCCAAGGGTCGCCCCCAGCCGGCACCTTGACCTCGGCAGTGATCTGCCATGCACCGGAAGCGTCGACAACTGCATCCAGGTCATCCAGTTTAGGAGGCGTCACAGCCCCCCTGACCTTGCCGACGGGCTTGCCGGAGATCTTGAGGCGTTTACTCACCCTGCCGGGTCCGTCGGACTTCTTCTCCTTAGGGACCGCTACGAGTTCGTGCACGGCCCTGTTGGTCTCCGACGTCAACGCCGAGATCCGCCGATGGGCCGAAGGCGAGTAGCGCATCCGCAACTCCTCGGTCTGACCCCACTTGTTGTGCTCCGGCGGCTCGGAGGATCGAAGAAACTCCTCAGCTTCAGCTGCGAAGGGCGCGTTGTCGCCCGCCGCCCGGCCCACAAGCAGAACTGCCTGGAACGGATTGGTTCCCACAGGGAGGCCAGGAACCCAGCTGGTCTTGACCGTCATGCGGTTGCCGCGCATCGCAGTCACCTGGTTGATCTTGCCATCGGCGTCCGTTGCTTCCGTGACAAGGAGTACGGCCCTGTGCTCACCGGCCGTTACGGTCAAGCCATCCCTCTCTGGTACCTTCAATGGCACAGTGACGAGGGCTACTTGACCGGCCTCGGTGAGCCGGTCCACCGTAGTGCCGCTCAGAAATGCCTGAAGAGCACGCGAGCGCGCGGGTTGATGCACTTCCGGCTCGACCCGCTCCTCCTCCACGTATTCCACTCCGTTGCGCAACGTGCGCACGGATGCTTCCAGCAGGGGCCGGCGGTCCCCTCCTGCTGTCATAGCAGCCCAGAAATTACGACCGAGCGCACGAACCAGCCTCTGGTGCATGCGCTCCAGGCTGTCCTCGTCATCACCCGCATCGCCTTCGAGGTCCTGCCCGGCCCCGGCGAGGCTGGCTACATCATGTGCTCCAACGATCAAGAACGATGTACCGGGGTCATCGCCCTCACGGTTGAGATGCAACTCCTCTGCCGTCTTTTCGTCAGCCCACCAGGAACGGACGACCTCACTGTTGTCGGCAGCTGGATCCGGCTGCCCGAACCAAGCGGGCCCGGCAAATCTCTTGCCGTCCACTTCACGCCAGGGCAGATCGAGTCGTCCAATCAGTCGCCGCTGCGTGTGCCCCTCATGGGGTTCTGAAAGCGTCGAATTGATGAGAACGAGCCCTAGTCGGCTCGTCGCCCAGAGCGTGGCCTTTCCCAGTCCGTACGAGCCGCCGGCCGCCGCATCCGACTTGCGGCTTTCGAGCTGGCGTCGCACCACGGCGGCGAAGCGGCCGTCGTCATAGTCGTCACCGGTAAGCCCGTTGGCGTTGTAGTCGTCGACGCGAAGCAGGACCAGCCGATCTCGCTCCAACATCTCCCGCAAGCCGGCGCCGATGACCCGCCCGACCTTCTGGTCCTGTGCGGCAGCAGCCTGATAGTGCGGGTGGAGGTCGTGCCAGTGGATCGCAGTGCGGAACAGTTCCAGGGCCTCACCGGTCAATTCGTGCAGCGTGTAGCGGATCCTCACCGGGCGATCGTTCCTTCTGTCGCGCTCGTCGAGGCTGTTCTGCGTCGCCTCACGAGCCAGAACTTCCAGATCGGCCTCGAAGGCGAAAGCCGCCGCGTTGCCGAATTCTCGCCCACCGTCGTCGTGCCCGGGTCGGTGGTACCACACGACCGACGTCTCCGAGGACGCGTCTGATCGTTCCGCACCACCCGCGAAGTCCTGTCCAACTTTCGCGTCAACTCCGAGGTTCTTCTGCACCCTGGCCAAAAGGTCGGGGCCAGGCATGGAACGACCATCGAGCCAGGCTTCGACAAGCGCCTGTGTCACTGTCAACCGGTGTGCCAGTTGACCTTCGTCGATCCCCTCGTCCCGCATCCGCTCGGCCAACCACCGACCGAACTCCATCTCCTTCGAGGCCACTGCTCCCTCTTTCTCATCGGAACCGCCCGCTGTCTCCGGCTTGCCCGGACTGCCCTTCTGCAGTGATGCGCCTGCCCCCACCTCTGCTCGCCCCGTCCGATTGCGCTGCTCGGACATCTCGGCGACCTCCTGAGCAATCTTCCGGGCAGCCTTCCTCCGACGGCGTTCCGCATCGGGGTTGTCGGGATCCAGTCCCATCTGGATCCTCAGCTCCTCCAGAGCCCGCTTCTCGATCTGCCGGACACGTTCGCGCGTGATCTCGAACTTCTTCCCGATCTCCTCCAACGTCCGGGCCGTGCCGTCGATGAAGCCATGCCGCAACAGGAGAACATTCCGGGTTCTCTCCGTGAACATGCAGGCATCGAAAAACTGGAAAAGTTCCTCGCGTTCAAATTCTGACCACAGCTCCTGTTCCGGACTCGGAACGGGCTGAAACTCGTCGACGGCCAATTCCCCGAGAGACGTCTTCTGGCCGACAGGTTGGTCGAGCGACAGAACCACCCGATGCGACAACTTTAAATACTCCGTCACCTTTGCGGGACTGAGTTTACATGCCAAGGACAGATCATCCACGTTGGGTATTCTCCCCTGGTCAAGAAAGGCTCGCTCCCGCTTCCGTACCTTCTCCACATCGTTCCAGACGTGAACCGGAAGCCGAATCGCGGCCTCTTCGTTGATCACGGCTCTCGTGATGCGTTGCCGAACCCACCAGGTGGCATAAGTGGAAAACTTGCACCCCATCGAGACGTCGAACTTCTCCATGGCACGAATGAGTCCAACCATGCCGTGCTGCGCAAGGTCTTCGTACATGGGATCACCTGTCCAGCGCCCCATGCTGCGTAGGATCTTGTGTACTAGCCGCTGATTGTGGATGACCATGGCAGAAGCGGCTCTATAGGACTCGCTGTCTCGCGGAAGCGTCCCCAGGTAGCCATGAGGCAACTCTTCCGAGGAGTTTCTTGTTCCTCGAAAGAGAAGGCAGAGCCCGACCTCTTCCTCGGCGCTCAGCAGGCGTCGGTGCGGGTGCACTCGTCGTCGATCGGTCTCGAGCAGGTGTAGAGCGGCGCGACGGGCAGCCGACATGTCACCAACACGTACCGTCCCTCGAAGAGACTCGAGGTCCGGGGCCCCATCTCCTTCGTCGAAGGGATCTAGGTCGTCGACCACCTCGTCGGGACCGGTCCCCTCCTCGGGAGCCGGGCTCTCCGTGACGTCCGATGCGTCTGCTTCCTGTTCGGCCTCCTCCTGTGCGGCCGCCACGGCTTCGTACAAGGCCTGGGACTCGTGCGGCTCGAGGCGTGAGGCCCTTATCACTTGCATCAGGGCTGCGCTGTGTTCAACCCCTTCGTCCGTGAATCGACGTACGAGCCGGACGAGCAGATCCCGACCGGTTCGATCCAGCCGCATCCCGGATGCATCGCCCCGCTCAGTGGTCATCACGCCCCCGCGCCCCTGCTTCGTCACTGCTCCGTCGTAGTCCATCACTCAACGGGCCGTCGCTGCCAGTACTTCCTCGCCAGAGGCGGCGCGCCGAGGATCTGTCGCTCGGTATTTTGATGACGTCTGGGTGTGACCATGGGGAGAGTTGATGCGAATCATTCCGAGCGAAATCTCGAGCAGCACGAGGAGCCAGGCCGAGCGCAGTGTGTTCATGGCACTCAAGGCGATCCCCGATGACCAGAGCGTCGCCCTGCACACGGTTCATCTTCCCAAGCACCACAAGAAGCGTGTTGGCGAGATCGACTTCGTCGTCATCATGCCCGACATCCTGCTCTTCATCGAGGTCAAGGGCGGTAGGGTCCACCACCGCGACGGTGAGTGGTACTACGGGCCTCCAGGTCGTGAAGATGGCCCCAAGGAGAGCCCCTTCGCCCAGGCCAGCGGAGGCATGCACGAGCTCGAGCGGGAGCTCGGCGCCTTGGTCGGGAACTTGAGGGACCACGGAGTCCCCAGCGGATACCTCGTGATCACCACGGACGTCGACATCCAACGTACGACCGAGTTCGAGCCCCAACAATATCTGGGCGCCACTGCGTACGACGGCGGACGTGGTCTTGCACAGGGCATCGAACGAGCCACTCGCTTCTGGCTGGCTCGGAATGGGTGGGCCCGCACCCCCGTCTCCGCTTCCCTTCGCAAGAGGATGGTTGAGGCTGTCCGCCCGGAGTTCGACCTCGTGCCCAATTTGCGGTCCCGGCTGACGCATCTCGACGTCGTCTTCGAGCGCCTCACAAGCGAACAGATCGACAGGCTCGACGAGTTGGAGTCCAACGCGCGCCTCGTCTGGACAGGGGGTGCCGGCACCGGCAAGACCTTCCTCGCCGCCGAGGCGGCCCGCCGCAAGGCCGTCACCGGCAGCGTCCTGTTCACCTGTGCGAGCACCACGCTGGCTGCCCACATGGACCGGATCCTGACGGACGACTCGATCACGGTCCTGCCCTTCGACCGGCTGGACGAAGTTCGAGGTCGCACCTTCGACCAGCTGATCGTGGACGAGGCACAGGATCTGATGACCTTCGAGCATCTGGACTCCCTGGAGAAACTCGTCTCGGGCGGCCTTGCAGAAGGCCATTGGCTCTTTATGCTCGATCAGAACAACCAGGTACTGGCACCGGAAGCGTTCGACCCCGACGCCTGGGACTACCTGCGCCCCCTGGGCCTCATGTACGGACCTATGAAGCGCAACTGCCGTAACACCGTGCAGATCGTCAAGCAGGTCCATCACTACACGGGCGCCGACCTGGGAGTAGCGTCCGCAGGTGAGGGCGAGCCGGTCCTCTTCGTCGACGCGCAAGACGTCCGCGAGGAGGCGGTGGTGCTCGACGCCTATGTCAACGAACTCGTACGGGAGGGTGTCTCACTCCGTGACATCACGCTGCTGTCCGCGGCCGGGGAGTGGGAACCGAGCTCGGCCCGCCTGACACAACGAGCTTCGAAGATCGAGCGATTCTCCGACGTAGTCGGAACCGACCGCACGAAACACCGTCTCACCTGGTCTTCTGTCACCGACTTCAAAGGCCACGAGAACCACGTGGTCTGTGTGATCGATCTCGAGCCCGAACATCTCGGAGGCCGTCTGGACGCACTTTACGTCGCCCTGACCAGGGCTCGAGCCCAGCTCTGGGTCGCTTGCCGCCCCGGAACCCGCCGGGCACTCAGAGAATTGGGTATAACCGTGCTCATGCGGGAGGGACGTCTCCAGTGAACAACTCCGCATCACAACTCTCGAACTACCGCTCCGACTTCGTGACGTACCTCCGCAAGCAATTGGTCGGGCCGGCAGGTCCTGAGGACGAGACGCTCGTCGACCCGCCCGACCGGCGTTACCTGATGGGCACGTTGTACCCGCGGGGTGCCTCCTTGCTGGAGCAGGCGCAGGACGACGGCGAGCAGGATTTCAGCGAGACGGAGGCGGGAAACGGGGAGGAGGACAGCTTCGCCGACGATCCGGTGGCCGAGGCGAACGCATGGCTTCCGTCCTCGCTCGGCTTCTCCTTCTTCACCAATGCTCGCCACATTGAGGTGACATGTGGGGCGTCCCGCTATCTGACACTCCGGGAGGGTGGGCGTCGCAGTTGGCGGAGACAACCGCGACTCTCCACGACCGAGATCGTGTCCGCCGAACGAACTACGCCGATTGGCATCCTGGACGGTCATGGTCTTCTCCATGTCCGGTGGCGCCCTTTCGGTAACGGACATCTCATCACCTGTGTGTTGGCGAACGCACACGACGAGGAGGAAAGTACGCACAAGGACCGCGAACTGATGCTCTTCCAGGCTCAACTACAGGCGACGACACTCGATGGATCCTTCATCCTGGAGTACCCGAGTACCCGCCTCAACAGCCGCGACGAGGAGGAGCAGGAACTCCGGGTCCAGTACCGGGACATCGTGACCAGAGCCGTGGGACACGGATGCGCCGTCGAGTGGGACTACCGATCCGACCCCGTGACCACCGTGCGGGCAGAGGTCATGCCACAACAGGTGGTCGAGCACATCAAGCCCGACGGTCCCAAGGACCTACCGGTGCTCAACCTCGCGTATCTTTCCCAGCCGGATGTCACCGTGGACGACTTGAAGGCTGAACTGCTCTCCTTCGTCCGGGGCTATCGAGAGTGGTTCGGCACCCAGCGGTCGGATGCGGATTCCCTGCCGACGTGGGCTGTCGCGCCCACTGCGCGCATCCTGGAACGCATCGGGACAGCAGTCGACCGCATGTCGTCTGGAGTGGAAGCCCTCACCGCATCGACCCCAGCAGGAGCCAGGGCACGTGAGGCCTTCCGGCTGGCCAACCGCGCCATGGCGCTCCAGATGCTCCACAGTCGCAAAGAGCTGGCGGGCAGCCGTCGCCGCAGAAACAGTGAAGTGCTCGAACTGTCCGAGCCCGACGGCGACTATGCATGGCACCCGTTTCAGCTTGCCTTTTTCCTCATAGTGATCGAGGGGCTGATGAAGCCCGAGCACGAGAGTCGGAGGACGGTCGACCTCATCTGGTTCCCGACAGGCGGAGGCAAGACGGAGGCCTACCTCCTTACCGCCTGCTTCGAGATCCTCTGGCGCCGGTTGACGTTCGGTGCCGCTGGGGGTGGCACGGCTGTTCTGAGTCGGTACACGCTGAGTCTCCTCACCACACAGCAGTTCCAGCGCACTGCAACGGCAGTCTGTGCCCTGGAGTACATCAGGAGAGGGCACGACGGAGCGTTGTCCCATGAGCTGGGGCAGGAACCATTTTCCATCGGTCTTTGGGTAGGTAAGGAGACGACGCCGAACAAGATCTCGGCTGCGCAGGACGAGCTGGATGCCCTGAAGCAGATGAACAACCCCGATGATCGCTTCCTGCTCGAGCGTTGCCCTTGGTGCGGCACCGAGATCGTCCCGGAACGGCAGGGACGGGATCGCGACTTCGGTATCCGGGCGGACGGAGTCACCACTTCGTTCTTCTGCCCGCGCGACGCATGCGTCTTCCACGAGCTGCTCCCTGTGTCCGTCGTGGACGAGCAGATGTACAAAGAGCCTCCGACGTTCGTCCTGGGCACCGTGGACAAGTTCGCGCGACTGGCCTGGGAATCAGAAGCGGGCAAACTTTTCGGTGGGAACGGCAAACGTGCGCCCTCGCTGGTCATCCAGGACGAGCTCCACCTCCTGGCCGGACCTCTGGGAACCACGGTCGGTCTGTACGAAGCAGCCGTCCTCGAACTCTGCACCCGCGGCGGCACCATGCCGAAGGTGATCGCGTCCACAGCGACGATCCGACGCTCGCAGGACCAGATTCGTAGCCTCTACGGTCGACCCGCACAGCTCTTCCCTCCGGCAGGGATCAACGCTGGTCACTCCTATTTCGCCTCGCCAGACAACGACAAGCCCGGACGTCTGTACGTGGGTGTCATGGCACAGGGGCACACTGCCTCGACGTCGACCGTGCATGTGGGGGCCGCCGCGCTCCAAGCCCCGAAGGAGATCTGTGACGACGACAACCTCCGTGACGCCTACTGGACCACGGTCGCCTATCACAACAGCCTTCGAGAACTCGGCAGAACTGTCACGATCGCGCGGGACGACATCCCCGCGCGCCTCGAGCATCTGACGAAGGACGACACGCAGCGACGCGGGCTGAACGACGATGCGGTTGTCGAGCTCACGAGCAATATTCCGCGTGCCGCTCAACCACGATTGCTCGAGCGTCTCGGCAAGAGCTTCAAGGAAGCCGGCAGTGTTTCCTTCCTTGCCACGACCAACATGCTGTCCGTAGGCGTCGATGTTCCTCGGCTCGGCCTCATGCTCATGAACGGACAGCCCAAGACGACTTCGGAATACATCCAAGCCACCAGCCGAGTAGGTCGTCGTCATGTACCGGGACTGATCGTCACACTCTTCCGCTCGACCAAACCGCGTGACAGATCGCACTACGAGTCGTTCGGCGTGTACCACCGCTCGCTCTATCGGCATGTCGAACCCACCAGCGTCACTCCATGGTCCATGCCCTCTCGTAAACGGGCTCTTCATGCGGTGCTGACCATCCTTGTGCGACACCGAATCGGGCTGGACGCGGAGAACAGGGCCGGAGACATCCTCGATCACGCGGATGAAGTCGCCCGTATCCGCGACCTCGTGGTGGATCACGCGCGGCGAGCCGATCTGGAAGAGGCCGATGCCGCAGCCGAGCAGCTGGACTCCCTGATCGAAGCCTGGATGCAGGAGGCCGAGATCGCGCGCGGTGAGGGCAGCCGGCTGTATTACCAGCCTCAAGGACGACTGCACCAGTCGCTCCTCAGGGACTTCGGCAAGCAGGGTGGCCTGTGGGAGACGGCGCAGTCGATGCGAAATGTCGACCGTGAATGCCTCGTCAGCGTGAAAGGAACATGAGGGCCGTGAAGGACATTCGACGCAAAGTTCGCAGATCGCAGACTATTGTCCCGTTCGGTGTCGGTGGAATCCTCGATCTGCGAGGCGAATCGTTCGTAGCTGCCGACATCCGTAGTTGGGCAGCCAATGCCGAGCGGGTTGATTCGCCACGGCTTGCGAGGAAATTGGGAGTCGAAGGCTTCCGGTCGGCCCCCGTCATCCCTTCCGGAAAGGCCGCTTACGCGAGCCGCAGTGGGCCCTCGTACGTGCGGTTCCCCAAGTGGCTGTTCTGCCCTCAGTGCAGGGAAATGGAGTACTGGCGCCTGGAGCGCGAGCAACGGGACAAGCAGCCAACCTGTGGGCACTGTGCCGGTAGGCCGCAGCTGGCTCCGATGCGTTTCATTCAGGTATGCAGGGCAGGCCATATGGCCGACATCGATTGGCGTAGATGGGCCCATTCCAGGGGCGAGGGTCATGCTCAGCGTCAATGTCAGGTTCGCCGGCTCCGGTTTCTCGCCACTCCTGAGTCCTCCGGACTGGAGGCACTGCGCGTCGTCTGTGCCGTTTGTCGAGCCGGTCGAAATCTGGCAGGAATCAGCCAGAAGAACATCCTCAAGCAGACAGGTGTGGAGTGCGCGGGAACGCACCCCTGGCAATACGAGACCGACGAGGCGGATTCCTGTGAAGAAACGCCGCAAGCGGTACAGCGAGGTGCTTCGAACGTGTACTTCCCGATCACTCACTCGGCGATCGACATCCCGGCGCCGGCGGGCCTTTCCGAGGAAGATGAATCGACCCAGAAGGTCATCAATAACTCTTTGTGGCCAGACTTCAACAACGAGTACGGCAGCCCGATCTCGGAGGCCCTCAGGACTGTGATCGCCAACCAATGTGAGGTCACAGAGGAGTTCGTGGAAACTGTGCGACGGCGCCATGCCGACGAAGCATCATCGATGTCACCTGTTGTCGGTCAGGACGAGGACCTCAGCATCGCCGAGTGGGCGGCCTTCTCCGCGCCGGAATCCGTTGCTGATTCCAAGACGTTTTCCGTGCGTCGGACTCATCTCGGGGTCGGCCACGACGCCCCAGGATCCATGGAGGAGCTGGCCGCAGGCATAACCGCGGTGGTCGTCGCCGATCGGGTACGCGAAGTTCGTGCGCTGCAGGGCTTCTCGCGGTACGAGCCCAGCTCGGGTGATGACGAAGAGGGCGAGGGCGGGCGGGTGGTGTCGGTCAACACGCAGACCCGGGCCCGATGGCTGCCTGCCATCGAGACCTACGGCGAAGGCATCTTCATCGCCGTCGACGAGCAACGCGTGAGCGACTGGGAGAAGCTTGATTCGGTGCGCGGCTGGACACGACGCATCATGCGCAACATGGAAGCCTCTTTCAAGGCCGACCGCCTCAGGGAGAAGACGGGGCCGGACCTTCTTCCGAGATTCGTGATGCTGCACACCCTGGCCCATCAATTCATCCGCCAACTCTCCTATGACAGTGGATACAATGCAGCGTCACTACGCGAGCGTGTCTACGCTCGGAGCCACCCGCCAGGAAGTGAACTTCCGCCTCAGGCCGGCGTATTCATCTACACGGCCGCCGGGGACGCCGAGGGAACGTTGGGAGGGCTCGTACGTCAGGGGCAGCCACCAAACCTTGTCGAGACTTTGATCCGACTGCTCGAATCGGCGCAGTGGTGCTCCCAGGACCCACTCTGTGCCGACTCGACTGGTAGGTCGCTGGCCAACCTCAACCGTGCCGCCTGCCATGCCTGCACGCTGCTTCCTGAGACGTGCTGCGAGATTGATAACTCCCTCTTGGACAGGACACTGTTGATCGGCGACGGTGAGGTCCCAGGGTTCTTTCGCGGAGTCGTCCAGGCCGCACTCGAGGAGTCGGCAAGAGCCGTCGATGTGCCGTGAAGATCCCGTCCCTTCTCGACCTTGACGCAGAGCAACGGGCAGTCCTCGACCTTCCGTTCCACGGAAACCACGTCGTCACGGGGGCACCCGGTACCGGAAAGACCGTGATGGCCGTTTATCGGGCTTGGGCGTTGACAGTTGCTGGCCGCGACGTAGCCCTCTTCACGTACTCCAATCTGCTGCATCAGTACCTCGCACAATTGGCACCGGACCTCACGGAGGCCCTGAATGTCACTACCTACCATCGGTGGTTCAAGGACTTCTGGAAGAAGCGTTTCGGGACCGATCCTCCGCTGAGTGGGGAAGATGCCTTTGGCTACGACTGGATCGGGATACAGCGAGAATGCATCAGGCAAAGGGTGGCATCTAACGCGCATCTTGTGATCGACGAGGGACAGAAATTGCCCGTCGCCTTCTACCAGTTGTGTCGCATCATAGGTGTCGGCGTCACCGTTTTCGCAGACGAAAACCAGCGGATCGATGACGACGACAGTAGCTTGTCCGAGATGCGACGGTTCCTTGGCGTACCGGACGTTCCGTTCGTGCTGCGGGAGAACCGTCGATGCAGTAGGGAGATCGCGATCCTGGCATCAGAATTTCAAATGGAATCGCCGGATAATATGTCCTTGCCGACGCGTGTCGGTCCCACTCCCACCGTCCTGAAGGTTCCATCCGTGGAGCATTTTCTCGCGAGGGTTTCCCAGCGATTCAAAACGCATCCGGAGCGAAGCATCGGAGTCATTTGCAGGTCGACGAAACTGCTGCGGGAAATCCAGAGCAGACTCACGCACCTCGGTCTGGCGAAGTACACCCAGGCGTATGCTCACGATGATCCCTACCGAGATGCCATCGACTTCTCGGCCCGCCCGATCCGGATCGTGACCACGGCCAGCATGAAGGGCTTGGAGTTTGACAGTCTCTTTGTGCCGGACTTGGACGCGTATGCAGAGGACCCGACCAGCGTGGGCGCCCGTCTTCGACTTTTCGTTTTGTGTACACGCGCCCGCAACGATCTTCACTTCGCCTACCGTGGCCCCTATGAACCCACCATTTTGTCGAACATCTCAGAATCTGTGTTGGTACGTGGCGAGCGTGGAGCGCCATCGTGTAAACCTTGACCCCAGTGAAGAATGGGCGGACAGGGCAGTCGCAGTGGCCGATCGGCTCCATCTGCTGGGAGCCAAGCCGCACCCTAGGCTACTGAGACCAGCGCCCCTCAGTGCCCCGAACAGCAGCCCGACCGGTGTCGCCCTCATGGCGACGCGTCCCTGGCGCGACCTTGGTCTACGACGGGCCAGGAGCCGCGCGATCCTAAGGCGCTCCGTCAGCGGGTCGCGGAGGTCGAGCCTCCGCGGCCTTGGTGTGACGGCATTCCTTCCGGGCCGGACCTGGCGAGGAGCTCGTCCCGGAGGAGTCGGTAGTCGCACCCATCGATTAGTGCACGGAGTTGTTCGAGACGACCCCGGTCAAAGAGGTCGGACGCTTTGGAAACGAACGGGAAAGGGTTATCTGTCCGTGAGCGGGTGCCCCTTCAGACCGAGGTGCCTGCGGGGCTTCATCGGGCCGGCAGGCTTCCAGGACTCAAGTTCCTCGGCAGCTCGCTTCAGCCTGCCCCTTGCCTTGTTGCCGCTCAGCTCGGGTTCAAGGAGGTGCTGCAGCACGTGCAGTGCGAGCAGGGGAGGCACGGCGTTACCGATCTGTTGAGGAATGTCGTTGCCGCTCCAAGGGTATTTGACGGGGAATGTCTGGAGCACGCCAGCCTCGGCATGGGTGAAGCGGTCGAATTCTCCGAGGTCATTGTCGGTTCCCTGGTGAACCAAGCGGTTCCGTGACACCTTCCCGGTGATCGTTGCAGAAGGGACGTCGTGGTCGCGTCGACCGCGTGCCTCGGGGTCCCCACCGGTCCCGTAGTTCGAGACAACAGTGAAAGCGGGACGCTTGTATACCTTCCCCGGTGAGATCTTCCGCGCCTTCTTGAGTGCCATTTCCATGGATACCCAGGGCTGTCTGGGAGCTCCTTCGAAAACCTCTTCCGAAGCTTCCCAAAACAGGGCGTCCGAGTGGCGTTCTTTCGGTGTCGTTGTGGAGCGTACCCGGGGCTGGTAACGTTCGTGAGTTTCGGGCACGCTGAGGAGAAGATCGGTGGGGAGTCCGTTTGGAGGGGCAGTCGGAACGAGACGGGCCATCAGTACCGCACGCCGTCGAGTCTGTGGAACGCCGAATTCCTCGGTGTGCATCAGCTGCCTTCGGGTTCGATACCCTAGGGACGCGAGCACCTTGGCGTACTCCTTCCATACCGGCATTACCGCGGGCACCTGCTCCAGGACGACGGCTTCGTAAGGCTTCGAGCCGGGGCGCTTGCTCCGTTCAATAACCCACCAAAGGGGTTGCAGGACCAACCCTGTTCGTTCGTCGCCCAATTCCTCGAGATTATCCTTCAATATCTTGAGGCTGTCAGCAAGATCCCAAAACTCCTTGAGCAGGCCCCTGAGTTCCTCATCGTCATCCGGGACCTCAAGATCCTCTGGGGTCCTGAGCCCTTTCAGGAAGGTTTTGACCTGACTCGAAGACCGTCCAAGCTCTTCCAGCCTGGTCTTCATGACCTTGCGGTTCGTGGCCCTGAGTTCTTCGACCTTGCGTTTCTCGGCCCTGACTTCCTTGGCCTCGATCTCCTTCCGTCGGAGCTCCTCAGAGATCCGTCGCCAGGTCCGGAAGATCTTCATCCAGTCCGCGTTCTCGGGACGCACGACTTCGTGCAGTTGCTCGATGTACGACACCACTTGGTCCAGAGCCCGCCGCCCCGCCCCGTGCCCGGCTACGGTGAAGGTCTGACAGGGGGGTCCGCCGGTCAGTACTTGGGCAAGAGGAAAGAAGGCTGCACGGTAGTGCCGGACATCTCCCTGGAAGGTGTCCATCCCTGCCGCTGCACGGGTGGCGCATGCTTCCGGGTCCCATTCGATGCCGGTGACCTCGTATCCGAGGACATGTGCCGCCACATCCAATCCACCAGGGCCCGCAAATAGGTCCAAAATGCGGAAATTCGCAGGTGGGGAGTGTTCCCTTTCGATGTGGCTCATGGGCTTGAAGTGTAGCCGGCGTTAGAGGTTCATGGTTGCTGTAATGCCGCTACCACCGCGAGACCCAGCGCCTCGCCTACAGCCGGCGGCAGACCCGACTGGCGAACGTGGCTGTACGGAGTGGACCTGGCAGGTGGTCGTCTTGACGAGGCGGAGATCGGTGTCCGGCTATCGACGCGTCACCGTCGCGTTCGACTCGCCAGGGGTGTGCCAGCGGCCAGCAGGCCGACGCCGTATGCCTCCGGGTTATCCATGAGGGCGAAGCCGAGAGAGCCGCATCGAGCACGCTCCAGTGAGGCCGGTGGCTGTGAGCGTGTCACAGGCGTGCCGCTCGAAGTCCATCAGGAGTCGAGGAGCGAAGTCTGCCTGTTCCGGGCCCGAGGCCACGCCAATCGATCCCGAGTACACATCGACGAAGGTGAACTCGGTCATCGAGCCTGTCTCCTTGCTTGTCTTCCTTTAATGGCTGCGCGGCGACATTGAACTGTCTCGGCGACGCGCAACGCCACCGCGTCGGGCGCCTCGTGCTCCCAGAACCGCAGGACCTCCCATCCGGCCGCCATGAGGTGTTCAGTGGTCTCTGTGTCTCGAGCCATGTTGCGGTCTAGCTTCTGACGCCACCACTCTGCGTTCGCCTTCGGTTGCGTCGCGTGTTCTGGGCATCCGTGCCAGAAGCATCCGTCGATGAGCACGGCTAGCTTGATCGACGTGAATGCCACGTCGATTCGACGTCGGGCCATGCCAGGCACCGGGTATTCCACGCGATAGCGCAGCCCGGCCGCGTGCAGCAGTCGTCGTACGGCTAGCTCGGCAGCAGTGTCTTTGCTCGCCTGCTTACTCATGCGGGCGGAAACGACTGGGGAGGGCGGGGTGACGTCTGACACAGAAGCATTTTGCCAGTGGGGGGCGACGGACGGGCAATTAGGTGGGAGCCCCCGGTCTGGGCCGAGGGCTGCGTGCGAGACTGCAGGCTGGGGCCGCCTACCTCTTCGTCAGTGTCGGGCCTGCGCGCCCGCCTCAAGGGCGCTCCCGCTCCGCTCCGCGTCCGCGTCGGCTGCGCCGATGGCCCTTCGGGCGGGCCACCCTTGACCCGGGCCGCTCCGGCACGGGGTAGAAGCGAGCGGGCGGCCCGGGGAAAGTGGGCGGCTTTCCGGGGTGCGCCCCCAGGGTGGCTGCGGTCGTGGCCGGGGTTGGGGGCGCGTCGGGTCGGCCGGGCACGCCGGGTGGGTTCGGCGGCGGGGAGGTGGTGGGTGGTCTACGAGCCGTGGCAGGCGTCGTACGGCTGGGTCCCGCCGCACCAGCACTCCGACGTCCTCTGCGGTGGCCAAACCACCGCCCGCCCCCGCGCAGCCAACGTTGTCGCATACTGCGGCAGCAGCGTCGAGTCCCCCGGGGATGAGCCCTCCGAGGCGGCGAAGGCCTCGTAGGAAGGGACCGTGCCGGTCACGATGCCGAGGTTCGGGGTGCCGGAGGCGGAGAGCTCGCGCAGTGAGGACTCTATGGTCGCGAGGTGCTCGGGGTGGGACGGGTACTCGGTGGTCAGGTCCGGGTACGCCGACAGCAGCTCTGCCAGCTCTGCCGTCGGCCAGTGCAGGACCGCTACCGGGAAGGGGCGGGAGAGGGCCTCGCGGTAGGCGCCGAGCTCTGCTCGGAGGCGGGAGATTTCCGCTTCCAGCTCCGCCGGGTTGTCCGAGCCCAGGGACCAGACGCGCTTGGGGTCGTGGAGTTCGTCCAGGGAGACCGGGGAGGAGTGGAGGGTGTCGGCGCGGGCGTCCCAGTCGTCGTGGGGGAGGCCGAGCATGCGGCGGACCCGGTGACGGCCGTACAACAGGGGGTGGGTGGCGTAGGGGGGTTCCGCCACGTCCGTGAGGAGGAGGGTCGCTGCCTCCGTGAACGTGTCGTGCGCCGCCTCCAGCTCGTCGTGGGACTCCAGGGACTCGGCGATGATCACCCAGGGGGCCGGGTCCCGGGGCCCGGTGGTGCGGAGACCGTCGATGATCGCCCGCGCCTCTGCCTCGTGGTCGTACTCCCACAGGTTCGACGCCTTCAGGGCGCGGACGAGGGGCGCGTTCTCCAGGGTGTCCGGGGTGGAGAGGAGGCGGTCGTAGAGCGCGGTGGCGGCGGGGCGGTCGTCGGCCAGTTCCAGGTGGGCCGCGGCCTGGAGCAGCAGGGCCTCGGCGTCCTCGGGGTAGAGGCCGGCGGTCCGCTCCAGGCGTGCCGCTTCGGCGGTGTGGTCGACGTTCTCGGCAGGCGTGTCGGGGCGCATGAACGACACCGTACTGCCCGGCGGTGACAAGGAGAGATAGAGATGGGGGCAGTAATCGAGCGGGAGGGGAGTCTTATGCGGTTTTTGTTCGGTGGGAGTGTTGTGGAGTGGCGGGGGCCCGCTCCCTATTACTTCGTGCCTGTGCCCGAGGAGGAGTCGGAGGAGATTCGGGCCGTCGCCGCCATGGCCTCTTACGGGTGGGGGGTCATTCCCGTCGAGGCGGTGGTGGGCGGGGTGGTGTTCGAGACTTCTCTGTTTCCGAAGGACGGCGGGTATCTGCTGCCGCTGAAGAGTGCGGTGCGCAAGCCGCAGGGGTTGGGGGCGGGGGATGAGGTGAGTGTGGAGTTGCGGGTTCGGTTGCAGTAGCGGTGGTGGTGGGGACGGGGGGTACGGGGGCACGGGCAGACGGTTCCTGTGCCCCCCACCACCAAGTGGTTCTAGATCGTCACCCCGTCGATCTGCAGTGTCTGCACCGCCTTCGCCGCCACCGACACCGCCACCGTCTTCCCGGACAGGTACGTGTCCGAGTACGACTTGTACGCGTCGCCGCCCGTCGTCACCGTGTTCCAGCGGGGGACCAGGCCGCCCGAGCCGCCCGTCACCGTCGTGAAGCCGGAGAGGTTGAAGGTGAAGGTCTGGGCGGAGGTGGCGGTGTTGAGGGCCACGATCACCAGGCGCTTCGCCGAGGAGTCGTAGGCCGCCACCGCGTTGCTCACGCCCGTGTCGAGGATCTTCATGCCGGGGCGGATGTGGCGGCTGAACTGGGCCATCACGTAGTACTTGGTGGTGACTGCGCCCGCCGCCAGGGTGCTCGCGTCGTACGCGATCATCGCCCAGTTCGAGGACGGGTCCATGACCTGCCAGTAGACCCAGGCGGTGGGGTGCAGCCAGCGGAAGTCGTAGAGCAGGTTGAAGGCCAGGGTGTAGCCGGTGCCGTCGTTGTCGCCGGTCTCGGAGTTCCAGAGGGCCTTGCCGGCCGTCGTCACGACGTCGGTGTAGAGGAGGTCGCGTCGGCCGCCGGAGCCCTGGTAGCCGTGGACGTTCACGCGGTCCACGTAGCCCTTGGTGGTGGAGGAGAAGGCGGCCCAGGTGGTGCGGGCCAGGTCGTAGCTCGTCTCGTCCGAGGCCGAGATCTTGGTGCTGGTCAGGCCTCGTCTGTTCAACTCGCTACGGAGATAGGGGAGTACGGCTGCCTGGACCGTCGAGTCCATGTGGCAGCCCTCCTGGGTGCCGGTCGCCGTCCACCAGGAGGACGACGGTTCGTTGAAGGCCTCCACCGTCGCGAAGTTCACGCCCCAGTTGTTCTTCGCGTACAGGGCCACGGAGGCCAGGTGGGAGGCGTGCTGGCGGTAGTTCCAGGACTGGAGGTTGTTGCCGCCGTCGGAGGCGCCGGACGGGTTGTGGTTCAGACACATCCACCACATGGGGGAGTTGGCGAAGAGCTCGGCGGTCGCGCCGCGGTTCACCGCCTTCACGAGCATCGCGCGCTGGGTGGCGTCGGCGGTCCAGTCCCAGGCCGAGGAGGTGGGGTCCTCGTTGTTCCAGTCCTGCCAGTAGCCCTCGATCTGCTTGAACGCGGGGATGTTGGCGGAGGCGACCATGCTCTCGCCGTTCACGCTGTTCCAGCTGGACGCGCCCAGGTTGTAGCGGGCGATGTTCAGGCCCAGGCCGGGGAGCGAAGTGCTGTTGTACGTCGTCGACTTGGTGGTGAAGAAGATGTCGGCGAAGTCGTCGCGGGTGCCGAAGACGTTGCCCCACCAGGCGAGGGACGTGCCCCAGCCCTCCCAGGTGCCGTACGACGTCGACGGGCTGACGGCGATCGTGGCGTCGGCGCGGGCGGTGCCCGTGGCCAGGGCGCTGCCCAGGAGGCCGCCGCCCGCGGCGGCCAGGAGTGTTCTGCGTCGGATCATGGCTGCTTCTCGACCTCTCCGTTGCGGCTCAAGCGCCGGTTCCCGAACCGGCGTTGACTCGTCCCCCCGCATGCCAACAGGAAGCATCAGGTGTGGCGTGTGAGGTTGTCGAGGGTTGTGACAGTGCTTTCTAAAACCAGTGAAGGAAGTGATCGTGGTGAGGGTCGGTGACGGGAATCCCTACGGCTCTGGTGACTTGGCGGCGATCGCCTTATCGTGCGGGGCCGACTGGGCGTCGGCGGGAGGTGCGCGGTGCGGGTCGTGGGGCACGGTGAGCGGCGGTGGCGGGCCCGGCGTCGGCGGGTGCTGTGGACCGGAGGCGAACTCCTCGTCACCGTGGGCGTGGTGCTCATGCTCCTCGTCGTGCACCAGCTGTGGTGGACCAACCGGGAGGCCAAACAGGGGGCCGCGCGGAAGGTGGCGGCCCTGGAGCGGGAGTGGGGCAACCCCGGGAACTCCGGGAACTCCGGGGGATCGGTGGGATCGGGGGGCGGCGGAAAGGGCGGCTCCGGTGCGGCGGGCTCCTCGGCGTCCAGCGGGTCCTCCGGCGCCGGCCGGCAGCGGATGTCGTACACCACCCGGGTCGCCGCCTCCCAGGCGTACGCCGTTCTCGTCATCCCGCGGCTCGGGCTGCGGGTGCCGGTCGCCGAGGGCGTCAGCAAGCCCAAGGTGCTCAACCACGGGTACGTCGGTCACTATCCCGGCACCCAACAGCCGGGCCAGGCCGGGAACTTCGCGCTCGCCGGGCACCGCAACACGCACGGTGAGCCGTTCCGCTACCTCCCGCGGCTCAGGCGCAAGGACACCATCGAGGTCGAGACGGGATCGGCGACGTACACCTACGCCGTGGACCAGATCCTGCCGCAGACGTCGTCCCGGGACTCGGGGGTCGTCCGGGCCGTACCGCGTTCGATCGTGAAGCCGTCGTACGGGTACAAGGAGCCCGGCTACTACATCACCCTCACCACCTGCACGCCCGAGTTCACCTCGCGGTACCGGATGGTGGTGTGGGGGAAGCTGGTGTCGATGCGGCCGCGGGCGTAGCGCGGCGGCGCCTGCCGATCTTTGCCGTCTCTTGGGCTCGCCCATACCTTTCGCATAACCGCTCTCCCTAGTGTCGTCGGGTTGGCATGTGCACAGAGTGAAGTTCGGGGGCGGGCGGCATGTCGGACCTGAAGAAGGAAGCCGCGTCGATGCACAAGGCGGCTTCGGGACTGCGCGGGGTGGGGCAGCACACGGCGAAGCCGTTGCAGCAGTTCCAGGCGCAGGCCCATGACCTGGGCGCGCTGGGCGCACTCGGCTCGCTGCTCAGCGCCACCGGCGAGATACGCGAGGGCATGGCCACGCTGGCCAGGCTGACCAGGCAGCTGGACGAGGAGTGGGAGGCGGAGGCCAAGCTGATCGGCGAGGTGTCCGACGCCTTCGACCTGCTGGACGTGCTGATCGCGGCTGCGGCCCAGGACGAGAAGGGCTGAGCGGCGGCGTCATGGTCGACCTCAACCCCTTCCACTACATCAACAAGTTCAACCACATGTTCGGCGACTCGGTCGCCAGTGGTCTGGAGTTCCTGGGCATCTCGGATCCGGCGGTGGATCCGGACGGGGTGCGGGAGATCGCGAAGAAGTGGCGGCAGCTGGCGGGCGGGCTGGAGGACGCCGCGACCGCGGCGGAGCGCGCGTTGCGGGGTGTGGAGTGGGAGGGCAAGGCCGCCAAGGCGTTCGGGCAGCGGTCGAAGGCGGCCCGTAAGCAGGCCGGTGAGATGGCGCACGCGCTGCGGGAGGGCGCGAAGGCGCTGGACGATTTCGCGGACCAGGCGCACGAGTTGCTGTCCGAGATCGGCGTGATGCTCGCGGAGATCGCCGAGTTCGAGATCGCGGGCCTGGCGCTGTCGGTGCTGACCGCGGGTGCCTCGGACGTGGCCGCCACCTTGATGGCGGGCGAGCGGGCGCTGAAGGTGGTGGCGCTGGTCGGGCGGATCGAGGAGGAGGGCAGCGCTCTCGGGACCGCGGTGCGCGGGATCATGGAGGTCATCCGGGGCGTGGAGCGGGCGCTGAAGGCGCTCAAGGAGATCCGCGCGGTCGCCGAGACGGCCAAGCTGGCCAAGGAGGGCGCGACCTTCACCGCTTTCAGCACCCTGCTGGAGGATCCGGGGGCGTTCAAGGATCCGGAGAAGCTGGCGGGGATCCTGGCCGAGGGCGCGGTGATGGGCGTCGGCTTCGGGGTGCTGGGGAAGGCGCTGGGCAAGGGGCTGAAGGCGCTCAAGCCCAGTGAACTGGCCAAGCTCACACGGTTGTTCGAGTCGGGCGGAGGCCTGTCCCGCTTGCGGATCCGGCCCGGGGAACTGGAGGAGCTGGAGGCGGGCATCGCCGCAGCGGAGAAGGAGTGCAAGCTCGATCCGATCGACGTGGCCACCGGCACTGTGATCCTTCCGCAGACCGATGTGGAGCTGCCGGCCTCGCTGCCGTTGGTACTGGAACGCACGCACCTGTCGTCGTACCGCTTCGGCGGCTGGTTCGGTCCTTCCTGGGCCTCCACCCTCGATCAACGCATCCAGGCCGATGACGCCGGTTTCGTCTTCGCGGCACCCGATGGCGCACGGCTCGTCTATCCGCCTCTCCCGCCGGACTCCGACGAGCCGGTCCTGCCCTCCAACGGCCCGCGCCTGCCGTTGTCCTGGGATCACGAGACTGACGGCGCGCTGCGCATCACCCACCCGGACACCGGGCTGTCCTACGTCTTCCACAGCCCTTGTCCCACCGATGACCGCGAGGCACTCGACCTCCCCCTCCACATCATCGAGAACCGCCATGGACAGCGGATCACGGTCGAGTACGCCGACGACGGGACGCCGGTCGGCGTCGCCCACTCGGGCGGCTACCGCCTCGGCCTCGACCGACATCCCCGCCTTCCCCGGATAGTGGGGCTGCGCTTGCTGGATGCCGAGAACGAGCGGTCCGGGGGGACGCTTCTCGAAACGTTCGGCTACGACGAGAACGGCCGGCTCACCGAGGTCGGTGACAGCTCCGGCCGGCCACTGCGTTTCACGTACGACGAGGAGGGCCGGATCGCCTCCTGGACCGACCGCAACGCCAACAGGTACGAGTACTCGTACGACGAGCGGGGCCGGGTGGTGCGGACGGCGGGCACCGACGGCTACCTCACGGGAACGCTGGACTACGACGACGCGAGCCGCTGCACCGTCGTCACCAATGCCCTCGGACACAGCACCCGTTACGAGCACAACGAGGGGCTGCGGCTGGTCCGGCAGACCGACCCGCTGGGCAACGTCACCCGCTGGGAATGGGACGCCGAGAACCGGTTGACCGCGGTCACTGATCCACTGGGCAACACCACCCGGCACCACTACGACGAGCGGGGGCAGCTCGTGTCCGTGCGTCGGCCCGACGGCGGGGAGACACACGCCGTGTACGACGCGCGGGGTCTCCCCGTGTCGATCACGGGACCTGACGGAGGAGTCTGGCGCCAGGAGTACGACGAACAAGGCAACCGCACAGCCGTTGTCGACCCCGCGGGCGCGACCACCCGCTTCACCTACACCTCACTCGGCCTGATCGCGGCCATGACCGATGCACTCGGCCACACGACCGCCTTTCGCTACAACCGGGCGGGCCTGCCGCTCACAGTCACCGATCCCGTCGGAGCGGTGACCTCCTACACCTACGACGCCCTGGGACGCCAGAGCACCGTCACCGATCCGGCGGGCAGCACCATCCACGTGGAGTGGAGCCTGGAAGGCTTGCCGGTCAAGGCGACGGGCCCGGACGGCAGCAGTGAGTCGTGGACCTACGACGCCGAGGGCAACTGCACGTCCCACACGGATGCGCTGGGCGGCGTCACGCATTTCACCCATGGTGCGTTCGACGTCCTGACGGTCCGCACGGACCCCGACGGTGCCCGCTACACATTCGCCCACGACACCGACCTGCGGCTGACCGAGGTGACCAATCCGCAGGGGGCGACCTGGACGTACACCTACGACGCGGGCGGCCGTCTGACCGCCGAGACGGACTTCGACGGCCGGACACTCGGTTACGCCTATGACGCGGCCGGCCGTTTCCGCTCGTGCACCACCTCGCTGGGCCGCACCATCACCTATGAGCTGGACGCCGCCGGCCGGGTCGTCGGCAAGGACGCCGACGGTGACCGCACCACGTACACCTACGACGCGGCGGGCAACCTGGTGGCCGCGGCCACTGCGGCCTCGACCCTGGCCCTGGAACTCGACCCTGTCGGCCGTGTCCTCGCGGAGAACGTCGACGGACGCACCACTCGCTACACCTACGACATCGCAGGCCGCCGAACCGGCCGTACCACCCCCAGCGGCGCCGCCACCGTGCTGTCACACGACGTGGCGGACCGGCAGACGGTCGTGCGGCTGGCCGGACATGCTCTCCACGTCACCCGTGACGTGATGGGGCGCGAAACGGCCCGCACTTTCGGTCCGACCGCCGAACCGGTGGTGCTCACCCAGGCCTGGGATGCTCTCGGCCGTCGCACCGGCCAGCAACTGGCAGCCGGACAGCGGACACTGCGCTCCCGCTCGTACGGCTACCGCCCCGACGGCGGTCTCGTCTCGGTCGCCGACCCGGTGACCGGCGAGGACCGCCGAGTGACCCTCGATCCGGTAGGGCGTCCCCTCGCCGTCACCGCGGCCGACTGGAACGAGTCGTACGCCTATGACGCGGCGGGCAACCAGACATTCGCCCAGTGGCCGGACACGGCGCCGCATCCGGAAGCCCGTGGCCCGCGGACCTACAGCGGGACCCGAATACGTGAGGCGGGCTCTGTCCGCCATGAGCACGATGCTGCCGGCCGGGTGGTCCTGAGGCAGCGGAAACGGCTGTCCCGGAAGCCGGACACGTGGCGCTACGAGTGGGATGCCGAGGACCGTCTGGTCTCCTGCACCACGCCGGACGGCACCCTGTGGAGGTACGACTACGACCCGCTGGGCCGGCGCACGGCCAAGCACCGCATGGGCCCGGACGGCCGGACACCGGTGGAGAGCGTCCGCTTCTCCTGGGACGCGGCCCGGCTGGCCGAGCAGGCCGACAGCGCCACTGGCGCCGTCATCACGTGGGAATACGAGGACGACCGGCCGCTCGCGCAACTCGAACGGCGTGGCAGCAGCCGCTCGTTCCCGCAGTTCCTCGGTGCGGAGACCCCGGGCGTCCAGGACGGCGTCGATTCCCGCTTCTTCGCCATCGTCACCGATCTGGTGGGCACCCCCACCGAACTCGTCTCCGAGGACGGTGAGATCGCCTGGCACAGGCGTGCCACCATCTGGGGCACCACGGCCTGGAACCGGAACTCCACCGCGTACACACCACTGCGTCTGCCCGGCCAGTACGCGGACCATGAGACCGGCCTGCACTACAACTTCTTCCGCCACTACGACCCCGATACGGCCCGCTACGCGACTCCTGACCCGCTCGGTCTGGCGCCCGCCCCCAATCCGGTGGCCTACGTCGACAATCCCGAGACGTGGAGTGACCCGCTGGGGCTGGTGCCGAAGGCCTGCAAGCAGGATCGCTACAAGTGGGACGGGAGTGTCCGCTTCGGCAAGCTCGACGATCTGGACCGTCCCACCGGGGTATTCGCCGCGCTGCGGAAGGAGATGCTGAACACCGGAAGCGAGGCGGGTACGACACGCACACCCGGCTGGCGCGGAGACGGCACCGCCTTCAACGAAGCCCGCGGCCATCTGCTGGCCAATATCCTGGGTGGACCCGGAAAGGGGCCGTACGCCCGGCAGAACTTGGTCACCCTGACGCAGAATCCGGTGAACACCCCGGTGATGAAGGCGATCGAGGCCAAGATCTACAAGGCGGTGGACAAGGGTGAGATCGTGCAGTACTCGGTGAAACCCATCTACGAAGGAACGAACCCGATCCCGATCCGGCTTGAGATCTCGGCACACGGAAACCGTGGGTTCTCCCTGCACGAACCACTGGAGAACCCGGCCGCCGGTGTCCGGACCGCGGTGCCGTAGCCGTACAGCGGCCCTCCCACGCAATCGTCGCTCCACCAAGGATGCTCATGCCCCCTACCACTCCTTCCCGCCCCCTGGACATCGAGGCGGAGTTCCCCGAACTGGCCGGGTACCGGAAGGACGCCACGCGGCTGCATCCGCGTGCCGGAGCCCCGGGGCCGGAGGGGAGTTCCGTCGGCGGTCCGTTCCTGTGGCCCGTCGGTGAGCCATGGCCCGTCTGCCGGGAGCCGCACCGTCGTGACCGGGGCCGGCGGATCGAGGACGTGCACGAGGAGCGGCGGGTACTCGCCGAAGCCTGGCGCAGGGGTGACGCCGGTCCTACGGAGGAGGAACTGGCCGTGCTCGCCGGACTCGAGCGGGAGCACCGGGTTCCCGGCCTCCAGGACACCGACCCGGTGCCGCTGCTGCCCGTCGCCCAGCTCTTCGTGCGGGACGTCCCCGGCCTCGTCGTCCCCGACGGCCGTGACCTGCTGCAGGTCCTGTGGTGTCCGTTCAGCGCGCACGGGGAGCAGGCGGCTCCCGGTGTCCACCTGCGCTGGCGTACGGCCGCCGAGTGCGCGCCGTTCCCCGAGCCGCCGCGGCCGGCGGTGGTGGGAGACGAGGGATACGTACCGGAACCCTGCGTGCTCGCCCCGGAGCGGGTCACGGAACACCAGTGGGCCGAGTTGCTGCCCGAGGACCTGCTCCTGCGCATCGGGGAGTGGGAGGAGGCCCTGTGGGAGGAGGCCGACGAGAACGGCGACGACTCGGACGACGTCCTGTCCTACGACGGTGACTTCGCCGTGGCCCCCGGCTGGAAGGTGGGCGGGTTCGCGCGCTGGGGCGTGACCGGCCCCCAGGAACCGGTGTGTTCCTGCGGCAGCCCCATGGAGCTTCTCCTGGCCATCGGCTCGGCGGAGTGGGAGGGCGTGCGGGGCAGCTGGATGCCGGTCGAGGATGCCGGTCCGGCCGGCGCCGGAGGGGACGGTGACAGGACGCCCACGCGCGTGGTGGTCGGGCGCGGGGGCACGCTTCAGATCTTCGTCTGCTCGGATGATCCCGCACACGAGCACCGCGTCAGTCTTCAGTGAGGTGCCCGGGCCGGGCCGCGCACCGGCCGCCCGGACGGCTCACCCCCGTTCCCGCACCCCCACTACCCCCGCCGCCCCCAGCACCGCAATGCCCGCCGACACGACCATCGCCACGTCCGCCCCGTGGGCCAGGCCGCTGCCGGACGACGTGGCCAGGGCGATGGTGAGGGCCACGCCCGCGCAGGAGCCGATGTAGCGGAAGGTCTGCTGGGCGCCCGAGCCCATTGCGGCGCGGGCGGCGGGGACCGATTCGACCGCCAGGAGGGGGAGCGCGGCGTTGAGGAGGCCGCTGCCCGCGCCGCCCAGTACCAGGCCCGGCAGCAGGCGCGGCCAGGAGCCCGCGTCCAGGGCACCCAGCATGGCCAGCGCGCCGCCCGCGTGCAGCAGGAATCCGGCGGCGAGTTGCCAGCGGGGTGCGACCCGGCCCGCCAGGCGCTTGGCCTGGAGCGCCACCGTGAAGGACAGGCCGGACCAGAGCAGGAACAGCCACGCGGTGTCCATCGCGGACATCCGCAGCGTCTGCTGGAGCAGTGCCGGGAGGTAGCTGAACAGGCCTATCACCGTCAGGCCCGTGACCAGGCCGCTGAGGGAGGAGACCAGGAAGCGGGGGGTGCGGAAGAGGGCCAGGTCGATCATCGGGGTGGCGGAGAAGCGGCGCTCGACGAGGGTGAAGGCCGCCAGCAGGACGACCGTCGCCGCCAGCAGCAGGGCCACCGGCGCGCGCAGCCAGCCGTCCCGGCCCAGGGTCAGGGCCGCCACCAGGGAGACCAGCGCCAGGCCGAAGGTCAGGGCCCCGGCGACGTCCGGGCGGCCGCCGCGCGGTGAGCGGGACTCCGTCAGGGTGCGGAAGGAGAGTGCGGCCACCAGCAGCGCGGCCGCGCCCAGTACCGCGTACGCCACCCGCCAACTGGGCATTGCGCCGGCGACCAGCGGGCCGAGCGCGATGCCGCCGCTCACGAACGCGCCCCACACGCCCGTCGCGTGCAGCCGGCCGCGCGGGCTCGGGAACGCGGCCACCAGCAGGCCCAGGCTGCTCGCCAGGATCGCCGCGCTCGCCGCGCCCTGCGCCACCCGGGCCAGGGTGAAGGCCCAGGTGGAGGTGGTCAGGCCGCCGAGGGCGGTGGTCAGGCCGAGGGCCAGGGTGCCGGCGACGAAGATGCGGCGGCGGCCGTAGTCGTCGGCCAGGCTGCCCGCCACCAGGAGGAGCGCGGCGAGGCCGAGCGGGGTGCCGTTCAGCAGCCAGGCCTGCGCGGAGAGGGGGGTGTGCAGGGCGGCGGCCGTGTCCGGGAGCGTGACCATCGGGGCGGTGTACGTCATCAGGGCCACGGCGGTCGCGGCGCTGGTGAGGGCCAGGGTGGGGCGGCCGCTCCGGGCGGGGGCGCCGACGGAGGCGCCGGCGGGGGCGTCGGCGGGGGATTTCACGGGGACGGCTTCCGTGGCCGGCTCGGGAGTCGCACGCTTGATGGTTCTTTCATTGAACCTAGTCATGGGGGTACCGTAGCATCGTTGGTTCGTTCATTGAACCCATGACTGGGAAACTGGCTAAGGTGGTCCCCATGGCACTGGGCAAGGACTACGCGACACAGGAGTGCTCGATCGCCCGCGCGCTGGAGGTCGTCGGCGAGCGCTGGACCCTGCTCGTCGTGCGCGACGCGCTCTACGGCGTCCGGCGCTACAACGACTTCCTCCTCCACCTCGGCATCCCGCGCGCCGTCCTGTCGGCCCGCCTGAAGACGCTCACCGAGGAGGGCATCCTGGAGAAGCGCCGGTACCAGGAGTCGCCGCCCCGGGACGAGTACGTCGTCACCGAGCGCGGGATCGCGCTGTGGCCCGCCCTGCGCGCCCTCGCCGTCTGGGGGCGCGAGCACCTCATGGACGTTCGGCTGCGCTACTTCCGGCACGCCGACTGCGGGACCGAACTCGGTTCGTACGGCGAATGTCCCGCCTGCGGAACCGTCGTACCCGTCGCCGACGTTCTTATTACGCCGGGACCGGGACTCGACCCCGACCCGGCGGATCCGGTCAGCCGGGCGCTTCTGAAGCCCAAGAGGCTCCTGGAGCCGCTGGAAACCGATCATGTATAAACGGCGGTGACAACAGGGAGGGGGGAGCGGGCATGCGCGTGAACAGCCGCTGGGTGCTGCTGCCCCGTCCTGCCGCTGTACTGCTGCTCCTGCTGCTCGACCTCCTGCTGCTCGACTCCGGCAGCCTCTTCACCACCGTCGCGCTCGCCGCGACCGCCGCCGTCGGCTCGGCCCTCGCCGTCGCCGCTTTCCGTGCGGCCCGCTCCGCGCCCGCCGTGCCGCCCACCCGGGTCCGTACGGCGATACGCGACCGGGCCCGGCGTACCGCCTTCCTGCCGCAACGCGACCCGGACGCCAAGGGCCGCAGCCGCCCGCGAGCCCCCGGACACGCCCTCCCGGCGACCATCGCGTAAGGCACCCGAGAGCCCGTTCCGGGTGACCCCGCGCGGGTCGTCATGCCGTCCCATCTCTTCACCCACGGCACGACGAGACCCCCGGAGGGCTCCCCACCCATGTCCGTACTCATGTCCGCTTTCGCCGGCCTGGTCGAGCATCTCGCCGACCTGCTCCAGCCGCTCTTCCACGCCTCCGCGGCCGCCGCCGCGATCGTCCTGTTCACCGCGCTCGTACGACTGCTCGTGCATCCCCTGTCCCGTGCCGCAGCCCGCGGCCAGCGCGCCCGGACCGCGCTCCAGCCCAGAATCGCCGAACTGCGCAAGCGGCACGGCAAGGACCAGCAGGCGTTGCAGAAGGCCGTGCTGGAGCTGCATGCCGAGGAAAAGGTGTCG
Organism: Streptomyces sp. NPDC054770; assembly: GCF_053611985.1. Lineage (NCBI taxonomy): Bacteria > Bacillati > Actinomycetota > Actinomycetes > Kitasatosporales > Streptomycetaceae > Streptomyces > Streptomyces sp. NPDC054770. Next base: position 69,831 of record NZ_JBSHBL010000021.1, read on the forward strand.
CCGCTGTCCGGCTGCCTGCCGGGGCTGCTGCAACTGCCCGCGTTCTTCGTCCTCTACCACCTCTTCTCCAACCCGACGATCGGCGGCCACGACAACGGCCTGCTCTCCCACGAGCTGTGGGGTGCCCCGCTCGGCGGGCGGTGGAGCGATGTCCTCGCCGGTGGAGGCGGCGGGGGCGGCGGGGTGTTCGGGAGTGCCGGGCTGGTCTATCTGGCGCTGTTCGCCGTGGTCGCCGCCGTCGCCACCGTCAACTTCCGGCGCGCCAGGCGGACGGCGCCGGTGGGCGAGGCGGTGGTGGGCGCAGGCGATCAGCAGGTGCCCGGGGTCGGCGCGGTCACCAAGGTGATGCCTTACCTGTCGTACTTCACACTGGTCACCGTGGCCGTGATGCCGCTGGCCGCCGCGCTGTACGTGGTGACCAGCACGACGTGGAGCGCGGTGGAGCGCGTGCTGCTGTACCGCTGAGGCGGTTGCTACGGTCCAGTACGTGAACAGGCTCTTGCCCGTTGCACGTTCATCTTGGAGGATCGGCCAGTCCTCCGATGGCTGCACCCATCGGCCGGACGACTGCTGTCAAGGGAGATGGTGACGACCATGAAGCTGCTGCGAGTCGGTACGGCGGGGGCGGAGCGGCCCGCACTGCTCGACGCCGAGGGTGTCCTGCGGGACCTGACGGGGATCGTCGACGACATCGACGGGGCGCTGCTCGCCGACGACGCGGCGCTCGGGCGCGTCCGCGCCGCCGCCGACGCCGGGGAGCTGCCCGCGCTCGACGCGACCGGGCTGCGGATCGGGCCGCCGCTGGGGCGGATCGGGAAGGTCGTGTGCATCGGGCTCAACTACCACGACCACGCCCGCGAGACGGGGGCCGAGCCGCCGGCCGAGCCGGTCGTCTTCTTCAAGGCCGCGGACACGGTGGTGGGGCCGAACGACACCGTGCTGGTGCCCCGCGGGTCGGTGAAGACCGACTGGGAGGTGGAGCTGGCGGTCGTCATCGGCCGTACGGCCCGTTACGTGGCCGACGACGAGGATCCGCTGGCCTATGTCGCCGGGTACGCCGTCGCGCACGACGTCTCCGAGCGGGAGTTCCAGATCGAGCGGGGCGGGACCTGGGACAAGGGGAAGAACTGCGAGACGTTCAACCCGCTCGGGCCGTGGCTGGTGACGGCCGACGAGATCGCCGACCCGCAGGACCTTTCGCTGAAGCTCTGGGTGAACGGGGAGCTGAAGCAGGACGGGACCACGGCCGAGCAGATCTTCTCGGTCGCCGAAGTGGTGCGGTACGTCAGCCGGTTCATGGTGCTTTATCCGGGTGATGTCATCAACACCGGGACTCCGGCGGGGGTTGCGCTGGGCGCGCCCGAGCCGAAGCCGTTCCTGCGGGCCGGGGATGTGGTGGAGCTGGAGATCGGGGGGCTCGGTCGTCAGCGGCAGGAGCTCAAGGACGCGTAACCGCTCCGCTGGGAGAGCCGGGGAACTGCGCTCGTCCGTCGTCCGCGGGCCGGATGTGGCTGGTCGCGCAGTTCCCCGCGCCCCTACGGGGCGCTCCAGTGAGGGCGTTACAGCTTCAGGTAGTTCTCCAGGGCCTCCACCACGAAGCGGTGGTCCTCGAGTTGGGGCAGGCCCGAGACCGTCACCGCTCCGATGACGCCGACGTTCTCCACGGTGATCGGGAAGGAGCCGCCGTGGGCCGCGTACTCGTCCGGGTCCAGGCGGGAGGACTCCTCGAAGGTGCTGCCCTTGGCCCGGAAGCGGGCGCCGACCAGGTAGGACGCCGAGCCGTAGCGCTCCACCACTCGGCGCTTGCGCGCGATCCACGCGTCGTTGTCGGGGGTCGAGCCGGGCAGGGCCGCGTGGAAGAGCTGCTGGCCCGCGCGGTGGATGTCGATGGCCACGGGGGCCTGCCGCTCCCGGGCCATCTCCACCAGCAGGGAGCCGAGGGCCCACGCGTCGTCGTAGGTGAACTGCCGGAAGACCAGGAGTCGTTCCTGCTTCTCCAACTCCTCCACCGACGGGGTGATTTCGGGAGCGAACCTGGGGGTGATCTGCGGGTGCTGCATCAGAGGGTCACCGTCACCTTGTCTCGTGCCGAACGGCGGGCTGCTTCCAGTACGTCCAGGGCGGCGGCCGCCTCCAGTGCGGTCACCGGGTTGGGGCCCTCGCCCCGCAGGGCACGGGCCACGGCCGCGTAGTACGCGGGGTAGTCGCCGGGCAGGGTGGGAACGGTACGGCCGCCGCCGGTGACCGGGGACTCGCCGGCGCCGATACGGCCGTGGAGGGACTCCGGTTCCTGGCCCCAGGCGTCCGTGGCGCCCGGGCGCTCGCCCTTGCGCAGGCCGTCCTCCTGCGGGTCCAGGCCGTACTTGACGTAACCGGCCTTCGAGCCCAGCACCCGGAAACGCGGGCCGAGCTGGGCCGTCGTCGCCGAGACGTAGAGGTGGGAGCGGACCCCGTTCGCGTGCGTGAGCGCGATGAAGGTGTCGTCGTCGGTCTCGGCGCCGGCCCGGCGGATCACCGACTCGGCGTAGACCTCCGTGGCGGGGCCGAAGAGGACCAGGGCCTGGTCGACGACATGGCTGCCGAGGTCGTAGAGGAGACCTCCGATCTCTGCCGGGTCGCCGGACTCGCGCCAGCCGCCCTTGGGCTGCGGACGCCAGCGTTCGAAGCGGGACTCGAAGCGCCAGGGGTCGCCCAGCGAACCTTCCGCGAGCAGCTTGCGCAGGGTCAGGAAGTCGTTGTCCCAGCGGCGGTTCTGGAAGACCGAGAGCAGCAGCCCGCGCTCCTCGGCGAGGGCGGCCAGCTCGCGCGCCTCGGCGGCGGTGCCGGCCACCGGCTTGTCGACCACGACCGGCAGGCCCGCCTTGAGAGCGGTCGTCGCCAGCGGGACGTGCGTCTTGTTCGGGGAGGCGATGACGACCAGGTCGAGGTCGGCGGCACGGTCGAACAGCTCGTCGGGGCCGGCGACGGTCCGCACGTCCGGGAACTCGGCCTTCGCCTGCGCCTGCCGCTCGGGGTTCGAGGTGACCACCGTGTCCAGGGCGAGGCCCTCGGTGGCGGCGATCAGGGGGGCGTGGAAGACGGATCCGGCGAGGCCGTAGCCGACGAGGCCGACGCGGAGGGGAGTGGCAGCTGTCATGCGTCCTACTTTCGCAACGCTGTTGCCAAAGTGCAAGTGGCGGGGAGAATGAGTCGCGTGAACACGACGAGGAGCGGACGACCGGGTACGGCCGGGGCGAATCTGCCGGCCATGCGCAGCCACAACACCGCGCTGGTGCTGGATCTGCTGCGCACGGCGGGCGAGGGCGGCATCAGCCGGCTCGAACTGGCCGAGCGGACCGGGCTCACCCCGCAGGCGGTCAGCAAGATCACCGCCCGGCTGCGGGAGGAGGGCCTCGCCGCGGAGGCCGGGCGGCGCGCGTCCACGGGCGGCAAGCCGGCCACCGTGCTGCGGCTGGTGCCGGACGCCGGGCACGCGGTCGGCATCCAGCTCGACCGGGACGAACTGCGTGCGGTGCTCGTCGATCTCGACGGCACGGTGGTGGCGGCGCGGCAGGCCGCGGTGGACCTGGGAGCGGGGGCGGAGGCTGTCCTCGGCGCGGTCGTGGAGCTGGCCGGGGAGCTGGTCGAGCGCGGCGGCGACACCCTGCTCGGGGTCGGGGTCGGGGCGCCCGGTCCGCTCGACCACATCCACGGGGTGCTGCACCGGGTCACCGGGTTCCCCGAGTGGGACGGCTTCCCGCTGCGGGACGCGCTCGCGGAGCGGCTCGGGGTGCCGGTCGTCGTCGACAAGGACAGCAACGCGGCCGCCCTCGGACTCGCCGTCGGCGGCGAGAGCGGGTCCTTCGCCTGCCTGCTCCTCGGTACGGGGCTGGGCGCCGGCCTGGTGATCGGCGACACCGTGCACCGGGGGGCGCGTACCGGGGCGGGGGAGTTCGGGCACCAGGTCGTCCAGCTCGACGGGCCGCCCTGCCACTGCGGCAACCGCGGCTGCATCGAGGCGCTGTGCCTGGCGGCGGTGGCCCGCGGCGACGTGGCCGAGGCCGCGCGGGTCCTCGGCGTCGGCGCCGCGAACCTGGCCGGCCTGCTCGACATCGACCTGGTGCTGCTCGGCGGCCGGACCATCGCGGCCGCGCCGGAGCGCTTCGTACGAGGGGTCGCCGCCGTTCTCGACGAGCGCGCCCGGCGCGAGGGCGACCTAGGCACCACCGTCCCCGTCCGCCTCGCCCCCGGCGGGGACCGGGGCGTCGCGGAGGGAGCGGCCCAGCTGCTCCTCGCCCCACTGTTCGGGCGCGCGGACGGCTGATCACCGTCCGGTCGGACGGCCGGTGGGCACCTGCGGGTCGGTGGGGGCTGGTCGCGCAGTTCCCCGCGCCCCTGAGGTTGGCTGCTCTCGCCGGTGCTCAAAAGGGTGCCACGCCCCGTCCGCGAAGACCGGCGGGATCGGCGGACAGGCGGCGGTGAACCGGGCGCGGGGAAGGCTGATCGGGCGGAGTCGAACCGGGCGAGGGGACGGCTGATCGGGCGGAGCCGGGGCGGTTGTGCGGAGTGGCGTTCGGTGACTGTGGCTCGTGCCCGGCAGAGTCACCTGTCCATGCGCAAGCGACTGAGCAACCCCCTGTCCCTCTGCCTGGCCGCCGCAGCCACCGTGCTCGCCCCCGCGTCGTCGGCGACGGCCGCCCCCGCCGGGGCGTCCTGCGCGGGCGCCGACGAGCAGGGCTTCCCGCTCACCACCCGCCTCCACGACGGCCCCTCGTCCTACGAGCCCGGCGGCGGCTTCGGCACCTGGTATCTCGACCTCACCAACATCACCCGCCGCACCTGCACCGACATCCACCCGGTCGTCGTCCTCGTCGACGACAAACGTGCCCTCAAGCCGTCCCAGACCGAGCTGGAGTTCTACGACGGGCCGCGCACCCGCCCGGTCCCGCTGACGCAGACCGACGAGTCCGAGCTGGTCGGCGTGTTCGACGCGACCGGCTTCCCGGGGTTCACCGTGGCACCCGGGGCGACCGTCTCGATCAAGGTGAGACTCGCCGTCACCTCCGACGCCGTACGCAACGGGGTCACCGCCAACGCGGCCGTCGTCCAGCGGCAGGGGTCGGACGGCGAGTGGGTGGGCGAGTCGAACGACTACCGCTTCGGCATCGCCGGTGAGCCGCCCCCGCTGCCGAGCCCCGCCCCCGCCGTCCCTTCCGCCGTCCCGTCCGGCGGCGCGCAGACCGGCCCGCGGACACCCCCCGAGAGCAGCCCCGAAAACCCCGCCGCCCCCGACAGCAGCCCGGAAGCCAGCCCCGGAGCCACCCCCGCCGCCTCACCCGGCAGCAGCGGCCGCCCCTTCACCGACGAGGCCGGGGAAGCCAGGGGCGGCCGGGAATCCTGGGACGGGGACGACCGGGGAGCCTGGGGCGCAGAGGGTGCGGAGGGCGCCTGGGAGGCCGGGGAACGTGCCCGCGAACTGGCCCGGACCGGCCTCGGCCTGGCCCACGGCCTGTTCACGGCCGCCATCGCCCTGTTCGCCGTAGGAGCGGGCGCGTTCCTGCTGGCACGCCGACGACGCTGAGGCCGGTGCCGTCTGCGACCATCCCTGCGTGGACTACCCGAACGACCAGGCCCCCGGCGCACCCGTCCGCTCCGGCATTCCCGAGCACGGCCGGGTCCCGAAGTACTACGCGGTGAAGGCGCGGATCGACCAGGTCGTCGGTGCGCTGGCGGAGGGCAGTGTCATCCCCACCGAGCGTGATCTGTCGGAGGAGTACGGGGTCGCCCGCGAGACCGTCCGGCAGGCGCTGCGCGAGCTGGTCCTCGAGGGCAAGCTGCGCCGGCAGGGCCGCGGCACCGTCGTCGCGGGGCCCAAGCTGGCGCAGCCGCTGTCCCTCGCCAGCTACACGGAGGGCGTCCGGCGGCAGGGCCGTACCCCCGGCCGCAGCCTGGTCGCCCTCGACCGCTTCCCCTGCCCGGCCGCCCTCGCCGACGAGACCGGCCTGGAGCGCGGCGAACCCGTCTGGCACCTGGAGCGCGTGCTGCTCGCCGACGACGAGCGGGTCGGCCTGGAGAGCACCTACGTCGCCGTCGCCCGGGTCCCGCACCTCGACTCCGGCTTCCGCCCCGACTCCTCCTTCTACGGCTACCTGCACGAGCAGGGCATCGCCTTCGGGGACGCCGACGAACGCATCGAGACCGTGCTGGCCACCCCGCGCGAGGCCCTCCTCATCGGCACCCCGCCGGCCCTTCCGATGCTGCTGATCCACCGGGTGTCACGGGACAGCGAAGGGCGGCCGCTGGAGCGGGTGCGGGCGCTGTACCGGGGGGACCGGTTCTCGTTCACGGCCCACCTCGGTGACTGAAAAGCGCCCTTTTCAGCTGCTTCTAGGCCCACTTGTATATAACGAAAAGATAACGGGTCTAGCCCAAATCTGATGACCGGTTCACGCTCTTGTTGTCAGCCGGAACTTCCGGTTCCCGAGCCGCGAGGAGTGTGGCGGTCGTGAGAGTGACAGTCGTCGGAGCGGGCGTGGTGGGCACCATGCACGCCTGGCAGGCCGTGGAGCGCGGCCACGAGGTGGTGCAGATCGAGCGGGAGGCCGAGGCCCGCGGCGCCTCGCTGCGCAACTTCGGGCAGATCTGGGTGAGCGGGCGCGCGGGCGGCGAGGAACTCGAAACCGCCCTGCGGGCCAGGGAGTTGTGGGAGAAGATCGGCAACCGGGTGCCCGCGCTCGGCTTCCGCGCCAACGGGTCGCTGACCCCGGTCCGCGGCGCGTACGAACTCGCCGTCGCCGAGGCCGCCGTGGCCCGCGCCGACGCGGTCGCCCGCGGCCACCGGCTGCTCACCCCGGCCGAGGCCCGCGCCCTGAACCCCGCCCTGCGCGGCGCCTTCGACGCCGCCCTGCACTGCGAACGGGACGCGGCCGTCGAGCCGCGCACCGCCCAACTCGCCCTCCGCGCCGAGCTGTCGAAGTCGCCGAACTACACCTTCCTGCCGGGCCGCGAGGTGCGCGAGGTGGTCGCGGCGGGGACGGTCCGGGACGACCACGGCGACGTGCACGCCGCCGACGCCGTCGTCCTGTGCACCGGCGCCTGGCTCGGCGGCCTGGTCCGCGAGCTGGCCGGACCCGGCCTGCCGGTACGCCGGGTCCGCCTCCAGATGATGCAGACCGACCCGCTCGGCGAACCCCTCCCCACCTCGGTCGCCGACGCCGACAGCTTCCGCTACTACCCGGCGTACGCCTCCCCGGCCCTGGACGAGCTCAACGCCCGCCGGCCGCAGCCGCCCACCGCGCGGGAACACCGGATGCAGCTGCTCATGGTGCAGCGCGCCGACGGCGGCCTCACCATCGGCGACACCCACGAGTACGAGCACCCCTTCGCCTTCGACACCGTCGAGGAGCCCTACGAGCACCTCACCGGCGTCGTCGAGGCCCTCCTCGGCCGGCCGCTGCCGCGCGTGCGGCGACGCTGGGCCGGGGTGTACGCCCAGTGCACCGACCCCTCGCGGGTCGTGCACCGGCAGCAGGTGGCCGACGGGGTGTGGCTGGTCACCGGGCCCGGCGGGCGCGGCATGACCTGCTCGCCCGCGATAGCCGAGACGACCGCGGACGAACTGGGCTGGTGACAGACATGACCTCGACCGAAGACAGCCGAATGACCGAAGACGTCCGTATGACCGAAGGCCTCTGCATGCCCGAAGACATCCGTATGACCGAAGGCCTCCGCATGACCGAAGACATCCGGCGAATGCCCGAAGACATCCGGCTCGTCGTGCTCGACATGGCCGGTACGACCGTCGCGGACGGCGGCCTCGTCGAGCAGGCGTTCACCGCGGCGGCCCTGCGGCTGGGCGCCGAACCCGACCGGATGATCGACCATGTCCGCGCCACCATGGGCGAGTCCAAGATCTCCGTCTTCCGGCACCTGTTCGGGGCGGAGGACAAGGCGCGGGAGGCCAACAGGGCCTTCGAGGCGGCCTACGCCGAACTCGTCGACGGGGGCAGGGTCGAGGCGCTGCCCGGAGCGCGCGAGGCCATCGAGGAACTCCAGGGGCAGGGCCGTACCGTCGTCCTCACCACCGGTTTCGCCCGCGCCACCCAGGACGCCGTCCTCGCCGCCCTCGGCTGGCAGGACCTGGTGCCGCTCACCCTGTGCCCCGCCGACGCCGGGGGCCGCGGACGGCCGTACCCCGACATGGTCCTCACGGCGTTCCTGCGGACGCGGGCCGCCGACGGGGTCGGACAGGTCGCCGTCGTGGGCGACACCTCGTACGACGTGCTCAGCGGGGTGCGTGCGGGGGCGGGGCTGGTCGCCGGTGTCCTGACCGGGGCGCACGACGCGGCCGCGCTGCGGGCGGCCGGGGCGGACCTGGTGCTGGACTCGGTGGCCGGCCTGCCGGACGTGCTCGCTCGCCTGTGACCGGCGGACCGCCGACCAGCAGGTGAGCAGGGCGTTCCCGGGTGATCCCCGCTGTGTCTAGGCTGGGGGGCGTCGGTACGCCGTGGTTCCGGCGCCCCCCAGCTGACGCATGACCGCACCCACGCCATCCCGCAGGCCAGGAGACGCACCACATGGCAGAGCGCAAGCCCATCGAGTCGTGGCTCACCGACATGGACGGGGTTCTCATCCACGAGGGGGTGCCGATCCCCGGAGCGGACGCCTTCCTGAAGAAGCTGCGGGAGTCCGGACGGCCCTTCCTGGTGCTCACCAACAACTCCATCTACACCGCCCGTGACCTGCACGCACGGCTGCGCCGGATGGGCCTGGACGTACCGGTGGAGAACATCTGGACCTCGGCGCTGGCCACCGCCCAGTTCCTGGACGACCAGCGGCCCGGCGGCAGCGCCTACGTCATCGGCGAGGCCGGCCTGACCACCGCACTGCACGACATCGGGTACATCCTCACCGACCACGAGCCCGACTTCGTCATCCTCGGCGAGACCCGCACCTACTCCTTCGAGGCGCTCACCAAGGCGGTGCGGCTGATCAACGACGGCGCCCGGTTCATCGCCACCAACCCCGACAACGTCGGCCCGTCCGTCGAGGGCGACCTGCCCGCCACCGGCTCGGTCGCCGCGCTGATCACCGCCGCGACCGGCAAGAAGCCGTACTTCGTCGGCAAGCCCAACCCGCTGATGATGCGGGCGGGCCTCAACGCGATCGGCGCCCACTCGGAGAACTCCGCGATGATCGGCGACCGCATGGACACCGACGTCCTCGCGGGCCTGGAGGCCGGGATGCGCACCTTCCTGGTGCTGTCCGGCGTCACCCAGCCGGCCGACGTCGACAGTTACCCGTTCCGGCCCTCCGAGGTCGTGGACTCGATCGCGGACCTCGTCGACCGGATCTGAACCGCCGCCGCACCGCCGCCGAACCGCCGTCGAACCGCCGTCGAACCGCCACCGCACCGCCGCCGCGCCGTCTGCGAACCGCCTCCGACCGGCGGCCACCAAACCTGTCACCACCCGTACGGAGCAACAAGGCGCCCCCCGAGGATGCGGGGGCACCGGGTGCGGGGGAGCCTCCAGATATCTGGAGGTTCACGATGGGCTCACTTCGCCTCACTCTCTGTACCGGACTCCTGGCCTGTGCCGTCGGCCTCGCCCCGGCGGCCGCCGCCTGCGCGGCGGACGGCCAGGCCGTCACCGTGATCCCGGCTTCGCCGCCCGCCGGGTCCGTCGTGGCGCTCCGGGTGAGCGGCTGCTCCGGTGCGACCGGCACCGCCGTCTCGACGGCCTTCGTCTCGGACGCCCGCCTCGCCGGCACCGGCGGCGACCTGACCGGCCAGGCCCAGGTCCGCTCCGCGATCGGCGCCGGCACCTACGACGTGCAGGTCAGCTGCGCCGGCAGCGCCGTCACCGGCAGCGTCACCGTCGTACCGCAGTCGTCGTCCGAACCGGACGCGCCCGCTTCGCCGTTCGCGCCCGTGCACGCGGGCGGCGGGGGCGCCGCCCCGCTCGCCTCGGTGGAGTCCCGCTCGACCGGTCCCGACACCGCGCAGGCGGTGACCGGCCTGCTCCTCGCCGCGTTCGCCGCGGCCGCCGTCGGACTGCTGAGTGCCCGCCGCCGCGGCCCCGGCTCGCGCTGAGGACGGGACCACGATGGCCGAAGACACCGAAGGTTCCCCCGGCACCGGACGGCTGCTGACCGGGGTGGCCTGGGCGATTCTGCTGCTCGGGCTGTGGCTGTGGGGCCGCGGGGTGACCGAGGTACCCGACGGCATGACGGGACCCACCACGGGCGACGTGGCCGCCGTCGGCCGCCCCCCGTCGAACCCCGAACTCCCGCCTGCTGCCAAGCCGTTGACCTCGGCCGTGCCCGAGCGCGTCGACATACCGGAACTGGGCGTGCAGGCCCCCGTGGTCGCCCGCGGCCTCGACCGGGACGGCGGGGTCGACCCGCCGCCCTTCGACCAGCCGGGCGTGGTCGGCTGGTACGGCTCCGGGACCGACCCCGGCGCGGCCGGCACCGCCGTCCTGGTCGGGCACGTCGACACCGAGACCCGGCCCGCCGTCTTCTACAAGATCAGCGCGATGCGCCCCGGCGAGACGATCCGCGTGGTCCGCGCCGACAACACGGTCGCCGAGTTCACCGTCGACGACGTCCGAGTCCTGCCCCGCGACCACTTCGACGCCCAACAGGCGTACGGCACCCGGGAGTCGGGCCGCGCCGAACTCCGCCTGATCACCTGCGGCGGCGCCTTCGACCGGACGACCGGCAGCTACACGGCGAACGTGGTCGTCTCGGCGTACCTCACCGGCACCACCGGCACCGCCGTATAGGGCCGGAGCACCGCGCACCCACCTGTCGCCCGGTCGGCGGCCCGCTCCCCTGAGGCCGCCGACCGGGCCGGTCCTCGACCGCGCGCGCTCGGGCTGCGGGAGTAACCCGGCGGCAGGCGCGGGAGGCTGGGAGGACGGGCTGGGGCCCGGGCCGCCCGCAAGCGACTCTAGAGGGCAACGGGCGCCCGGGCCTAGGTTCGCGTTCGCCAAGCCTCTCTCCACTCGTCAACCCGCCCGTCAACCCGGGCTGTAACGGCTCACCGACAAGAGTTGGGCGATCTCGTGGTGAGTGCGGTGGGTATGTCACGATTGGGCTCTGGCCAGTGCACCCAGGGGGGAATTGGATGTACGACAGCAAGGGGGGCCGCTCGGCGGCCAGGGCCGGAGCGCTGGGGGCGGCGGCACTGCTGCTCGCCGGCTGCTCCGCGGGCGGCGGCGGAGGCGGCGGCGGGGACAAGCCGACCGCGAGCCCACGGGCGGCGATCACCCAACAGCCCAAGGAGGCAGACCCGTTCTGGGTCAACCCGGACTCCAACGCGGCCCGTCAGGTGAAGGCCTACGCGAAGGCCGGCCAGGACGGCGACGCCGGGCAGATCCGCAAGATAGCGGCCCAGCCGACCGGCGAGTGGATCGGCCCGGAGAACCCGGAGCAGGAGGCGCGCGGCTTCACCGAGGCCGCCCAGAAGTCCGACCGCACGGCCCTCCTGGTCCTCTACGACATCCCGCACCGCGACTGCGGCCAGTACAGCCAGGGCGGCGCGGCCGACGGCGACGCCTACCGGGCCTGGATCGACGGGGTCGCGAACGGCATCCAGGACCGCCCGGCCACGATCGTCCTGGAACCGGACGCGGTACTGCACCTGGTGGACGGCTGCACCCCGGCCCGGTTCGCCGAGGAACGCTACGACCTGCTGCGCGGCGCGATCACGAAGCTCAAGTCCCTGAAGAACACCAAGGTCTACCTGGACGCGGGCAACGCCGGCTGGGGCCACCCCGACCAGATCTACCAGCCCCTCCAGGAGGCGGGCGTCAGCCAGGCCGACGGCTTCGCGGTCAACGTCTCCAACTTCTACTCCACCCAGGCCTCCATCACCTACGGCAAGCAGCTGTCGGAAAAGGTCGGCGGCAAGCACTTCGTCATCGACACCAGCAGAAACGGCAACGGCCCGTACGCGGGCGGAGATCCGGACGAACGCTGGTGCAACCCGCCGGGCAGGGCCCTGGGGGAGACGCCGACGACGAAGACGGCGGATCCCCTGGTGGACGCGTACCTGTGGGTCAAACGCCCCGGGGAGTCGGACGGCACGTGCAAGGGGGGTCCGCAGGCGGGGAATTGGTGGCCGAGCTACGCCCTGAAGCTGGCGCAGGGATCAACCCCCTAAGGGGCGCGGGGAACTGCGCGACGAGCCCCCACCGGCCCGCAGGTGACCACCGCCGTGGCGGCGGCGAAGAGGAGCGCCGGGGCACGGGGGAGTGGCGGTGGTGCAACTGGCCTAGGGGCGCGGGGAACTGCGCGACGAGCCCCCACCGGCCCGCAGGTGACCACCGCCCGGTTCGGCACCGCCGGATACCGCCGCCGTGGCGGCGGCGAAGAGGGGCGCCGGGGCACGGGGGAGTGGCGGTGGTGCAACTGGCCTAGGGGCGCGGGGAACTGCGCGATCAGCCCCCACCGGCCCGCAGGTGACCACCGCCCGGTTCGGCACCGCCGGATACCGCCGCCGTGGCGGCGGAAGGGGGTAAGCGCCGGGGCGCAGGGGCAGCGTTGGGGTGTGGCGGGAGAGGTGGGGGAGTGGCGGTGGTGCAGCCGGCCTAAGGGCGCGAGGCGGAGCCAGTCTGCGGCTCCGCCTCGCGGGCGCGACCAGCCACCGCGCTCCCGCACCCCAAGTCCCAACCCGCGGGAGCGCTACGGCACCTTCACCCACTGCGCCTCGCTCGGCGTTCCCTGGTCGTCGTCCACGAACAGCATGTACCACCCCGACGGCACCAGGTTCCGATTCCCCGGCACGGTCACGGTGACCTTGTTCCCGGACGTCCTGAAGTCCAGCGCGATGCTCCGCTGGTCCACGTCCGTCACGTGCGTGGTCGCACTGGGACGGATCAGCCGCGCCTTCTTGATGGTCGCCGCGTGCTGTGACGTGAACGTCCCCGACGCGCCCCGGGCGATGGTCTGCGGCCCCCCGCTCAGGGACGGCCGTGAGTCCCGGTACAGGTACGGCGGCGTGTAGATCTCGATGCGCTGCTCGAAGACGCCCGGCTTGGTGTTCGCCTTGTCCGCGAAGAGCGGGTTGGACCCGAAGAACATGACCCGGCCGTCCGGCAGCAGGATCGACCCGGAGTGGTAGTCGCGGCCCACCAGCGGGTCGGCCACCCGCTTGAAGGAGTCGGTGGCGGTGTCGTAGATCCGCGCCTGCCTGATGTCGGAGGCGCCGCGGCCCCGGTAGTCCTCGGAGCCGCCCGAGACCAGGACGCTGTCGTCCGGCAGTACCGAGATCTGCGGGTACCGCGTCCCCTTCTCCAGCGACGGACCGTCCGTGAACCTCGGGTCGGGGTCCTTCAGGTCGATCAGCCGCGTCCTGTTCGTTGACAGCGCGGACTCGCCGACCCCGCCGCCGCCGACCACCATGTACTTCTCGTCCTGCGCCGGCGGCAGCAGCACGGTCCCGGACGTCTCCAGCATGTTCGGGTCGCTGAGCCCCGACAGCTTGGTGAACTGATTGGTGTCGACGTCCCAGATGCCCGGGTCACGCCCCACGTTGTCCGGGCCGTACCCGGCGTTGGACCCCGAGTAGAAGAGCTTGCCGTTCTGGAGCAGGAACAACGCGGGATAGGTCGGGAACTGGCGCTTGTACTTCGTGTACGTCCAGGTCTTCGTCTTCGGGTCGAAGACCTCGTTCTTGCCCGGCACCAGCTGCCCGATGTCGTCGAGCCCCGAGACGCTGAGCACCTTCCCGTCCGAGAGGGTGGTGAGCGTCGGATACCAGCGGGCCTCGTTCATCGGGTCGACCTTGATGTACTTCTCGGCGACCGGATCGAATTCGTAGGCGTTCTTGATGCCCTCGAAGTCCCGCTTGTCCATGCCGAGTTTGTTGGCGATGCCGTAGGTGTTGCGGGCGTCGGCGCCGGTCAGTCCCGCGATGCTGTAGTTGTCCTGGGTGCCGGTCTCGTACTTGGTGCCCTGCTTGGGCGCCTCCACGACGACCCGCGCGTAACCGGGGTTGTTGCGCAGGAACTTGCCGGTCTTCTTGTCGAAGACCTTCGTCGCGCGCGGGATCAGCGCCGAGTCGTCGGAGAGGAACGTCTTGCCGTTCTGCTTGCCGGTGAACCGCGTGCCCTTGGGCAGGGTCATCGGCTTGTCCGGGTTCTCGTTGTAGAGGATCATGACGCCGCCGGCCTTCTTGACGTCGCCCTTGAGCTTCTCGTACTGCTTGGTGCCGCCCGCGATCAGGATGTTTCCGTTGGCGAGCTGGGTGTGCCCGGTGCAGAACAGGTCGGCCGGGGTGGGCACCTTCTTGATCGTGCCCTTGACCGGGTCCCAGATCCTGCTGTCGTAGATCTTCGCGTCGAAGTTGTCCTGGTTGTTGCCCGAGCCCGCGACCAGCAGCACCTTTCCGGTGTGCAGGAGTACCGCGTGGATGGTGTCCTGGCGGTACTCCTTCGGGAACTCGATGATGTCCCAGTGGCCGTTCTCGGCCTTGTACTCCGGTCTGTTGATCTTGTACTGGTGGTACCGGTCGGTCCCGAAGCGGTACAGCCACGGCCCGTTCATCCCGGCCAGGGCGAGTACGACCACCGTACTGATCGCGAGCCGACGAGCCCGGCGGCGGCCGGCACTGTCGTTCATTCCTCAGGTCCCCCCAGTCCGCCCCGTCCGCCCAGTCCGCCGAGCGCGATCCGCATGGTCTGCTCCGCGGGGGTGCCGGCGGGCGGCGTCCAGGTCGGCCGCTGCTGCGGTGCGTGCCCCGCGGGGGCGTATCCGGCCGGCACCGCGTCCTCCGGCTCGGCCACCGCCACGGGCGCCCCGCGCTCCTTGCGCAGCGTGTACTGCCAGGCGAAGATCGGCGCGGCCGTGATCAGCAGCGCCAGCGTGCCCCAGGTGATCATCGCGGGCTGCGAGTGGCCCTCGACGAAACCGGCGGCGAGCGATCCGCCGAAGACGAGGATGAAGAACCAGTGGATGCGGAACGTCCCGAACAGCGTGTCCGGGCTGGTCGACTCGCCCTTCGGCGTGACGACGAACCTGCTCTTGCGGCGCAGGACCGCGTCCATGAGCGAGCGGGCGTAGATCGGCGCGGACAGGGCCGACATCACCATGCCGGCGATCCCGCCGGAGCCCTCCGGTTCGTGCGGGGAGACGTTGTGCCGGCGGTTCCAGATGTAGAGGCCGATCTGGAGCGCGGAGGCGTTGCCGTACAGCATCAGCCACACGGCGGGGTCGATGTTCACGCCCGAGGCGCCCAGGCCCAGGAACAGCGCGCAACTCAGCGCTGCCAGGATCCAGTTGAGGGCCGACATCGGATAGAAGATGATCATCATCGTGTAGTTGAAGAGCTTGCCGGGACCCAGGCTGAACAGGCCCTTCCAGTACTGCTTGAGGATCGTCTCGTACGTGCCCCGGGACCAGCGCAGCTGCTGGGTGAAGAAGTCGGTCCAGGCGCCCGGCCCCTCGCCGACCGCGAGTACGTCCGGGGTGTACACCGAGCGCCATTTCCGGCCCGTCGCCGGGTTCTTGGCGCGGTGCATCTCGAAGCCGGTCGCCATGTCCTCGGTGATCGAGTCGTACAGGCCGCCGATCTGCTTGATCGCCCTGATCCGTACGGCGTTGGAGGTGCCGACGAACATGGGGGCGCCGTAGCGGTTGCCGGCGCGCTGGATCAGGGCGTGGAAGAGGAACTGCTGGGACTCGGCGGCCTTGGTGACGAACGTGTCGTAGTTGCCGTAGACCTGCGGGCCGATGACGAAGCCGACGTCCGGGTCGCGGAAGTAACCCAGCATCCGCTCCAGGTAGTTGGGCAGCGGCACGTGGTCGGTGTCGACGGAGGCGAAGAAGTCGTACTCGTCGCCGTGCGCCTCCAGCCAGGCGTTGTAGTTGCCGTGCTTGGTCTTCGCGCGGTGCGGGCCCTTGGGCTGGTTCCACTTCTCGACGCCCTTGCGGGTGAAGTGGTGCACGCCCAGGCGCGCGCAGACCTCCTTCACCTCCGGGTCGTCGCCCTCGTCGAGCAGCCAGACGTGCAGCAGCCCGCGGTGGCGCAGCCGGACCGCCGCCTGAAGGGTCCGGGTGACCATGTCGAGGGGTTCCTTGCCGGGCACGAACGTGGTGATGAAGGCGACCCGGGTGCCGGTCTCCGGGACCACCGGGACCGGGTCGCGGGCGACCAGGGTGGCGTGCGCGTTGGACAGCACGTTCATGCAGCGGAAGAACTCGATCAGGCCGATCGACACCAGCATCACGATGTCGAGGGCCGGCAGGAAGTCGTACGCCGGGTAGTCCCGCTGGGTCCAGTGCTCGGGCTGCAGCAGCCAGGTCAGCAGCACCAGCGAGAGCAGCGGGGCCGCGCCCAGCATCAGGGCGGCGCGGACGCGGTGCGGTTCCTGAGAGAGCAGCGAGCGGTACTGCACCCGGTACGGCCTGCTCGGGTCGGGCTGGGTGAGGGGGCCCGCGAGCCGGCTGTAGTGTTCGTAGTCGTATCTGGGCAGTGTCTTCTTGATGCGGCCCAGGGCGGTGGCGGTGCGGTGCGCGGGCATACGGAGCTGTGCGGTCCGTGACGGGTCGTATTCCTGTTCCTGCCGGGCGCCCATCGGCGTCGACGTCATGAGTCATCCCCCCACACGCAGATCAGCGCGTGTTTCATCGGTCCGACCGCCCGCTCGGATCCCCCTCGACCCTGCCGGGCGTGTCAATGGCGGGGCACAGTCGTCCCACAGAATATGGACACGGACCGTGACCGTCCGGTTGCATGGTGCCCCCCTCGGCACCGAGTCATGACCGGGGCCCCTCACCCCGCAGATCTGGCAACCGGCTATCTACCCCCCAAGTGCCGCGAAACACCAGCACTTTGGACATCCAGGGTTCTACGGTGCTCAGCATGATCGCAAGAGCGAAACACGGTGTTTACCGCGCATAGGCGTTCATTGCGCAGCGTGTAGGGATTGTGTGGACCGTTCGTGTCGGTTGTTGACATAAGGGGCGGCGGGGTGTCTGTACGACAGAAGGCCCCCCGCTGCTGCGGAGGGCCTTCTGGGTGTCTGTGCGCCGCCAGGGACTCGAACCCCGGACCCGCTGATTAAGAGTCAGCTGCTCTAACCAACTGAGCTAGCGGCGCCTGCTGACATCGAGAACTCTACCCGACGAGGGGCCGTGCTCCTGACCGCGGGGCACCGGGGCGACCCCCGTCCGACCCCTGCCGTACATCATTCGGACCGTCAGCATGCGCACCGGGGTGACAGTTGGGAAACTCATCAATGTGTACAGTCCCGGACATATCAACACGAAGTGTGAGGGGAATCGCATGCCGGCCCCGGTATTCGAGGAATTCGACCCCGCGAACAACTGTGAATGCCCCGGATGCGTCCACTGGCGGCGGGTGGGTCCCTCCCCGCTGCCCGGCCGCTTCGGTGGGCACCCGGCCGCCCGGGGTGTCCTGGTCGTGGCCGCCGCCGCGTCCGCCGCCCTCGCCGCGACCGCCCCGACGGCCGCCGCCCACAGCACCCCGCCCGCCCCGCACCGGTCCGCCGCCCCCGTGGACCCGGAGCCCGAGAACCCGCAGGGCGCCAGGGCCCCCCTGCACGGGCCGGGCGGCAAACCCGCGCGCGGCCCGGTCACCACGCCCCCCATCACCCGCACGCAGATCATCAACCGGGCCAAGACCTGGGTCGCCGCCCAGGTGCCGTACAGCATGTCCCTCTACTGGACGGACGGGTACCGGCAGGACTGCTCCGGCTATGTCTCGATGGCCTGGGGGCTGACCGGCAACGAGTGGACCGGGAGCCTCGACCAGTTCGGCACGAAGATCACCAAGGAGGAGCTGCAGCCCGGCGACATCCTGCTCTTCCACAACCCGGACAACCCCGAGAAGGGCTCCCATGTGGTGATCTTCGGCGGCTGGACGGACTACACGCACACCTACTACACGGCGTACGAGCAGACGCCCCCGCGCGCCCGCCGCCAGACCACGCCCTACGCCTACTGGACCAACTCGGCCAAGTACGTCCCCTACCGCTACAACGGCCTGATCGCGGACCCGGCCACGGCGGGCGCGCTGGCCGGGAAGACGTCGGTGCCGTTCCCGGGGGCGGCCTACTTCGGGCCCGGCGCCGACAACAAGTACGTCACCCTCCTCGGGCAGCTGCTGATCTCCCGGGGCGCCGGCGGCCACTACGCCAAGGGCCCGGGGCCGGTCTGGGGCCCGTCCGACCAGCGGGCCACCCAGGCCTTCCAGCGGGCCCAGGGCTGGACCGGGGCCGCCGCCGACGGCCTGCCGGGGCCGCGCACCTGGGAACTGCTCGCCACCGGCCGGGGCAAGAGCATCAAGCCCGCCGCGGCCCGGCCCGCCCCCGCCTCGCACGGGGTCCCGGGCTACCCCGGCAAGAACCTCTTCCGTCCGGGCGCCGCGAGCGACTACGTCACCCGGCTCGGCAGACAGCTGGTCAGGAAGGGCTACGGCCGTTTCTATCCCGACGGCCCGCATCCCGCCTGGGGCGAGGCGGACCGCAGGGCCGTCGAGGCGTTCCAGCGGGCTCAGGGCTGGCGCGGCGGCGCGGCCGACGGCTACCCGGGGCCGGAGACCTGGCGCCGCCTGTTCCTGTGACCACCCGACCACTCCGACGATCGACCATCACCTGAAGCATCTGGCGCGGAGGCTGGAGGCAGGCATGAGTACGACCACCGCACACACCCCTGATTCGGACGGTCCGCCGGACGGCGGGCCGCCGTCCCGTCCGGTCCCCCGGCTGATCCAGAACGAGATCACCACCGAGATCCCCGTCCACCTGCTGTTCCGTGACGACCCCGACCCGGTGTCGGTGCCGCTGCGGCCCGCCGTGGTCGGCCGCCGGCAGGGCACCGGCGAACAGCCCCGGCTGCGCCGCCCGCTCCCGGCCAAGCCCCGGCCGGTCGCCGCCGTCGACCCCGAGCTGGTGGAGCGGCCGGCCCGGGTGCTGCCCGGCGCGGTCGGCGTGTGCGCCGGGCTCGGCGGGGTGGCCGGGGGGCTCGCCACCTCCTGGTGGGCGGGGGTGCTGTCGCCGTTCGCGGCGCACGCGCTGCGCCTGCCGGCGCACGGGGGTGCGGGGCTCGGGCCGGCGCAGTGGGCCGCGTATGCCGGAGCGAGTGCGCTCGGCCTGTTCGGCTTCGCCGGGCTCGCGCGCGGGGCGACCGGCCGGGCCTGGGTGCTCGGCCTGTTCGGCCGCTACCGGGGGACGGTACGGCGCACCGGCCTGCTCTGGGTCAACCCGCTGCTGCTGCGCCGCCGGGTCGACGTCCGGCTGCGGCACTGGCGCAGCGAGGAGATGCCGGCCGCGGACGGCAACGGGGTCGCGCTGCGGGTCGTCGTCCTGGTGGTGTGGCGGGTCCGGGACACCGCGCGGGCGGCGCTCGGCGTCGAGGACCACGAGACGTATCTGCGCGAGTGCGTGGAGGCCGCGCTGGCCCGGGTGCCGGTGGAGCCGCCGGGCACCGCCCGGGGTTCGGTGGAGATGGCCACGGACGCGCTGACCCGGCTGGTCACGGCGGACGCGGCGGGCATCGGTGTGGAGGTGTTCTCCGTGCAGCCGGTCCGGGTGGAGTACGCCCCGGAGGTCGCCGCGGCCATGCACCGGCGCCGGATCGCCGCGCTCGACGCGCAGCAGCGGGCCGCCATGCTCACCTCGGTCGTGGACTCGGTGGAGGACACGGTGACCCGGCTGACCGTGCGCGGACTCGTCGATCTCGACGACTACGAGCGCAAGGTGCTGGTGCGGGACCTGACGGTGGCGTTCTGCTCGGGGCGTACCGGGTCCACGCCGTGATTGGTATGGACATGCTCAATTCATGGCAATAATCTGGGACTTGGTCTAGACCTGCACGGCTCATCGAACTTCCCCCACGTTCACCAGGAGCGGCAGCATGCGTAAACGGACCAAGGTGTCGGCCGTCGTGCTCGGCGTGGCGACCGCCGGAGCCTTCGCACTCTCCACCGGCGGCGCCAGCGGGCACGGCTACACCGACCTCCCCGTCAGCCGGCAGAAGCTCTGCGCCAACGGCACGGTGACGAACTGCGGCGACATCCAGTACGAGCCGCAGAGCGTCGAGGGCCCGAAGGGCTTCCCGGCGGCCGGTCCCGCCGACGGCCAGATCTGCAACGGGGGGCTGAGCAGGTTCGCCCAGCTCAGCTCGCCGACCACGCCGTCGGGCGGTGCCTGGCCGACGACGAAGCTGACCGGCGGCCAGACGTACACGTTCCGCTGGCAGTTCACGGCGGTGCACGCCACGACGGACTTCAAGTACTACGTCACCAAGCAGGGCTGGAACCAGAACCACGCCCTCGCCCGTTCGGACCTCAACACCACCCCGTTCCTCACCGTCCCCTACAACGGCCAGCGCCCGCCGACCACCCTCAGCCACAGCGGCACCCTGCCGACGGGGCTGAGCGGTCACCACGTGATCGTGGCGGTCTGGACGATCGCCGACACGGGCAACGCGTTCTATGCCTGCTCGGACGTCACGTTCTGACCGGCGTCGTTCGACGACTGGGTAACACCGGGCTGATCTGAGCTTCGCTTGAGGACCCGCCGCGGGCCGCGGGGGTACGTTCCCGCCACACCGGTCAGTTCGACCGGTGTTCGGAGGCGGGGGACTCTCATGGGCCTGATGGAAGCGTTCTTCTACATCCTTCCCGGCATTTTCGTCGTCGTCGGTGTCCTCGGGCTGGTCAGGACGCTGCGGCGGTCGAGCGAGATCAGCCGGGCGTGGCGTCACGGGCGTACCGCCGAGGCCCGCTGTCTGCGGTCGTACACGACGACCAGCGGGGGCGGCGGGGACACGTCCGTGACGACCACGCTGCACCATGTGTTCGAGTTCACGACGGCCGAGGGGCGTACCGTCCGCATCGACGAGCGGAACGGGCGGTCCACGGTCGTCGAGGGGGACTTCGTCACGGTGTACTACCTGCCGGAGAACCCGGAGAAGGCGACGGCGCAGCCGCCCGCGCAGGGGAAGCTGGCCGCGGGGACCGGGTGCATGGTGGCGTTCTTCGCGGTGTTCATCGGGTTCGCGCTGGCCTTCATGGGGGTGGCGCACTTCATGTTTTCGGCGGCGGACGGGGTTGTCAGTCCGTGAGAGCCGGGTGAGGTCGTCGGCGGGTGCGGCGCGGTGGGGGCTGGTCGCGCAGTTCCCCGCGCCCCTGGGGGGTTGCGCTTGCGGCGTTGCGGAGTGCTGTGGGGCGCGCCTGCGCGGCGGCAGCCGCAGGTTGATACGGTCCCGCGCCCCTGGGGGGTTGCGCTTGCGGCGTTGCGGAGTGCTGTGGGGCGCGCCTGCGCGGCGGCAGCCGCAGGTTGATACGGTCCCGCGCCTCTGACGGGGCGCTGCACATCTGACGGAGTGTCAATTACTCTGCTTCTCCATGGAGTCCAATGGGCGCACCGTTGCTGAAGCCGTCGCCGCCCGGTGGGGGGATCATCGGCCCGGGTTGTGGTTCGAGGGGCAGGTGCTGACGCATCACGAGGTGGCCGGCGGGGCTGCTGCTCGGGCGGGGCTGATCGCCGACCTCTTGCCCCCTGGTGCCACGCCCCACATCGGTGTTCTCCTCGACAACACCCCGGAGTTCCCGCTCTGGCTGGGGGCCGCCGCGCTCGCCGGTGCTGCCGTCGCCGGGGTCAATCCGACCCGGCGGGGGGCCGAACTCGCCCGGGACATCCTGCATGCCGAGTGCCCGGTCCTGGTCACCGAGCGGGCCCAGCTGCCTCTGCTCGCGGGGCTGGAGCTGCCCGGCGTCCGGGTTCTGGTCACCGACGATCCCGCGTACGACGACCTCCTCGCCCCCTACCTCGGCGCCTTCCCGGACGCCTTCCGGGCCACCCCGCGGGACCGGATGCTGCTCTACTTCACGTCCGGTTCCACCGGCGCCCCCAAGGCCGCGCTCTGCTCGCAGGGCCGGCTCGCGGCGGCCGGGTGGTCGCTCGTGCGGCAGTTCGGGGTCGGGCCCGACGACGTGCACTACATCTGCATGCCGATGTTCCACGGCAACGCCGTGATCGCCGACTGGGCGCCCGCGCTGGTGGCGGGCGCCGGGGTGGCGTTACGGCGGCGGTTCTCGGCCTCCGGGTTCCTGGACGACGTGCGCCGCTACCGGGCCACCTACTTCACCTACGTCGGCCGGGCCGTGCAGTACGTCCTCGCCACCGAGCCGCGCCCCGACGACCGGGACAATCCGCTGCGGCTCGGGTTCGGCACGGAGGCCGGGGCGGTGGACGCGGCGGCCTTCGAGGAGCGGTTCGGGGTGCGGCTGGTGGAGGGGTACGGGTCCTCGGAGGGCGGGGCGGCGATCCAGTGGTCGCCGGGGACGCCGGCCGGGGCGGTGGGGCGGGCCGGGCCGGGGCTCGCCGTACTCGACCAGGAGTCGGGGGAGGAGTGCCCGCCTGCTGTTTTCGACTCCGGGGGGCGATTGCTGAACGGGGAGCGGGCGATAGGGGAGCTGGTGAACCGGGCGCCGAACCCGTTCGAGGGGTACTGGCGGAACGCGGAGGCGGAGGCGGAGCGGCGGCGGGGCGGCTGGTACTGGACCGGGGATCTCTTCTACCGGGACGGGGAGGGCTACCTGTACTTCGCGGGGCGTACCGACGACCGGATCCGGGTCGACGGGGAGAACCTGGCCGCCGCGATGATCGAGAACATCGTGGCCCGGTACGAGGGCGCGGAGGCCGTCGCCGTGTACGGGGTGCCGGATCCGGTGACCGGGGACCAGGTGATGGCGACCGTCGCTGGGCGGTTCGAGCCCCTGGACTTCGCCGAGTTCCTGCTGGCCCAGCCCGATCTGGGGACGAAGATGGCGCCCCGGTTCGTGCGGGTGGTGGAGCGGATGCCGGTGACGGCGACCAACAAGATCCAGCGGGCGGCGCTGCGGCGGGAGGGGGTGCGGTGTGCCGACCCGGTGTGGTGGCGGCCGCCGGGCGAGCAGACGTACCGCAGGCTGACCGCGAAGGACGCCTTGACCGCGGTCCGGGGCGACGGTGCCCTGCCCGAAGGGCCCTATATACGTGGGCACTTGGGCAATTGACCCCGTGTTAGCGTGCGCGAAAGCCGACCTGGACGGCCATCCGAGAGGAGCCATCGACATGGCGCACCACGTCTCCGGCCTGGGTGTCAGCCCCACGAGCGCGGACCCCAGGAGTCACATCACCGACCTCTACGTGTTCCAGAAGCCGGGTGATGCGGACCGGACGATCCTGGTGATGGGGATCAACCCGTACTCGCCGATCACCGCCGATGCCGTCGATCACGAGTCGGTCTACGAGTTCGGCGTGGACAACGACGGCGACGCGGTCAACGACGTCGCCTTCCGGGTGCGCTTCTCGCCGGTGGTGGCGGACACGCAGAGCGCCAGTGTGCAGCTGGCGACCGGCCGGGGCCCCGCGGCCGACGTCGACGCCGGGGAGACGGTCATCGCGGACGCCCCGGTCACCTTCGGCAAGGAGCCGGAGATCACCACGGCCGGCGGCATCGGGTTCTTCGCCGGGCTCCGCAGCGACCCGTTCTTCGCCGACCCGGTCGGGGCCGGGAACGACTTCCAGTGGACCGGCAAGGACTTCTTCCTCGACAAGAACGTGTTCGGGATCGTGCTGGACGTCCCGAACAGCGTGCTCGGCCCGACCCCGCAGGTCGGCGTCTGGGCCCGGGTCCTGGTCCCGCACGACGGCCGCCTGGTCCAGGGCGACCGGGCGGGGCGGCCCGGGATCGACAACAACTTCAACCACAGCGACGACGACAAGCGGGTCTGGAACCAGCAGGAGCCGGACAACGACCGCGAGCTCTTCCTCGACAAGTTCGCGCACGTCCTGGAGCACGGGGGCTACTCCGCGGACCAGGCACTCGCCCTCGCGGAGGGCCTGCTCCCCGACCTCGTGACGTACGACTACTCCAGCGCCGCGGGCTACCCGAACGGCCGCAATCTCACCGACGACGTCATCAACGAGGGGATCGCGCTGCTGACCAACGGCGCCGCGCCCCACGACGGGCTGCGGCCCCACGACGACCTGCGCTCCGAGTTCCCCTTCCTGGGGGACCCGCACTAGGGCACCAGGGCGTGCATGGCCTGCAAAAAAAATGACCCGGGGTGGTGAAACCCCAGGTCATCGTAGGTGCGCCGCCAGGGACTCGAACCCCGGACCCGCTGATTAAGAGTCAGCTGCTCTAACCAACTGAGCTAGCGGCGCATGACTCCCGCCGACCGCTCGAATCGTCTCTCGACTGTGTCTCGCGGCTGGCGACGAAGAAAATAGTACCTGGTCCGGCGGGGTGCTTCCGACCACCGCCGGACCGGTCGCTAGATGGCCAGCGACAGCAGGACCGGAGCCGCGCTGCGGTTCAGGGTCTCGGCGGCCTGGCGGAGCCGGTGCGCGTGCTCGACCGGCAGGGAGAGCGCCAGGCAGCCCACGGCCGAGCCGGCGGTGATCGGCACCGCCGCGCACACCGTGCCGATCGCGTACTCCTGGAGGTCCAGGACGGGGACCGTCGGCGGCTGCGCCTCCAGGCGGGAGAGCAGCAGCTTGTCGCTGGTGATGGTGCGCGAGGTGAGGCGGGCCATCTTGTGCCGGGAGAGGTGGTCGCGGCGCGCGTTGTGGTCGAGCTGGGTGAGCAGGCTCTTGCCGATCGCGGTGGCGTGCGCGGAGGAGCGGAAGTCCACCCACTCGTTGACCGCGGGGGTGGCCGGGCCGGCCGCGTACTGGCCGATCCTCACCTCGCCGTCGACGTACCGGCTGAGATAGATCGCGGCGCCGACCGAGTCGCGCAGCCGGTCGAGGGTCTGCTGGAGCTGATCGCCGAGCGCCTGCTCCCGCTCGTGCGCGGAGCCGAGCCGGCGCAGGGTCTCGCCGGTCACGTACGCGCCGTCGGCGACCTGCTCGACATAGCCCTCCCGCCGCAGCATGCGCAGCAGCGCGGTCAGCCGGTTGGGGTCCAGGCCGGTGCGGCGGGCCAGTTCGGTGTCGGTGACGCCGGTGGGGTGCCCCGCCACCGTCTCCAGGACCCGCAGGGCGTCCTGGGTGGAGTGGTACGGGGCGGTCGGCTCGTGCATCAGCGCCACGGTGGTCCCCCTGCGCTCGCTCGGCGGTACTGCTTCGGCAGTGCACTGCTTGGGCCGCGATCCGGACGGCGGATCCTCTCCACGATAACGGGCAAGCGCCCGAAACGGAGGGGGTGTTGGCGAGATTCCGGCCCTCTCAGCTGCGACGAAGACCCGCTGGCATATGCCAGTGGAATGACCCGCCGCTCGGACCTCGGGTGATCGAGCGTTCACTTCCTGTAGCCGGGCGGCCGCACGGGGAAACTTTTACGGCGCCGGCGGTGGAAATATCTACAGCACGGCGCTGAGGAACTCCCGGGTCCGCTCGTGCTCCGGCTCGCTGAAGATCCGCTCCGGCGGGCCCGCCTCGATGATCCGGCCCGCGTCGAACATCAGGACCTGGTCGGAGATGTCCCGGGCGAAGTTCATCTCGTGGGTCACGCAGAGCATGGTGATGTCGGTGCTGCGGGCGATGTCCCTGAGCAGGTCGAGGACGCCCGCGACCAGCTCCGGGTCGAGCGCCGAGGTCACCTCGTCCAGGAGCAGCACCTTGGGCCGCATGGCCAGCGCCCGCGCGATGGCGACCCGCTGCTGCTGCCCGCCGGAGAGCCGGGTCGGCCGCTCGTCGGCCTTGTCGGCGAGGCCCACCAGGTCGAGCAGTTCCCGGGCCCGCGCCTCCGCCTCCTCCTTCGGCAGGCCGAGCACGGTCACCGGGGCCTCGGTGATGTTGCGCAGCACGGTCATGTTCGGGAACAGGTTGAACTGCTGGAACACCATCCCGATCTGCTTGCGGACCTCCCGGACCTCCTTCTCGGACGCCGGGAAGAGCCGCTGCCCGTCCACGGTGATGGTGCCCGCGTCCGGCTCGGTCAGGGTCATCAGCAGCCGCAGGATCGTGGTCTTGCCGGAGCCGGAGGGCCCGATCAGCGTGACGTGCCGGCCCGCCTGCACGGTGAGGTCGAGGCCGTCGAGGACGGTGTTGTCCCCGAACCGCTTGGTCACCCCCTCGATGCGGATCAGTTCGTCGGACGTCGTATCGGACGTACTCGGCTGCTTGCTGGTCTCAACGGACAAGGCGACGCTCCAGGGTGCGCAGGAGAAGGGAGGCGAGGTAGGAGATGACGATGAAGGCGACGCCGATCACCGTCACCGGCTCGGTGAACTGGAAGTGCTGCTGGGAGAAGAGCCGGGCCTGGCCGAGCATCTCCAGCACGGTGATCGACATCAGGATCGGCGTGTCCTTGAGCATCGAGATCACGTAGTTGCCCAGCGGCGGCACGACCCGGCGCAGCGCCTGCGGCAGGATGACCGCGAACCAGGTCCGCCGCGCCGGCAGGCTGAGCGCGGTGGCCGCCTCCCACTGCCCGACCGGCACCGCCTCGATACCGGCCCGGTAGACCTGCATGGTGTACGTCGAGTAGTGCAGGCCGATCGCGAAGACCCCGGTGGTCAGCGCGGAGAACGTCAGCCCCCACTCGGGCAGCACGTAGAAGAGGAAGAACAGCTGCACCAGCAGCGGGGTGTTGCGCACGAACTCGGTCAGCACCCCGACCGGCCAGCGCCCCCACCTCGTGGGCGTCCGCATCAGCAGCGTCCACACCAGCCCCAGCGAGAACGAGATCAGCGAACCGAGGGCCAGCGCCTCCAGGGTGACCCACAGGCCGTCCCAGAAGTGCGGCATGAACTCCCGTACGGCACTCCAGTCCCACGTCATGCGACACCACCGACCCCGGTCGTCTCCCTGCGCTTGCGCGTCCGTGCCGCGAGCTCGTCGTCCGGCTCCTTGCCGATCCCGGCCCGCAGCCGCTTCTCCAGACCGCGCATCAGCCGGGTGATGACGAAGGCGATCGCGAAGTAGATGACCAGCAGATACGTGTAGATGTGCGCGCTCTCCTGCAGCGCCAGCCGCACCAGGTTCCCGCTGAACGCCAGGTCACCCATGCCGGTGATGGACACCAGGGCGGTGCCCTTGAGCAGCTCCACGAGCAGGTTGCAGTAGGAGGGGATCATCTCCGGCACCGCCTGCGGCAGCAGGATCAGCCGCAGCCGCTGCCAGGGCGTGAAGCTGAGCGCGATCCCGCCCTCCTGCTGCGCCGGGTCGACCGCGCCCAGCGCCCCGCGCACGATCTCCGAGCCGTACGCGCCGTACGTCAGCCCGAGCGCGAGGGTGCCCGCCCACAGCGGCACCAGCTGCCAGCCGAAGGCGACCGGCAGCACGAAGAACACCCAGAAGATCATCACCAGCGCCGAGGTGCCGCGGAACACCTCGGTGTAGAAACCGGCGAGGAAGCGGACGATCCAGTGCCGGTTCGTCCGCGCCACGCCCACCACCAGGGCCACGGCCGTCATCAACAACCCGCTGAGCACGAGCAGTTGAATGGTCGTCCAGACGCCCCTGAGTACGAGGTCCCACAGTCCGGAGGTCATCCGCTCTTCCCTCCCCCGCACAGCTCCTTCGCCGTCAGGTCGGTCATCTCGTCCTCGGTGAAGCCGAACGGCCGCAGGATCCGGAACAGTTCGCCGCTCTTCTTCAGCTTGCGCAGCTCCACGTCGAAGGCGTCCCGCAGCCTCGTCTCCGCCGACCGGAACGCGAACGCGCCCCCGTCCACGTGCGGCTTCCCGCCCACGAGCGGCGCGAACGCCTTGGTCGCCTCCGCCTTCGCCGACTTCTTGACGACCGAACGCGTGGTGAGCGCCGTACCGGCGAAGACGTCGACGCGCCCCGCCTCCACCGCGTTGAGCCCGGCGACCTGGTCGGGAACGATCAGGATGTCGCTCTCCTTGTACCCGGCCTCGACCGCGTACTGGATCTCCGCGTACCCGGTCCCCGTCGCGAACTTCGCCTTCTTCGCGACGACGTCCTTGTAGTCGTGCAGCCCCTTGGGATTGCCCTTCCGCACGATGAACGAGTCGAGCATCTGGTAGTCCGGATCCGCGAAGATCACCTGCTGGCAGCGCTCCGGGTTGACGTACATCCCGGCGGCCACGACGTCGAACTGCTGCGAGTTGAGCCCGGGTATCAGCGAACCGAACTCGGTCGGCACCGGCTGCACCCGGTCCACCCCGAGCCGCTTGAAGATCGCCTTCGCCAGCTCCGGCGCCTCACCGGTCAGGTGCCCGTCCTTGTCGATGTATCCGAAGGGGATCTCACCGGCGATGCCGAGCCGTACGACACCCTGGGCGCGCAGCCGTTGCAGCAGGTCACCGCCGTCGGTGCCGGACGCGGTGGCCACGCGTGTACAGCCGGCGGCGCCCAGCGCGCCGAGTGCGCCGACCGCGGCGGCACCCGCGAGCACGGCCCGCCGACTGTGTCTGGATTCATACCTTGATGTGTCTGATTCGTTCCCGTGTGGTGGAGCCATGGCGGCGCGGCTACCCGACCCCAACCGACTTATGCACCATGGAAGGCATGAC
The DNA here is from genome assembly GCF_053611985.1 of Streptomyces sp. NPDC054770. Lineage (NCBI taxonomy): Bacteria > Bacillati > Actinomycetota > Actinomycetes > Kitasatosporales > Streptomycetaceae > Streptomyces > Streptomyces sp. NPDC054770. The sequence continues at coordinate 98,260 of NZ_JBSHBL010000021.1, forward strand.
CGAACGATTCATCGAAGTCTCGCTGGTCAGCCGCGGTGTCACCGCCAAGGCCCGGCTCCTGGACGACCGCGCACCGCTGACCTGCGCCGCCGTCTGGGACGCCCTGCCGCTGTCCGGCGACGTCTACCACGCCAAGTACGCCCGCAACGAGATCTACGCCCTGTTCCCGCCATTCGCACCGACGGAACCGCCCCTGGAGAACCCGACGGTCACCCCCATCCCCGGCGACCTCTGCTACTTCTCCTTCGCCGGCACGGAGTTGGCCACGAAGGCCTACGGCTACGACCGCGAGGTACGCCCCGGCACCACACTGGTCGACCTGGCCCTCTTCTACGAACGCAACAACCTCCTGCTCAACGGGGACGTGGGGTGGGTGCCCGGGATCGTGTGGGGGCAGGTGGTCGAGGGGCTGCCGGAGCTGGCCGAGGCCTGCAACGACCTCTGGCGCAACGGCGCAGCGGGGGAACGGCTCTCCTTCCGGGCGCTCTGACCGAGATCTCCATCGCCCGCTTCCGGCGCTTTCTGCTGCCGCTCTCGTACCTCTCCGCCGCGACGGCGCTCAGCCACAACGGCGCCGTCCGGCGGTGCCGAACTCGTCCGCGCCGTCGCGCTGCTCGTCCTTCTTCCGTGGCGCTGCGCGTCCTTCTCCCGCGCTGCCGCTGTTTCTTGTTTTCCCGCCGCGACGGCGCTAAGCCACAACGGCGCTGCTCGGCGGTGCCGAACTCGTCCGCGCCGTCGCGCTGCTCGTCCTTCTTCCGTGGCGCTGCGCGTCCTCCTCCCGCGCTGCCGCTGTTTCTTGTTTTCCGCCGCAACGGCGTTAAGTCACGGCGTCGCTGACCGGCGGTGCCGAGGCCGTCTCTGTCTCGTACAGGGCGTGGGCCGCTCGTAGGACGAGGGCGTCGTGGTGGCGGGCGGCCACGATCTGCAGGCCCACCGGGAGGCCGTCGGCGTCGGTACCCACCGGGACCGTCGCCGCCGGCTGCTGGGTCAGGTTGAAGGGGTAGGTGAAGGGGGTCCAGCCCGTCCAGCGCCGGTGGGCCGACCCCCTCGGCACCTCCACCCCCGCCTCGAACGCCGTGAGCGGCAGGGTCGGTGTCACCAGCAGGTCGTAGCGCTCGTGGAAGCGGCCCATCCGCCGGCCCAGGTCCATCCGGACGTCCACCGCCGCGAGATAGTCCAGCGCGGACAGCCGGCCGCCGACCCCGCAGATCTCCCGCAGCCCCGGGTCGAGCGACTTCCGCTGCTCGGGGGTGAAACGCTGCGTCACCCGGGCCGCGCCCGCGAACCACAGCGCTTGGAACGCCTCCACCGGGTCGCTGAAGTCCGGGTCGGTCTCCTCGACGTACGCCCCGAGCGCGGCCAGCCCCGCCACCGCCCGCCGTACCGCCGCCGCGACCGCCGGACGTACCGCCACCTGGCCGCCCAGGGAGGGCGAGAAGGCCACCCGGAGGCCGCGGACGCCACCGGCCAGGGCCGCCGCGAAGGAGCCCGGCGCCGGGCCGAGGGCCGACCAGTCGCGGGCGTCCGGGACCCCGATCACGTCCAGCATCAGTGCCGCGTCGGCCGCGTCCCGGGTCATCGGGCCGACGTGGGACAGCGTCCCGAAGGCGCTCGCCGGGTAGAGGGGCACCCGGCCGTACGTCGGTTTCAGGCCGAAGATCCCGCAGAACGCGGCCGGGATGCGCACACTGCCGCCGCCGTCCGTGCCCAGCGACAGCGCCCCGGCGCCGAGCGCGACGGCCGCCGCGCTGCCGCCGCTGGAGCCGCCGGCCGTACGGGAGGGGTCGTACGGGTTGCGGGTGACCCCGGTGAGCGGGGAGTCGGTCACGCCCTTCCAGCCGTACTCCGGAGTGGTCGTCTTCCCGATGAACACCGCGCCGTGCTCGCGCAGTCGGGCGACGGAGGGCGCGTCCTCGTCCCAACTCCCGGCGGCGGCGACCGTCTTCGAGCCGCGCAGGGTCGGATGGCCGCGCATCAGGAGGATGTCCTTGACCGTCACCGGGACACCGTCGAGCAGGCCCTGCGGCTCGCCCCGCCGCCACCGCTCCTCCGAGGCCCGGGCCTGCGCCAGGGCGTCCTCCTCGGTGAGCCGGACGAACGCGTTGACCTCCGGCTGGATCCGCGCCGCCCGCTCCAGCGCCGCCCGGACCGCCTCCACCGGGCCGAACCCGCCCGTGCGGTAACCGTCGAGGAGCTGTCGGGCGGTGAGGTCGGTGAGCTGCATGGGGCCTCCCGGCGTCAGTGACCTGGCACGTATCCGCGCTTCTTGTCCACCACGTTCAGCAGAGATCTGCCCGCCGCCCACCGGTCGTACAACTCCAGGAACTGCGTGCCCAGTTCGTCCCGCCAGCCGATCGTGTCCCCGCTCATGTGCGGGGAGACCAGCAGCCCCGGCACGGTCCACAACGGGCTGTCGGCGGGCAGCGGTTCGGTGCCGAACACGTCGAGGGCGGCGGCCGCGATCCAGCGCCGGTCCAGCGCCCGGACCAGGGCGTCCTCGTCGACCAGCTGGCCCCGGCCGACGTTGATGAAGCAGGCCGACGGCTGCATCACGCCGAAGCGGTGCGCGTCGAACATGCCGTACGTCTGCTCGGTCAGCGGGGCGGCCGCGATCACCCAGTCCGCGCGGGACATCAGCCGGTCCAGGTCGTCCGGGCCGTGGATGCCGGTGCGCGGGACCCGGCCGACCAGGGCCGTGGTGATGCCGAGCGCCTTGAGGACACGGACGATCGCCCGCCCGATCGGGCCGGTGCCGACCACGCACGCGCGCGTGCCGGCCACCCGGCGCGCCTCGCGGTGCCGCCAGGTCCGCTCCCGCTGGAGGTCGAGGGTCCGGGGCAGGTCCTTGGCGATCGCGAGGACCAGCGCGGCCACGTACTCGGCGATGGGCGCGTCGAAGACCCCGCGCGCGTTGGTGACGACCGTGCCGGACGCGGCCAGCTCCGGGCACATCAGATGGTCGACGCCCGCGCTCGCCGTGTGCACCCAGCCCGGACGCGGCCCCTCGCCCGGCCAGGCCTCGCGGACGGCGTGCGAGGCGAAGTCCCAGACCAGGAGCACATCGGCGGCCGGCAGCCGGGCCGCCAGGCCCGCCGCGTCCGTGTGCACGATCCGGGCGCGGCCGGTGAGCCGGCCCAGCCGTGGCGGCGGGTCGGCGTCGAGGACCAGCAGGGTGGGCACGGACGGCGTCATTCGGGGCGGTCTCCCGGTGTCCTACGGCGTCTGACTTGGGCGGACGGAATGTCTCAGAGGCACGGATTGACCACGCTGACACCCGAACCTACCTTCGTCAACACGGGCGTATCCGTCGACCGTTGCCCTCGATCTCCAGCGTGAGGCCGGTGACTTCCCATGGACGTCTCCTTTCTGGGCGGACCCCGCCCCCAGCGCGGTGTCGGCGTCGTGGCGCCCTTCGACTTCGCGCTCGACCGCGAGCTGTGGCGCTGGGTGCCGGACGACGTGTCGCTGCACCTGACCAGGACGCCGTACGTGCCGGTCGAGGTCAGCCTGGACCTCGCCCGGCTGGTCAGCGAGCACGAGACCCTCGGCGACGCGGTACGCGCGCTGACCGCCGTCGCACCCGAGGTGGTCGCCTACGCCTGCACCTCCGGCAGCTTCGTCGGCGGCATCGCGGGGGAGCGCGCGATGTGCGAGGCGATGACCCGCTCCGGCGCGGTGCCCTCCCTCACCACCTCCGGGGCACTGCTCGACGCGCTGACCGAGCTGGGCGTACGACGCCTCGCGCTGGTCACGCCGTACACCGTGTCGGTGACCCGGGTCCTGGAGGAGTACGTCGCGGAGGCCGGCGTACAGGTCGCCGGCTGCGCGTTCATGGGGCTGACCCGGCACATCTGGCAGGTGCCGTACCGGGACGTGGTGGCCATGGCCCGGCAGGCGGTACGGCCCGGGGCCGCCGACGCCCTGTTCATCTCGTGCACCAACCTGCCCACCTACGACGTCATCCCCCAGCTGGAGGCCGAGCTGCGGATTCCCGTCCTGTCGGCCAACCAGGTCACGATGTGGGCGGCGCTGCGCAGGTTGGGTACCCGAGCGGTGGGCCCCTATCAGGCGCTGGTCCGCCATCCGGACGAACCGGCGGCGGCGCGCGAGTGGCCCGTACTGCCGGAAGAACAGCAGGAAGGGTGGACATGACAGCGCTCGGAATCCTCTATCCGGGGCACTCCGCGGAGGACGACTACCCCCGCATGGAGCAGCTCCTCGGCAGCGACATCCGGGTGGACGTCGTCCACACCGACATCGGCGAGGACGCGCACCGGGTGGACGCGTTGCGGCAGATGGGCGCCGAGGAACGGCTGGCGGCCGGGGTGGCGGAGCTGCGGCTCGCGGGCCCGGACACGGTGGTGTGGGCGTGCACCAGCGGCAGCTTCGTGTACGGCTGGGAGGGCGCCCAGCAGCAGGTCCGCGCGCTCGCCCGGGCGGCCGGTCTGCCGGCGTCGTCCACGTCCTTCGCGTTCGTGCACGCGGCGCGGGAGCTCGGGGTACGGCGGGTGGCGGTCGGCGCGACCTATCCCGACGACGTGGCCGCCCTCTTCGCGGACTTCCTGCGGGCCGGAGGCCTGGAGGTGACCGGGATCCGCTCGTCCGGGATCGTCACGGCGGCGGAGGTCGGGACGTGGGGGGAGGAGGAGGTCCTGACCCTGGCGCGGGCGGTGGACACCGGGGAGGCCGAGGCGGTGCTCCTTCCGGACACGGCACTGCACACGGCGGCGCACCTGTCCCTGCTGGAGAAGGCGCTGTCGAAACCGGTGCTCACGGCGAACCAGGTGACCGTGTGGGAGGGCCTGCGCCTGGCCGACCGCCGGGTGAACGCACCGGCGCTGGGCACCCTGTTCACCCGCGAACCGATCGTCCAGGCCTGACCGGGCGCACCGGACCGCGCCGGCTCACGGCCGACTCACGACTGACGGACCGCGTGCAGCAGTTCCGGGCCGGACCAGGAGCGGCGGCCGCCCGGGCGTTCGGCCTCGTGGACCAGGGCCGTCAGCCGCGCGTTCACCGGTGCCGTCAGGCCGTGCCGTTCCGCCAGGGCGACGACCTCGCCCTGGAGGCTGCCTATCTCCGTCGCCCGCCCGTGCTCCAGGTCGTCCCACATCGAGGACCGGGCGTGGGCGTCCACCCGGAGGCTCGCCCCGGCGATGCGGCGGAACAGGGCGTCGGGCAGGCGCAGGATCCGCGGCATGAGCCCGGCCGGGACGGGGCCGAGCCGGGCCGGCCGGACCCCCGCCGCGGCGAAGGCGGCCAGTGCCTCCTCCTGGCACAGCGCGAGGCACGTCCGGTACGGGCGCGCGCCCAGCTGGTCCCGCAGCGGCAGCCCGGACAGCGCGTTCACCGCGTTGTTGAGGTTCATCAGCAGCTTGGCGTGCTGCACCTGCCGCATGTCGGCGCGCGGCTCGACCGGCAGCCCGGCGGCCGTCAGCGCCGCCACCAGCGGGGCCGAGGCGGGGCCGCCGTCGAGCATCAGGGCCCCGCCCGTGCCCTGGTGGAAGGTGCCGGGAGCGATCCGGGCGACGTTGTACGGCACCATCCCCGCGAGCACGGTGACGTCCGGAAGCTCGTCCCGCAGCAGGGCGGCGTTGTGCAGCCCGTTCTGGAAGCTGACCACGACGGCGTCCGGGCGGAGCAGGCCGGCCAGTTCCCGTCCGGCCGGCACCGTGGCGGCGGACTTGACGGTGACCAGGACGCAGTCGGCGTCGGCGACCGCGTCCGGATCCGTCGTGAGCGTCAGCCGGTCCCGGGGGACGCTGACCGCGGGGCGGCCTCCGCCGCTGAGCGTGAGCCCTTCGCGCAGCCCGTCCAGCACCGAGGGCCGCCCGATCAGTGTCACGTCCGCGTGCCGCGCGAGATGGCCGCCGAGGTAGCAGCCGATGCTGCCCGCGCCGAACACCGCGATCCGCGGGCGCCGGTCGCCGCTGGGGTCAGGCATGTCCGCATCGCTCCAGGTCCGTAGTGGTTACCCGAAAGTAGGCGGGAACCGCCCGGGGATCAAGAGCCCGGCGTGTCGGGAACAGCACGCCCGGAATAACCGGAGACCCCCTCCTGTTAACCACCCCATACAGTTCACGGTCGTACATCAGGAGGCTCTCACCGTGTCGGCAGACGAGATCCGGGGCATCACGCACGGGACCGCCCCCGTCCCCCTCTCCGTACTGGACCTGGTGACCGTCGGCACCGGCAGTACCGCCACCGACGCCCTGCGCACCAGCGCCGCGCTCGCCCGGCTCACCGAGGACCGCGGGTTCCACCGGTACTGGGTGGCCGAGCACCACTCGATGCCCGGCGTGGCCTCCTCCTCGCCCGCCGTGATCCTCGCCAACCTCGCCGCCCACACGGAGCGGATCCGGCTCGGGTCGGGCGGCGTCATGCTGCCCAACCACGCCCCGCTCGTGATCGCGGAGCAGTTCGGCACGCTGGAGGCGCTGGCTCCCGGGCGGATCGACCTCGGCCTCGGCCGGGCGCCGGGGACCGACGGCGCCACCGCCGCCGCGCTCCGCCGCACCCCGACCCTCAACGAGGGCGCCGACGACTTCCCGCAGCAGCTCGCCGAGCTGACCCGGTTCCTGGACGACGACTTCCCGGACGGGCATCCGTACCGCCGCATCCATGCCATCCCCGGGCCGGTCCAGAGCACCGCCCCCGGCGGTGTGCAGTCCCCGCACCGGCCGCCGGTCTGGCTGCTCGGCTCCTCCGGGTTCAGCGCCCGGCTCGCCGGCATGCTGGGGCTGCCGTTCGCCTTCGCGCACCACTTCTCCGCGCAGAACACCGTCCCGGCCCTCGACCTGTACCGGGAGTCCTTCAGCCCGTCCGCCGTGCTCGACGAGCCCTACGCCCTCATCGGCGTCTCCGTCCTCGCCGTGGACGAGGAGCGCGAGGCGCAGCGCCAGGTGCGGGCCGGCGCGGTGAACATGCTGCGGCTGCGCACCGGGCGGCCCGGTCTGTTCCCCGACCCCGACGACGTCGAGAAGCACGAGTTCTCCCCGATGGAGGAGGAGTTCGTGCACTCCTGGACCGCCAACATCGTGCACGGCACCGCCGACGAGGTCCGCGCCGGCCTTGACGACCTCCAGAAGCGCACCGGCGCCGACGAGCTGATGCTCACCACCCACGCCCACCGCGGCGAGCTGCGGCTGCGCTCCTACGAACTGGTCGCCGACGCCTACGGCTTGCCGACCGGGGCGTCCGCGTAGGCCCGGGTGTCCAGCAGCTCGGAGATACGATCCGCCGTCACCGGCCGGGAGTAGAGCCACCCCTGGCCGGTGTCGCAGCCGATGTGGCGGAGCCGGGAGGCCTGCGCCGAGGTCTCCACGCACTCGGCGGTGACCGTCAGACCCAGGCGGTGGGCCAGCTGGATCATCGCCTCCACCACGACCTCGTCCGCCGGGTTCGGGCGGTCGCCCGGGTCGTCGTACTGGAAGCCCCGGACGAAGGAGCCGTCCAGCTTGAGGACGGAGACCGGGAGGCGGCTGAGGTAGGCGAGGTTCGAGTAGCCCGTCCCGAAGTCGTCGATCGCGATCCGCACCCCCATGTCGCTGAGTGCCTGGAGCGCCTGCAACGGCCGTCCCGCCGAGCCCATGACGGCCGATTCCGTGAGCTCCAGTTGCAGCAGGTGCGGGGCCAGGCCGGTCTCGGCCAGGGTCTCGGCCACGTCCGCGACCAGGTCGGAGTCCCAGACCTGACGGACCGCCACGTTCACGCTGACGAAGATCGGCGGCTCGCCCGGGTGGTCCAGCTGCCAGCGGCGGGCCTGCCGGCAGGCGGTGGTCAGGGCCCAGCGGCCGAGCGGGACGATCGAGCCGTCCTCCTCCGCCAATCCGATGAACCGATTCGGCGCTAGTGTGCCGAACTGAGGATGGTGCCATCGCACCAGTGCCTCGACACCGCTGAGCCGGCCGTCCCCCATGCCCACCAGCGGCTGGTACTCCAGTACGAACTCGCCGCGTTCGATCGCCGGGCGGAGGGTGGAGGAGAGCGCCTGCCGGGTCACGAGGTGGGCGTTGCGCTCCGGGTCGAAGAGCGTCCAGCGGGACTTGCCGTCGGCCTTCGCCCAGTAGAGGGTCGTGTCGGCGGCCTGCATCAGCCCGGTGGCGGTGGTGCCGGCGGCATGCCGCTCGACCACCCCGATCGACGCCGACAGCGACAGCCGCTGGCCGGCCAGGTCGAACGGCGCCTGGAGGGCCGCGAGCGCGGACTCGGCGAGGTCGGCCAGCTGCTCCGTGCCCGTGGAGTCCTCGACCAGCAGGGCGAACTCGTCGCCGCCGAGCCGGGCCACCAGCGGGGCGCCGGCCCGCGCGAAGCCGGCCTCGTCGGCGACCCGGGTCAGCCGCTCGGCGACGGCGGCCAGCAGCCGGTCGCCGACCCGGTGGCCGAGGGTGTCGTTGACCGCCTTGAAGCCGTCCAGGTCCAGGTAGCACAGGCCGATCCGGCCGGTGCCGCTCTGCTCGTAGGAGTCCGCCTCCAGCGCGGCCGACAGCCGCTCGAAGAACAGCGTCCGGTTGGGCAGCCGGGTCACCGGGTCGTGCATCTGCAAGTGCCGCAGCCGGGCCTGCAGTTCGCGGCGGGCACTGATGTCCGAGACCGAGATCAGCACCCCCGGTGCGTCCTTGGACAGCGGCGCGATGGTGACCTGGACCCACACCGAGTGCCCGTCGGGGTGCTTCAGCCGGCGGGTGCAGCGCAGCTTGGCCTGCCGGCCGCGCAGTACCTCGCGGTAGGCGTGCCAGGTACGGGCGTCGGAGGCCAGGTCCACCAGGTCCGCGCCGATCCGCCCGGGGAGCCCGGCCGGATCGGCGCCGATCAGGGTGGCGAACGCCTCGTTGGCGGTGGTGACTAGCCCTTCGCGGTCGACCACGGCCATGGGCAGCGTGGCCGCCTCGAAGGCGTACTCGTATGTCTTCTGCTCTGTCTTCTCGTACGACTTCCGGTAGGTATTGTCACTCTCTGTGACGGCGGACCGGTCGAGGTCTGCCGCGGGCGTCGGCCCTTCGGACGTTCCGCTCACCGCTCGCTCCCGCAGTGCACTCGATCTCTGTCCGTGCAGGAAAGTGTGCCGATCATAGATGCTGGCCCGAGGGCCTTCCAGCCACTGTCCAGTGTCCCCGATGAACCGGCGATTCTGACAGATCGTTTCTGCCCGCACCTGGACGGGTTCTTGGGGCGTCCGACCACTTGTGACGTTCCGTGAGTGACTCGGGGTGTCGGCCGTTCGGGTCTGCCTGCGATGAGCAGGGCGTTCCTCACCCTGTTGGTGCAGGTAAACAGGTCATATCGCGACAAAGTCACACAGGCTGGGGGCGGTGTCCCGCGAACCGTCCCCGGAGGTCCTTCCGTGCCGCGTCTCCCGCTGCGCAGCTCCGCCGCCGTGTTCACCACGATGTCGGCGCTCGTCGCAACGACGATCCTGTCCGGACCGTCGGTCGCCCAGCCGTTCTCCACGGCCCCCTGTGCCCTGCACCGCACCGACGCGCACCACTCCGAGGGCGTCGACACCTGGAACGCCGACTACACCCGCCCCACCCACCCGCTTTCGGCCGTGATGGTGTTCCTCTCCTTCCCGGACGCGGCCCCGCAGACCACGCCCGCGGAGCTGGCCGCCGATCACTTCCCGGCCACCAGCCGCTACTACGAGCAGGCCTCCTACGGGAAGTTCACCATCCACCCGCACCCGCTCACCCACTGGCTGCGGATGCCCCGGCCCTCGGTCTCGTACGGCATAAGGCGCGACTGGAGCGTCACGCTGCGGGCCGCCTACCTGCGGGACGCGTTCGCCGCGGCCGATCCCGAGGTCGACTTCTCGCGCTACGACGTCGTGTACTTCGTGGCCGACCCGGACGCGCCCGGCGTCGACTCCGACGCCACGAAGGTGGTCAATCTCGACACCCCGGTGCACGTGGACGGCACCGACGTCCAACGGGTCGTCACCGTCTTCGAGAAGCACCCCCCGGACCGGCTGGTTCTCGCCCATGAGACCGGACATGTCTTCGACCTCCCCGACCTCTACCACCGTCCGGTGGACGGCAAGGGCGACTGGGACACCTATGTCGGCGACTGGGATCTGATGGGCAGCCAGTTCGGGCTGTCGCCGGATCTGTTCGCCTGGCACAAGTGGAAGCTGGGATGGCTGGATCCGCGCCAGGTGGTGTGTGTCCGGGGGGCCGGGCCGACCCGGCTGACCCTGGAGCCGCTGTCCGCCGGGCCGGGGGGAGCGGCGCAGGGCGCCGCGGGCGCCCCCGCCTTCGGGCTCGGCGACGGCACCAAGCTGGCGGTGGTGCGCACCGGGCCCGACACCGTGCTGGCCTTCGAGGCGCGCGGTGCGACCGGCAACGACAGCGCGGCCTGCCGGCAGGGCATCCTCGTCTACCGGGTCCGCGACGAGACGGCCTCCGGCGGCGGCCCGATCGAGGTGATCGACGCCCATCCGCGCACCGAGGCCTGCTGGGAGAACTCGGTCTACCCGCCGCTGGCCGACGCCCCGGTCGCCCTCGGCGAGAGCTTCACCGTGCCGGGGGACGGCGTGCGGGTGTCGGTGGAGGGGCGGACGGCTTCCGGCGCCTGGAACGTGAAGATCACGCCGGGCAGGCCGGACTGAACCGGACTCCGGCTCCGGCGGCGGAAAGGCGAAAGGCCAAGCTCACAGGAGCTTGGCCTTTCAACTACTTCGCGTGCGCCGCCAGGGACTCGAACCCCGGACCCGCTGATTAAGAGTCAGCTGCTCTAACCAACTGAGCTAGCGGCGCCTGCTGACGTCGTAGACCTTAGCATCCTGATCGGCGGGAGGAAAAATCGATATCCGCACGGTCGAGCGGGCCGCGCGGACGGCCGCCCAGAGCAGGATCTCCGGGCCGGGTAGCCATGGGTGCCGGGTGTCCGGGGCGACCAGCCAGCGGGCACCGGACGGGGCCGGGGAGGGGTCGGCGTGCGGCGCCGGGACGGTCACCGCGTCGCCGGTGCCGTGGCACAGCAGCGGCGGTACGGCCTGGCCGCGGCCGCCCCACTCCTCCCATCCCAGCAGTGACGGCAGCCGGGCGGCGGTGCCGGGGGCGGCGAACAGGAGCATCCGGCCCCGGAACACCGCGACCGGCCCGGATCCCGGTCCCTCGTCCCACAGCCGGTCCAGCATGCGGCGGCCGAAGATCGCCGGGGTGTTCACCACGTCGAACACGGTCCCGCAGGGCAGGACGACCGGGGCGTCCGGCCGTTCCTCCCAGAGGGCGAGCGTGCTCCGCGGATACGTTCCTGCCGAGGCCAGCCAGGCGGCTCCGTCGGAGGTGACCCCGGCCGCGTCGCCGGGGAGAGTCTCGTACGGTGTGCGGCTCATGGGGAATTGATACCCCGGGTGAACACCCGCTCGCCGTGAGTTGCGGGAAACCGGGACGGGACAGGGCGGAGAGGCGTATCTTGCCCGCCCGGCATATGCCACCCGCCAGGGCCCGTCCGGCGGACCAGGCCCTAGGGCCTGTTGTTTGGCCCCGCGACGCCGGCATGATCCAAACGGCAGGCCCTAGATCTGCTCGGGCCCCTGCCCCTCCTTCCCCCTCAGCAGGTCCCGCCCGAACTCGACCATCTTCTTCGCGTAGTCCTCGGTCCACTCGGCCCGCTCGGCGATGTCGGCCGGGGTCAGACGGTCGAAGCGGCGCGGGTCGGCGAGCTGGGCGGCGGCCATGGCCTGGAACTCCACGGCCCGGTCGGTGGCCATCCGGAACGCCTGGGCCAGCTCCGTCGCACGGGCCAGCAGCGCCCCGGGGTCCTCGACCGACTCCAGGCCGAAGAAGTGCTCCGGGTCGGCGACCGCTCCCACGGGCTCGAAGAGCAGGGGCGCGGGGCGTAGCCGCGGTTCGTTCCGACGCGGCGTGGGCTCCGCCATGTCTGGTCCTCCTCGTACGGTGTCGATGACTACGGTCCGATGACCACCGTCCATTCTCCCGCGCCCACGCAAGACCACCCCAAGGCCGCCGCCTGACGCTGCGCCGAACTGCCCGGGCGTGTCCGCCAGGGGCGCCAGGTCACCCGGTGTTCGGTCAGGTGGGCCAGTACCGCGTGGTTGGCCTCCCAGCCGTCCGGGGCTGCAACCATTGGCCGCCTCCGGCGGCGTGCCGGACTCCGTCCGGCGGGTGAGGCGTTGGTTCCGGTGTCCGTCAGGGGCGCCAGGTCACCCGGTGTTCGGTCAGGTGGGCCAGTACCGCGTGGTTCGCCTCCCAGCCGTCCGGGAACTTCACGAGGGTGCCCAGCTGGACCGGTTCGGTGGATGGGTAGTCGTCCAGGAGGTCGGTCACGCCGGCGCGGCAGATCATGATGCAGGCGTGGCGGTGGCGGGAGGCGAGGACGCAGAGGCGGCCCGTCTCCAGGTGGAAGGCGGTGGCGTCGGGGCGGCCGGAGAGCGGGTGGAGGACGACCGTCACGTCGTACTCACGGCCCTGGAGGCGATTCGCCGTGTCGACGGTGACGTCCGTCACGCCCAGCTCCGCCAGGGCCGCGCGGACGGCCGCCGCCTGGTCGCGGTGGGCGGTGCCGACGGCGATGCGTTCGGCGGTGAGCGGTGCGGGGTCGGGGGAGCGTTCGGAGAGGGCCGAGCCGCCCCGGTCGAGCAGGCGCCGTACCACCGTCGCCACCGCCCGGACCGCCTCCGGGTCGGTGCGCGGGGTGTGCCGGGCGGGCAGTTCCAGCAGGCCCCAGCCGGACTCCGCCGCCTCGTCGATCACCCGGTCGGGCCCGGAGCCGTCGGAGGGGACGGCGAAGCCGAGGCGCCGGTCGCCGTGGTCGGTGCCGCTGCGGAAGGGGGTGTACGGGTAGAACGCGCCGGAGACCAGCGGGGCCGCGGAGGCCGGCAGGCGCCAGGAGACCGGGAGACGGTGCTGCGGGAGGCCCGGGTTGTGGGCGAGGAGGGTGGAGACGGCGGAGGCCGACGGGTCGTACGACAGGCCCGCCCACTGCTCGCTGCCCACGATCGCGAACGGGTCCAGCTGCCCGGGGTCGCCCACGAACAGCGCCCGCTCGAACAGGCCGGCCACGGCGAGCAGCGAGTCCGAGCGCATCTGGTACGCCTCGTCGACGATCGCGTGCCGCCAGGGCTCGTCCACCTTCACGTGCGCCCACTTCGCGGCGGTGGACAGTACGACCTGCGACTCCCTGAGGTCGGCCGCCTTCGCGGACTTGCGGACGTTCGGCAGGTCGTCCAGCGCCTTGTCGTACGGGTCGGCGTCACTGCTGTGGAGGCGCCCGACGGGGAGCTCCGGGTTCTTCTCGGCGAGCCGCAGGACGAGGTCGTCCACCTGGGCGTTCGTCTGCGCGACCACCATCAGCGGGCGCCCTGCGTCGGCAAGTTCGAGCGCGGCGCGGACCACCAGCGTGGACTTGCCGGCGCCCGGCGGGGAGTCCACGACCACACCCCGGTCGGTGCCGTGCAGGGTGTCGTGGAGGATCGCGGCGGTGGCCTGTGCGGCGGCCGTTCCGGGATCGAGGTCCGTGGTCGTGGTCGTCACAGGATGTCCTCCGCGGTCACCGTGTCGGCCGCCTCGGGTGCCGTCTCGCCCGGCGGCCCGCCGTGCGTCCACGGCGTCTGCTCCGGGTCGGGCAGCTTGGCGCCGCCGCGCTGCTCGTGCTCGAACAGGGTGAAGACGAGCCGGTCGCCCTTCTCCGGCACGGAGCCCTCCTCCGGTTCCTTGCCGCGGCCCATCTTGTCCAGGACGCGCAGCACCAGGACCCCCTCCGCCTCGTACCCGACGAACTCGACCGACTGCGGCTTCCCGCCCAGCGAGCGGTACGCCTTGGCGCGCTCGCCCAGCTGCGGCCGGTCCTCCGTGCGCACGGTCACCAGCGGGCGCGGGCTGGGCCGCTTGCCCTCGCTGTACGCCATGACGACATCGAGGACCTCGCCCGCGAACGCCTCCCCGGACAGCCGCCGCCCCGCCATCACCAGCGGGTCGTCGAGGGCCTCCTGGGCGTCCAGCCGGGCCTGTTCGCGCTCGCGCGTGGCCAGCTTGTTGGCGGCCGTGACCGCGTCGTCCCGGCGCGGCTGCGGGGGTTCGCCGGCCAGCACCCGGTCCCGGTGACCGGTGAACGACCAGCGGTCGCGCGTCCACCGCTCCTCGGCCCGGGCCCCCTCCGGCAGCCCGCGCAGCAGGTCGAGACCCTGCCAGACCGCGTCCCAGGTGGGCCGGGTACGGCTCTCGACCAGCGCGCGGATCTCCCGCTCGGCGGCGGTGAGGATCGCCAGCCGGTCGTCGGCCTGGAGACCGTCCGCGGCCTCGGCGAGGGCGATGCGGGCCCGGTCGTAGCGCTCGAAGGCGGGGGCCAGCAGTTTGTTGTCGAAGGCCGGGTCGGTGGCGGGACCGGCCGGCGGGCACCGCAACTGGCCGTCGGCGTCCCGCGCGAGCTCGGCCACCCGCGCGGCCTGCGCGCCCGTACTGCCCTCCGGCGGGGCGATCCAGGCGAGCAGCGCGCCCAGGTGCTGGTCCTCGATGCCGGACTGGCCGGTCGCCCAGTGCCGGGACAGCAGGTCGGTCATGGCGAGGAGCAGAGCGGAGCCAGGGACCCGGGCACGCTCGCCGAAGTGGGTGAGCCAGCGGCCCAGCAACGGCACCCGGGGCGGGGCCGGGTAGGGCGCCTCCGGGTCCTGCTCCGCCGTGCGCCGGAACCGCATCGACCGGCCCAGCAGCCGTACGTACTCGACGCCCGCGCGGCCCGGGACGATCAACTGGGGTGCGTCCGCGCACAGTTCCACCTCGACCTTGACCCGTTTGCCGGTCTCCGGGTCGGTCTCGGTGCGTTCGGCGGCCTCGACGCTGTCCGCGTAGGAGTCCAGGTGGGGCAGCACGACGTCGGCGAGCTCGGCGAGGAACGCGAACCGCAGGTCCCGGTCGCGCGGCTGGGGTACGACCAGCAGGCGCGGGGCGTCCCGGTCGGTGCCGACCAGGGCGCCGAGCGGGGCACCCGCCTCACCGGCGGTGGTGAGCGGGACGAAGACCAGCGGATGCTCGGAGAGATGCCGGTGGCGGACGGTCGCGGCGGGCCGTGCTGTGCCGGTGCTCACCGCTTCGAGCCGGGCGAGGGTGGTGATCAGGGACACCCGGCCTCCCGAGCGCCGCTCAGTGCCTCGGCACGCAGGGCCGCCGCCCGGCGCAGGGCGGCCACCGCCGGGTCGGCCGGGTCGCCGCTCTCGCCGCGCGCCGCCGACAGCACCTCCTCGACGGTGCTCAGCCCGCCCAGCTCGGCCCGCGCCGCGCGGCCCAGCGCGGTCACCTCGTCGGCCGCGCGGGAGCGCTGCCGGCAGTGGAAGGCCAGTTCGCAGGCGGACAGGCACTCGGGCGCGTAGGCCGCCGGGACGGCGTCCACGGCCGCGGTGAGCCGCTCCGCCGGCAGGTCCGGGGCGAAGCAGGTGCCCTCCGGGAGGGTGTCGGCGATGTCCTGGACACGGGTGAGCCGGGCCAGCTGGCGGGCGGTGACCGCGCGCTGCTTGCGGATGTCCACGGCCGCGGCGGTGGGCAGGTTGGCGAAGTCCTTGGGGCAGACGAGCAGCACGTCCTGGCGCACGCGCGGGGCCGGGGTGAGCCGGGCCGCGACCTGCTCCAGGGCCAGCACGTACACCGCGGCCTGCCGGGCGGCCGCGCCCACCTTCGCCGGGTCCGCGGAACCGTCCAGCATCGGGAAGGACTTGATCTCCACGACCGTCCAGCTGCCGTCCGGGTGCACGACCACCGCGTCCGGCTCCAGGAACGCGGGGGAGCCGGCCACCTCGAGGGCCAGCATCGGATGGTCGAACAGCGCCCAGCCGCCCGCCTCGACGGCCTCGCGCAGCGCGAGCGCCGTACGGGCCGTACGCCCCTCGGGCCCGCTCGCGGACAGGTCCGGCACGGCGGCCCCGTCGGCAGGCTCGGCGCCCGGGTCGAGGTGGGTGCGGACCAGCCGCAGCAACTCGGCCCCGCGGTCCGCCTTCACCTTCGCCTCGAAGGCGTTGCCCCGGGTCAGCGCGAACTGCGACTGGCCGAAGGCCGACGGCGAGCCGAGGGCGTCCGCCAGCGCGCTCTTGTCCACCCCGGCGCCGTCCAGGATCGCCCGCCGCCTGCACCCCGGGTTCGCGGCGAGCGCCGCGAGGGCACGCGCGTCGAGGGCCTTGGCCGGGACGGCGGGGCCGCGCAGCTCAGCGAGCCGGTGCCGGAGCGCCGTCCCCCGCGTCGGTGGGGGAGGCGTCCGGTTCGGCTGCGGAGGCAGGCCGGGACTCGCGCTGCGATGGAATTCGCTCACCCGCCGAAGTCTGGCATCCGGCACTGACAATCGGGGAACCTGCGCCGCCCGAGCGGGCTGCGACGAGGGAGGCGCCCGGGGTGATCCGCACCCTGACGAGATCCGCGACCCGCATGACGTACGGCGCCAGCAGGTAGCCCACGCCCATCACGAACACGCCCGCGACCGCGTCCAGGAAGTAGTGGTTGGCGGTGCCCATCACGACGATCGCGGTCAGCAGCGGGTAGGCCACGCCGAGCACCTTGGTCAGGCGGTTGCCGCCGTGGCGCCACAGCATCACCCCGCACCACAGCGCCCAGCCGCAGTGCAGGCTCGGCATCGCCGCGTACTGGTTGGTCATGCCGCCGAGGCCGCGCGGGGCACTGGCGTCGCCGCCCCACCAGCCGTACGAGCTGTACTGGGCCATCGTGTCGACGAAGCCGTACTTCGCGGCCAGCAGCCGGGGCGGGCAGGTGGGCAGCAGGGTGAAGCCGATCAGGCCGATGAACGTGGACGTCATCAGCCAGGTGCGGGCCCGCCGGTAGACTTCGGCGCGCTTGCGGAACAGGAAGACCAGGATCGCCGGGGTGATCAGGTAGTGCAGCGAGGCGTACCAGAAGTCCGCCGGTATGCCGAGCCAGGCCTCCCGGGTGAAGAGGCGGTTGAGCGGGTGCTCGGCGTTGAGGTGCAGGGCCTTCTCGATGCGCAGGATCGCCAGGCCGTGGTCGACGGCGGTGTCCGTGTCCCCGCGCGCCAGCAGGCGGCCGGCCGAGTAGCAGGCGTACACCAGCAGGATCAGGGGCAGCTCGGTCCACCAGCGCAGCCGGGTTCGCGCAGCCACCTCGGTGCCCGGTTTCTCGGTCTGCGGCATCCGACTGCCTCCCCCTTCTCGTCCCTGTCCGCGCGGCCCCCGGCGGCCGACCGTGACACTTTACGTCGCGGGCATTCCCGCCCACGCGGGGCGCTCAGCACTCAAAGACGCGGAGAACGCGCCCCGGGTTGCCCGCCCCCGGCCCGTTCCCGGCCCGCTCCCGGCGTCTTCCCAGCGTGGGTGATGATGGAGGTGTCCCGCCTCCGAATTTCTCCCGAAGGGTTCTCCCGCTCATGGCACCGCGCATCCTGCTGGCCCGGCACGGACAGACGGAGTGGTCGCTGTCCGGCAAGCACACCGGCAGGACCGACGTACCGCTCCTGGAGGAGGGGCGGCGTGGGGCCAAGCTGCTGGGCGAGCGCCTGCACCGGCCGCCGTTCCACGGCCTCGCCGACGCCGAGGTACGCACCAGTCCGCTGGCACGCGCGCGTGAGACGTGCGAACTCGCCGGCTTCGGCGACCGTGCTGCCCGCTGGGACACGCTGATGGAGTGGGACTACGGGACGTACGAGGGCCTGACCCCGGCGCAGATCCAGGCGGACCGGCCGGGCTGGCTGATCTGGCGGGACGGGGTGCCCGGCGGCGAGTCCCTGGCGGAGGTGACCGCGCGGGCGGACGAGGTGGTGTCCTGGGCGCGGTCGGCGGACCGGGACGTACTGGTGTTCGCCCACGGGCACATCCTGCGGTCGATCGGGGCGCGGTGGCTGGGCCTGCCACTGGACTTCGCGGCCCGGATCAGGCTGAACCCGACGTCGCTGTCGGTACTGGGGTGGGCTTACGGGGAGCCTGCCATTGAAAGCTGGAACGACTTGGGGCACCTGGCGGGGTGACGGCGGGTGAAGCGCCCCGTAAGGGGCGCGGGGAACTGCGCGATCAGCCCCCACTCACCCGCACCCGAGAACCGGCCCCGCGACCCCGGTCCCGGCCCTACACGACCCTCGGTGTGGACGCGTGCCGGTCCAGGAACTCCTGGACCCCGCTGGCCCGGCGGTGCGGCAGCAGTACCCGGGCCGTGCCCGCCAGCATCCCCTGGATCCGGGACGACTGGACCTGGTCCAGCAGCTCCAGCACCCGCATGCCCGCCGTCGCCGCCTCGTCGGGCCGCCCGCCACGCGCGAGGTCGTCGGCGAGCTCCGCCGTGTACAGCGCGATGTTCCGCGTGAAGTGCGGATCCTGCAGGTCGGCGGCCCGGCGCGCGTGCCGTGCGGCCCGCCGCCAGTCGCCCAGCATGGACCAGCACTGCGCCTCCAGGCCCTCCAGCTCGGCCTCTCCGTAGAAGCTCATCCACTCGGGGTCGGCGTCCGAGTGGCCCCGCTCGAAGAGGGCCTGCGCGCGGGCCAGCGCCTGTTCGGTGCCGGTGCGGTCGGCGAGCCCCGCCCAGCCGCCCGCCTCGCGCAGCGCGAGCAGGGACATCAGGCGGGCCGAGCCCAGCGGCCGGCCGACCCGCTGGGCGGCCTGTGCCGCCCGCACCGCCTCCCGTGGCCGCCCGGCGTCCCGCGCCAGGAACGCCGTGTTGCAGAAGGCGTGCGCCTCCAGCCCCGGGTCCCCGGTCATCCGCGCCGTCGCCAGCGCCTCCGCGTAGTGCGAGCGGGCATCGTCGAAGCGGCCGGAGTCATGGGCCAGCCAGCCCACCGAGATGGCCAGCTCGCCGGCGCCCGAGTGCAACCGCTCGGCGGTCGTCTGCCTGGTCGCGCCCGCGTCGAGCAGCGCGTACGCAGCGCGCAGCGGAGCCGCCGCGCGCCGGTACAGCCCGTCCGCGCCGTGCCGGTCGTCCAGCAGCCGGATCCGGCGTACGGCCTCCTCCAGGGCGGCCGCGTGCGAGGACCCGGCGCGGCGCACCGGCCGGTCCGCCGCGACGGCGTCGATGGTGAACCCCAGCGGGCCCAGCGTGGCGGCGGCCACTGTGGCGCCTCCGCCGGTCATGAATAGGCGACGCAGCACGTCGCTCTCCTCGTAGTTGTCGTGCGTCTCGTACGGGTCCTGCGGGTTCCGCATCTCGTGCGGGTCATGCCGGTCTTGCGGGTGGTGCGGGTCCTGCGGGTCATACGGCTCGACGGCCCCTTGCGTCTCACTTCCGGCGAGAGCCGGGGGCACGTCCTCCGGCGGCCGCGCCGCGCGTCCGCGGACGGACGAGCGGGGCGCGAAGCCGAGGTCGGCGAGCGTGCGACCGGGGAACATGTGCAGGAACACCCGTTCGTACGCGTAGTTCGGGCAGCGGATCTCACCCGCCTCGACCCGGCCGATGTAGCGCGCGTCACAGCTCACCCGCTCGCCGATCTCGCGGGCGGCGCGCCGCACCAGCGCGGCGAACTCGGCCGGCGAGTGCCGACCGCGCACCTGCCGGAAGGTGAGGTTCGGCCGTACCGGCCGATCTGGCTGCGGCGAGTTCGTGGTTGACGACGCCATGGCCGGGTCCTCTCGTGCGAACCGTCGAACCATGCCGGACTCGTGGTGAGTTGTCCGAGTGGACCCTTGGTTCCGGCGGGCAAGAACGTACCTGCTGTGTCGGACCCGTGACGCAGGGTTTGGCTACAAACCGGATATCTCATGCACGATCTGCCATGAACTGCCATCCTTTGCGGCTGACTTCCGCCGTAGCCGTTGACGCGGTGGCGCGTTGTCCCTCATGGACTGCAAGAGGGCTGCGCGGTGGAGGCCGGGATGGAGACCAGCCAGAGCAACGATCCTTGTGTACCGTCGGCGGACGACGCGGGGTGCGACCTCGTGACGGTGCCGGCCCGGCAGGGCCTGGAGGCGGTCGACATCCTGCGCCGGGGGCCCGGGGACGCGGTGGGACCCGTACTCCACGACGACGGGGGCGGCACCCTGGGCTTCGTGGTGCCGGCCGGTACGGCGGCGGGCTGGGACGTGCCCGGCAGCACCTGCACCGAGACCGACGGGCGCGGGCTGCGGCTCAGCCCCGAGCCGCCGGTCGAGGGCTCCGACTGGCTGCTGCCGCCCGGCGAGGCCGACCTCGCGACCGATCCGGCGGTGCTGCGCCGGGCGCTCGGGGAGGCGGCCCGGATGATCGAGGCCGCGGACAGCTGCCGCTGAGATCCCGGCGCTGAATTTCCCGGACGGCCGTCGCCTGGGAAAATGGCGGGATGGGCAAGTCCAGGAACTCACGGCGCCGGTCGGCTGCCGCCGCCGAAGCCGTTGTCGAGGCCGTCGACGGCGGCCTCGCCCAGCTCATCCCCGACCCCGACCGCGGCCGGGCCTGGACGCTGCTCATCGACGGCGCCCCGCAGTCGCACGTCGACCTCGACGACCCGGCGTACCTCTCCTTCGAGTACCAGCGTCGGCTCGGCCATGTGATCGACCTGGTCGCACCGCCGGGCAGGCCCGTGCAGGTCGTGCACCTCGGGGGCGGGGCGTTCACGCTGGCGCGGTATGTGGCGGCCACCCGGCCCCGGTCCACGCAGCAGATCGTCGAGCGGGACGCGGCCCTCGTCCAACTGGTCCGGCGGGAGCTGCCGTTGGATCCGAACGCGCGGATACGGGTGCGGTCAGTGGATGCCCGGGAGGGGCTGGGGAAGGTTCCGGAGGCGTGGGCGGACCTGGTCATAGCGGATGTGTTCAGCGGGGCGCGCACTCCGGCGCACTTGACGTCCACGGAGTTCCTGGACGAGGTGCGGAGGGTACTGCGGCCGGGGGGTGTGTACGCCGCCAACCTCGCGGACGGGCCGCCGCTCGCCCACCTGAGGGGGCAGATCGCGACGGCGGGGGCGCGGTTCGCGGAGGTCGCGGTGGTGGCGGACGCGGGGGTGTGGCGGGGGAAGCGGTTCGGCAACGCGGTGCTGGTGGCGGCCGACGTACAGCTGCCGGTGGGGGAGTTCACCCGGCGCTGTGCATCCGACCCTCACCCCGGGCGGGTCGAACACGGGCGGTCTTTGAGGGACTTCACGGGCGGGGCGGTGGCTGTGACTGATTCAGTGGCCGTGGCTTCGCCTTCTCCGCCGCCTTCGGTGTTTCGTTGAGCCTGCGGGCCGGTGGGGACTGATCGCGCCCACGCGGCGGCAGCCGCACATCGATACAGCCCCGCGCCCCTTTGGGGCGCGCTGCCCAGCCGTCTCTCATATTGCCGCGGGCGGCACCCTGCAAGCGCCGGTAAGCGTCCCCACCCCCGGCCCCGGCCCACCATTCGCTCTCAGTAGGTCTCCACCTGCACCTGCGGCGCGCTGTCGTGCCAGGTGCAGAACACCGACACGCGGTCCGTGCTCTTGCTGAACTCGATGCGGATCCACGTCTCCGTCTTCCAGACCTGCATCGACCAGCCCGTTCCCGGCGTCGCCGACACCAGGGTCGCACTGGCGCTGCCCAGATCGAAGACCGCCCGGCCGCCGTCCGTGTCGTACGCCTTGACCTGGCCGGACGCGGTCGCCGTGGCCGAGGGGGTCGGGGACGTCGTCGGAGTCCGGGACGGCGTCGGCGTGGGAGTCGCCGACGGGCGCGGTGCGGCCGTGTGCGAAGGGCTCGGGGTCCGGGATGCCGGCGACGGCAGCGGCTTGGAGCCCTGGGTGGTCGGGTCGTCGTCCGTCGCCGTGACGGGCAGGGCGCGGGGCGGCGCGTAGGCCGTGGCCGCCATCACCGTGTGGACGCCCCACCACGACAGCGTGACCGCCGCGCCCGTGGCGAGCAGCCAAGCCAGTACGTGTACGAGTCCTCTGCGCATCGCGGGCCATACTGCCTCAGGGGCACCGCCGTACGCACTCGACCCGAGTTATCCACAGGCCCCGACCGGCGTCCGCCGCATGGCGTACGGTGCGGCGCATGGCAAGTGTGCTCGTGGTCGAGGACGACCAGTTCGTACGCTCGGCGCTCATCCGGCATCTCACCGACGCCTCGCACACCGTGCGCAGCGTCGGCACGGCACTGGAGGCGCTGCGCGAGGTCGCCCATTTCCGCTTCGACGTGGTCGTGCTGGACCTCGGCCTGCCCGACCTGGACGGCTCCGAGGCGCTGAAGATGCTGCGCGGCATCACCGACGTACCCGTCATCATCGCCACCGCCCGGGACGACGAGACGGAGATCGTCCGGCTGCTCAACGCCGGCGCGGACGACTATCTGACCAAGCCGTTCTCCGTCGAGCACCTGTCCGCGCGGATGGCCGCCGTGCTGCGCCGGGCGCGGTCGGCCGGGGGCGAAGCGGCGCCGTCGAGTGTGCTGCGGGTGGGCGGGCTGGCCGTCGACCCGCTGCGCCGGCAGGCCGAGTTGGACGGGGTGCGGCTCGATCTCACCCGGCGGGAGTTCGACCTGCTGGCCTTCCTCGCCGGGCGCCCTGGGGTCGTCGTGCCGCGCAAGGAGCTGCTGGCGGAGGTGTGGCAGCAGTCGTACGGGGACGACCAGACCATCGACGTGCACCTGTCCTGGCTGCGGCGGAAGCTGGGCGAGACGGCGGCCCGGCCGCGGTACCTGCACACACTGCGGGGGGTCGGCGTGAAGCTGGAGCCGCCCGGCGGGGAAGCGAGGCCGGTCGGATGAGGTGGGCCCTGGTCAAGGTCTGTCTGGCGGTCACCGCGATGGTCGTGGTCGCCTTCGCCGTCCCGCTCGGCCTGGTCGTCAAGGAGCTCGCCCGCGACCGCGCGTTCTCCAACGCCGAGCGGGAGGCCGCCGCCGTCGCCCCGGCCCTGTCCATCACCACCGACCGGGACAAGCTGGAGCGGGTGGTGGCCTCGGCCGGCGCCGACCGGGGCATGGCCGTGCACATACCGGCGGCCGGCGGCCAGGCGGCCGTCGACATCGGGCGGCAGCGCGCCGCAGACGGGGACATCGCGGCCGTACGGAAGCTGGGGCGGGCCTCCACGACCGGGGTGGCCGGCGGGTCGACCCTGCTGCAGCCCGTCGCGCTGAGTTCCGGCGCCATCGCGGTCGTCGAGGTGTACGTGCCCGAGTCCGAGGTGACCAACGGCGTCGGCACGGCCTGGGCGGTGCTCGCCGCCGTCGGCCTGGCGCTGATCGTCGGCTCGGTCGCGGTCGCCGACCGGCTGGGCGTACGGATGGTGCGGCCCGCCCAGCGGCTGGTCGAGGGCGCGCACGAACTGGGGGAGGGCAAGCTGGGGGCGCGGGTGCCCGAGGAAGGGCCGAACGAACTGCGGCTGGCGGCGGTCGCGTTCAACTCGATGGCGGATCAGGTCGTCCAACTGCTGGCGAACGAGCGGGAGCTGGCGGCGGATCTGTCGCACCGGCTGCGTACCCCGCTCACCGTGCTGCGGCTGAACGCCGCCTCGCTCGGGGACGGGGCCGCCGCCGAGCAGACCCGGGCCGCCGTCGCGCAGCTGGAGCGCGAGGTCGACACCATCATCCGGACCGCCCGGGAGGCCAAGCCGCAGACGGCGGCCGCCGGACCGGGAGCCGGCTGCGACGCGGCCGAGGTGGTGCGGGAGCGGATGGGGTTCTGGTCGGCGCTCGCGGAGGACGAGGGCCGCAAGTGGCGGGTGGCCGGCGTGGAGCGGCCGGTGCGCATACCCGTCGCCCGCGCCGACCTGGCCGCCGCGCTCGACGCGCTGCTCGGCAACGTCTTCCGGCACACCGCCGAGGGCACCGCCTTCGCGGTCGACGTGCACAACGCGGAGGACGCGGTGATCGTGCTGGTCTCGGACGCGGGACAGGGCATCCGTGACCCGGAGGCGGCGATGGCCCGGGGGCGGGGTTCCGGGGCGGCCGGGTCGACCGGGCTCGGGCTCGACATCGTGCGCCGGCTCGCCGAGTCGACCGGTGGCGACGTGCGGATCGGGTCGTCGGTGCTCGGCGGGACCGAGGTGCGGATCTGGATCCAGCTGGACGGCGGGCAGCCGGAGCGCAGGGGGCACCGGGGAGCGGTGCGGCGGCGCCGTTCGCGCAGGCAGCCGGGCGATCCGGGCAGAAGGGGAACCGGCAAAATTGGTCTCGACCTTTAATCGCTCCCGATGCCTTCCTTAAGCGCAGCCTAAGAACCTCAACAGCCGCCCCTATCAGGCCTTTTGTCTGATTCCTGGCCGCTAGCGTGCTGCCGCACCCCACCCCCTCCGGCAGGCGAAGGCAGGCACGGCATGAGTACGCACCGGCGCAGAATCAGTGGCAGGAACAAGGTGATAGGCGGTCTGGTCGCCGCGGCGGTGGTCGGTGGCGGGGCGATCCTGTTCACCGGGATCGCGCAGGCGGCCGGGATCGGCGCCGCGTACACGAAGACGAGCGACTGGTCGACCGGGTACACCGCGCAGTACGTCGTCACGAACAACAGCGGTGCCAGGGAGCAGGACTGGAAGCTGGAGTTCGACCTGCCGGCCGGCGCGAAGCTCAGCTCGCTGTGGAACGCCGAGTACACGGTGAGCGGGCAGCACGTCACAGTGAAGCCGCCGAAGTGGGACACCGACGGCCTCGCGGCCGGCGAGTCGGACACCGTCGGCTTCGTGGTCGACGGCAGCGGGGACCCGACCGGCTGCCGTATCGACAACGCGAGCTGTTCGGCGGACGGTACGACGACTCCGGAGCCGAGCGGCCGCCCGACGCAGTCCGCCACCCCGACCCCGACGGCCACCGCGACCCCCAAGCCCACGGCCACCGCCACCCCCACCGCGACGGCCACCCCCACCGCCTCCCCGACCCAGAGCAGCGGCACCGGGACCACCGTCTCCGCCGGTTTCGCCCCGTACGTCGACACCTCCCTCTACCCGGCGTTCGACCTCCTCGCGGCGGCGAACGCGACCGGCGTGAAGAACTACAACCTCGCGTTCGTCACCGACGGCGGCGGCTGCACGCCCAAGTGGGGCGGGGTGACGGACCTGGCGAGCGACGGTGTGGCGTCCCAGATCGGCGCCCTGCGCGCCAAGGGCGGTGACGTCCGGGTCTCCTTCGGCGGCGCGTCCGGCTCCGAACTGGCCACCACCTGCTCCTCGGCGGACGCGCTGGCGGCGGCGTACGGCAAGGTCGTGGACGCGTACCAGCTGACCAAGGTCGACTTCGACGTGGAGGGCGGCGCGCTGCCCAACACCACGGCGAACACCAACCGCGCCAAGGCCATCGCCAAGCTCCAGGCGAGCCACCCGAACCTGGACGTCTCCTTCACCCTCCCGGTGATGCCGGAGGGCCTCACCCAGGACGGCGTGAACCTCGTCTCCGACGCCAAGGCCAACGGCGTGCGGATCAGCGCCGTCAACATCATGGCGATGGACTACGGCGCCTCGTACAACGGCGACATGGGCACCTACGCCATCCAGGCCGCCACCGCCACCCAGGCCCAGATCAAGAGCGTCCTCGGCCTCTCCGACTCCGCCGCCTGGAAGGCGGTCGCCGTCACCCCGATGATCGGCGTCAACGACGTCTCCTCCGAGGTCTTCAAGGTGGACGACGCCACCCAGCTCGTCGACTTCGCCAAGTCCAAGGGCCTCGGCTGGCTCTCGATGTGGTCGGCCACCCGCGACCAGCAGTGCGCCGGCGGCGCCAAGTCCACCGCCGACGCCACCTGCAGCTCGATCACCCAGGCCAAGTACGCCTTCTCGAAGGCCTTCGCAGCGATCGGCTGACCCGCGAGCACCGTCCGATACGTCCCGTCCGGTCTTCCCCTTCCCGGCCGGGACGTACAAACTTCTTTATCGGGGCGCTGCAGAACAAGGGGGACGAATGATCGAGCTGTACGACATGATTCGTGAGCTGAGGCGGCAGCTGATCGCCGCCGCGGTCGACGGCGACGGCCAGACTGTACGGTTCGAACTCGGGCCCATCGAGGTCGAGGCCACCGTCGCCGTCACTCGGGAGGCGGGTGCCGGCGCCAAGGTGCGGGTTTGGGTCGTAGACCTGGACTCGAACGGCAGGTACGCCCAGGCGCAGACCCAGAGGGTCAAGCTGACACTCATACCCAAAGCCGCACCCGCGGGCGGGGGATCGCCGCAACCCGCCATGATCGCGGGGGTCGAGGTCGATGGCGAGCGCTGACCGGGGGCTGCGGGCGGAGCGGGTCGTGGCAATCCGCGTCGGGCTGCCCGACAAGCAGGGCCGCCGGGGCAGTGGATACCTTGTCGCGGCGCGCACGGTGCTGACGGCCGCGCATCTCGTCGAGGCCGTCGAGGGCGCAAAGGCCATCAAGGTGTACTTTCAGGCCGACCGGCCGGGAGAGCAGGTCGTCACGGCGACCGTGTGCTGGCGGCACGCAGGTATCGATGTCGCGGTCCTCACTCTGACCGACGAGGTACACCTGCCGGAGACCCCGCCCGTCTCGTACGGCCGAGTGGGAGAGCAGGACGCGGTACTGCGCTGTACCGCGGTGGGTTTCCCCCGTTTCAAACTGCGTACGGACGACGACGGTTCACGTTTCCGGGACGCGGAGCACGTGCACGCGACCTGCGCCGTACTCTCCAACCGCCGCGAAGGCACCCTCGACCTAGCTGTCGCCTCCCCTCCCGCCGACGACACCGATCCGGACCGCGACGCCTGGGAGGGCATGTCCGGCGCGGCCGTCTTCGCCAACGGGCACCTTGTCGCGGTCGTCACCCGGCACCACCCCACGGACGGTCCGGGGCGCATCGCGGCGGGCCGGGTCGACCGGTGGTCGGAGGGGCTGAATCCGTTAGAGACGGAAGAACTGGCGAAGCGTCTGGGCTGCTCTCTGGACCCCGAGGCGCTGTCCGACGCCATTCCCCCTACCGTGCCGGAGTGGACTCGGGAGGTCTACCGCGCCCACCTCGCCGGTATGGCGCCCGCTGAGCTGAAGGCCCGGGAAGCGGAGCTCGGCGAACTCGTCTCGTTCTGTGCCGGCCGCGATCCCTATCTGTGGGTCCAGGGGCCGCCCTGGGCCGGAAAGAGCGCGCTCGCCGCCTGGTTCGCCCTGCATCCGCCACAGGGCATCGTGCCGGTCTGGTTCTTCGTCACGGCAGGCTCCACCGATCAGTCGGACAGCTCCGTCTATACGGCGACGGTCATCGACCAGCTCGCCGCGATCGTCGGACGTGACCCGGCCGCCGTCGCCACCCCCACGGCCCGTGACGGAGCGCGCCGGCTGCTGCTGGAGGAGGCCGCGGAGCGCGTCGGACGGGGCGGTGGCACCTTGCTCCTCGTGGTGGACGGTCTCGACGAGGACCAGTCCTTGCGCAGCGGTGGCATCGGCACGAGCATCGCCTCCCTGCTGCCCGACCGGCCCCCGCCGAACGTGCGTGTCCTGGTCACCAGCCGTACCAGCCCGGGTCTCCCCGTCGACGTCAAAGGCAGCCACCCGCTGCGCCGTTGCCGCGAGCTGCGGCTGTCCGCCAACGAAGCCGCACAGCACGGTGAGCACGAGGCCAAGGGCGAGCTGCGCCGGGTGCTCACCGGAGACCGGCTGCCGCGTGACCTGGTCGGTCTGCTCGTCGCCGCCCGGGGACCTCTCACCACCGACGACCTCCGAGTCCTGACCGGCGAGCCCAACGATGCGCTACGAAGGCTGCTCGACAGTGCCTTCGGACGCACCGTGCGGGTACGCGATGCACACCACGGCGACGGCGCCGACGGCGAGGACGACCACAGTGACGACCTGAACCTGTACGTGTCCGGCGGTGGCTGCGTCTTCACCCACGAGACGCTGTTCGCCGCCGCCCAGGAGGAACTCGGGCCGGACGTGGTCCCGTACCTGGAAATGCTGCACGCCTGGGCCGAGCACTTCGCGGGCCGGGGCTGGCCGCCGGACACCCCGAACTATCTTCTCCAGCCCTATGGCCGCAGGCTCGCCCTGCTCCGTGACGCGGACCGTCTGCTCGCCCACGCCACTGACGTCCGCCGACGCGACCGGCTGCGCCGGGCGACGGGAAGCGACGCTGCGTTCCTCTCGGAGGTGGCGGCTGCCCGCACGACGGCGCGCGAGGACGATCTGCCGACACGGGTCGTACTCGCGGCCGTGGGGGACCTCGTCACCCGACGTAACAGGACACTCCATCCCGGTGTCCCGGCCGTCCTCGCTCGCCTCGGCCGGACCCGCGAGGCGATCGGGCTGGCCCGAAGCGTCCCCGACCGTCTCAGCCGCGCGCGGGCGCTGGCCGGAGTGGCAGAGGTACTGGCGGACCGGGACGACTCGCGTGCGGTGCGGTTGGCGGAGGAAGGGGCGGAACTGGCGACGGCGGTGGCGCGAACCGCAGCGGACCGAATTCCGGGATTTTCTTCGCGCCCCAGGGGAGCAGCCACGGCTGTCCTCGCGGTGCAGAGCGCTGCGGCGGGCGTGTTCGCGAGGCTGGGCAAGGAACACGAAGCCGTACGCCTGGCCTTCGGCTGGCCCTGGCGGTTCAAGGCCGCGCACAGCGAACTCGTCATGGCGCTGACCGCGACCGCTCGCCAGGTCCGTGTCCCCGCTCACGCAGACGAACTGTGCCGCATGGCCGAAGAGATCGCCGAGCGGTGCGAGTTCGATCCGGACCGCGTCCGCTCTCTGGTGACCGTCGGGCAGACATGGTCGGCCCTGGGTTCGCCCGACGAAGCCGACCGCCTCTACGACTCGGTGGTCCGCTGGGTCCGGCAGCACGGAATCGACCGGCCCCACGTCTTCGCGATCGCCGCCGAGGCGCTGCGGGAGGTGCGCCCAAGGGACGCGCAGCGACTGACCGGGGCAGTTCATGGGCCTGCGCACTACAGGCTGGGGATGGGGACCTATGACGACGTGTACGCATTCATTGCCGACAACCGACTGGAAGACGCCGAACGGCTCCTGAACTACGGGCCTTTGCCACAGAGCCCGGAGCGACGGCGCTCTCCTTGGTATCGGGGGTATCGGGAACGAGAGCGTTTTTCTCGGTTTACGGGTGTCTTCGCCGAAGAGCAGAAGGAACTACTGCTCGGTGATGCCTGGATCATGATTGCGCGGGCGTGGGCACGCGATGGCAGAGCGAAGGCGGCCTGGGAGGCTCTCGCCAAATCCCGTAGCAGGTCGGGCCTCAACAGAAGTGGACAGCAGGGTGTTGTCGAACTCCTGCTGAAGGCAGGTGAAGACGTCGTCGAGGAGCTGGAGTCGTTCCTGCTCGCCCGGCATGCCCTGGGCAATGGGATCGGCACCGACACCCTGGTGGAACTCGCCGCTCACTTCGCTGCCGGACAACCGGACCACGCACGATATCTGGTCGGCGAGGTGAACCGGCGACGCCAGGGAGACAGCTCCGGCCAGGCCGATCCCGCGAGTCTCGCTGTCCTTGCCGGAGCCTTGGCCGCGGTCGGTCGACTGGACGACGCGGAACGCGTTCTCGCCGTAATAGAGGACCGCGACGTATATGTCTGGGGCTGCGCCGTCGCGTCCCTGGCCGTGGCCGAACGCGACGAGGCCCGGGCACTCGGTCTGTGTGAGAAGGCAGCGGTACCCTCACCCCGGTCGTCCTACTACCCGTTGCCCGAAGGCATGGTGGCGGCTGTCGCCCAGGCAATGGCCCGCACAGAGATCGAGGGACGCACCGAGGACTTTCTCGGGCAGTGGCTCACGGCTGACGGTTGGCTGTCCGACTACCGTGACAGAGCCGCCGTCCAGGCGGCCGCGGGCCTGTGGCCGCACGCTCCGGAGGCGGCATGCCGGCTACTCGGCGAGGTGCGGCTCCGCA
Organism: Streptomyces sp. NPDC054770; assembly: GCF_053611985.1. Lineage (NCBI taxonomy): Bacteria > Bacillati > Actinomycetota > Actinomycetes > Kitasatosporales > Streptomycetaceae > Streptomyces > Streptomyces sp. NPDC054770. The sequence continues at coordinate 127,882 of NZ_JBSHBL010000021.1, forward strand.
AGAGCACCGGGGACGCCGTGCGTGCCTCTCGGCTCCTCGTCGAGGTGGGTCCGGACGGGCGCGGCAGCCTCCCGCGGGTTGCGGAGGTTCTCGACGGCGGTGGGTCCCGGAGGCTGTTCCACGAGGGCGAGGATGCAGCCCTGCACGCTCTTCTGGAGGCAGAGAGCGACCCGGCGGCTGCACGACAGCGGCTCAATGACGCGCTGGTGAGGCAGCGCGGAGGTCTCACCGGCGGTGGACCGGGTGCCGTGTCGACCGTCGCCCTCGCCGCACTGGGAGATCCCGACGCGGCGGAGGAATGCGCCCGAAGCGCGATGGAGCATCAGGAGCGTGCTCTTCGTCTCCTCTGTCTGGCCGGCCACTTCGCCGGAATGCCAGGCGTCTCCATGGTCGTACCGCTCCTTGAATCCCCCCGGTACTCCCTGCCGGTCTCCACACGCCTCGCTGTCTGTCTCGTCCCGGCTGCTCCCGCCCCCGACCTCCCCCGAGCGCGTGTTCTCCTCGCCGAAGCGCTCGCCCTGGGAGCCTGGGTGCGTGCCCTCCCGGTCCTCGCGGTCCTCGACCCTGCGGCCGTCCTTCGGGTACGGGACGTGGTCGTCGCTCATCTCGGACCGGCCGGCTGAGGAGCCCGGCGGCCGCGCGTTCTTCGGGTGGCTGCCGGATCAGAAGCCGCCGGGTCCGCCCGGCCCCCCGAAGCCCCCGAACCCGCCGGGTCCGCCCAGCGGCGGGCCGGGGTGGTGGAAGCCGTCGAAGAGGGCGTCCGCGAGGAGCATGCCGCCGATGCCTGCCGCGCCTGCGACCAGGGCCGTCTTCCACCAGGGGGTGCTGTACCAGCCGCCCGGGACGGTGCGGCCGGCCACCACCCCGCCGGGGTAGTAGTAGGGGTTCCCCGCGCCCGGGCGGTCCGAGGACGTGTACGTCTGGCCGCCCACCGTCACCTGCCGGCCCGCCGCGGCCCCGCCCGTCGGAGGCAGGGCCGGGCCCGGGTCGAGGCCCAGGGCGGTGCGGGCCGACCGTACGTAGTGCAGGCCCTCGACGGCGGTCTGGGTGACCAGGGCGTACTGCGCCGGGGTGTACGCCGTCGCCAGCTGGGCCTGGGCCGCGCGGTGGCGTTCCGTCGCGTCCGCCAGGGCCTGGCGGGCCGCCCGGTCGTCGCCCGCGGCCAGCGTCGCGATGCCACCGCCGAGCCGGTCCACCCAGCGGGTGGCCTCCGCCCCGGCGTCCGCGGTGAGGTCCTGCTGTGCCACCTGCCCGGCGCCGGCCGCGGCCTGCTGCCGGTTCCGGCCGACGAGGGCCACCACTGAGCCGATGACCAGCGCCAGCAGCACCAGCACGATGAATCCCATGACGCCCTCCGGTGTCCACGTCCACGAGGACCGCTCGGTCACCTCGTACCACCCATGAGACGCCGGGGAGTTGAGAGACCGCTTGCCGAAGGCTGAGCGGTCCCTGTGAGGCGAGGGCGCCACTCCGCGCCCCAAAGGGGCGCGGGGAACTGCGCGACCAGCCACGACGGCGCCGCGGCCGAGCAGCGGCGTGTCAGGCCGCGGCCGACCTCGCCGGCGGCAGCGTGCCCGTGCGGGCCGCCTCCGCGTACCAGCGGGCGCTCGCCTTCGGGGTCCGGGCGAGGGTCGCGTAGTCGACGTACACCGCACCGAACCGCTTCCCGTAGCCGTACGCCCACTCGAAGTTGTCCATCAGGGACCACAGGTAGTAGCCGCGCACGTCCGCGCCGTCGGTGATGGCGCGGCGCACCGCCGAGAGGTGGCCGTGCAGGTAGGCGATGCGCTCCGGGTCGTGGACGTTGCCGTCCGGGTCCGGCTTGTCGTCGTAGGCCGCGCCGTTCTCGGTGATGTAGAGGGGCAGGCCCGGGGCCTCGGCGGTGTACCGCATGATCAGGTCGTGCAGGCCCGTCGGGTCGATCGTCCAGCCCATCTCCGTGCGCTCGCCCGGCGTCTGGTGGAAGGCGACGTCGTCGGCGCCCGGCCAGGGGGAGTGGGCGCTGGCGCCGTGGCCGTCCGCCCGGGCGCCGGCCGCCGTGCCGGACGCGGCCGACACCAGCGCGGGCGTGTAGTAGTTCAGACCGAGGGCGTCCAACGGCTGGTGGATGGCGGCGAGGTCGCCGTCCCGGACGTACGACCAGTCCGTCACCGACGCCGTCGCCGCGAACAGCGACCGGGGGTAGGAGCCGTGCAGGATCGGGCCGTGGAACACCCCGTTGGCCAGGTCGTCGATCTTCTGGACCGCCACCAGGTCCGCCGGGTCCTGCGACAGCGGCCGTACCACCGAGGAGTTGAGGCTGATCGCGACCTGGTTGCGGGCCGGCATCACCGAGCGCAGCGCCGAAGTGGCCAGGCCGTGCGCGAGGTTGAGGTGGTGCGCGGCGCGCAGGGTGGCCGCCGGGTCGGTACGGCCGGGCGCGTGCACCCCGGAGCCGTAGCCCAGGAAGGCGCTGCACCACGGCTCGTTGAGGGTGATCCACTGCTCCACCCGGTCGCCGAGCGCCTCGCCGACGATCTGCGCGTACTCGGCGAACCGGTACGCCGTGTCCCGCTCCGGCCAGCCGCCCGCGTCCTCCAGCTCCTGCGGCAGGTCCCAGTGGTAGAGGGTGACGGCGGGCTTGATGCCCTTCGCCAGCAGTTCGTCCACCAGACGGCGGTAGAAGTCGAGACCGACCTGGACCGCCGGGCCGCGGCCGGTCGGCTGGACGCGCGACCAGGAGACCGAGAACCGGTAGCCGTTCAGGCCGAGGTCCGCCATCAGGGCCACGTCGTCGCGGTAGCGGTGGTAGTGGTCGACAGCGATGTCACCGGTCTCGCCGCCGGCCGTCTTGCCCGGCGTATGACTGAAGGTGTCCCAGATCGAGGGGGTGCGGCCGTCCTCCCGCACCGCCCCCTCGATCTGGTACGCGGAGGTCGCGGCGCCCCAGAGGAAGGCGGGAGGAAAGGTCACGGAGGTCATGGGTTCAGGCATGGAAGCGCTCCCATAGGAGGTCGTGGAGACCGACGGGTGAGTCGGGTGGGTGAGGAGGGCGAAGGGAGGGGGCCGGGACGGCGGTGACCCGGCCCCCCGTCTTGACGGCGGTCAGCCCTTCACGGCGCCCTGCATGATGCCGCCCACGATCTGCTTGCCGAAGATCGCGAAGACGAGCAGCAGCGGGAGGGTGCCGAGCAGCGCGCCGGCCATGATCAGGGACTGGTCCGGGGTGTAGCCGCGGCCCAGGCCGGCCAGGGCGACCTGCACGGTCGGGTTGCCGGTCTGGGTGAGGACCAGGAACGGCCACAGGAAGTCGTTCCAGGCCTGTACGAACATCAGCATGCCGAGCACCGCCATGGCCGGGCGGGCCGCGGGGAACACGATGTGCCACACCACCCGCCAGCTGCTCGCACCGTCCACCCGGGCCGCCTCGATCAGCTCGTCCGGCAGCGCCTGGAGCAGGTACTGCCGCATGAAGAACACGCCGAACGCGCTCACCAGGGACGGGAAGATGACCGCCTGGAGCTGGTCCGCCCAGTTCAGCTTGGCGACCATCATGTACAGCGGGATGATGCTCAGCTGCGGCGGCACCATCATCGTGCCGATCACCGTCAGCATCAGGATGTTGCGGCCCCTGAAGCGCAGCTTGGCGAAGGCGAACCCGGCGATCGTGGAGAGCACGACGATGGTGATCGCCGAGATGCCCGCCACGATCGTGGTGTTGAGGAAGGCCTGCCCGAGGTTGGCCTCGTTCCACGCCACGTCCAGGTTGTGGAAGAGGTTCCCGCCGAACCAGAACGGGGGCGGGGTCTCGGCCAGCCGGTTGTTGTTCCGGGACGCGGCGATCGCCGTCCACACCAGCGGGAACAGCGAGCCGATGGAGAAGAGGGCGAGGACCGTGTAGGCGATCGGGCCCGCGTGCATGGTGCCGCCGGCGCGCGCCGACTTCGAGCGCCGGGCCCGCTTGGGCTCGACCGCCTCGGAGGGTTTGGTCAGGGTCGTCGTCACGGCCGGTCTCCTAACTACTGGCGCGCAGCCGGCGCGAGATGACGTAGTTGACGATCCCGATCACGATGAGGATCAGGAACATCGTCCAGGCGATGGCGGAGGCCCGGCCCAGGTGCTGGTTCACCCAGCCCTGCTCGTACAGGTACAGGCCGAGCGTCTGGAACTGGTGCTCCGCACCGCCCGACGCGCCCTTGTTGGCGTCGAAGATCAGCGGCTCACCGAACAGCTGGCTCGCGCCGATGGTCGACACCACGCAGGTGAACAGGATCGTCGGGCGCAGCTGCGGCAGCGTGACGTGGATGAACTGCCGCCAGCGCGAGGCGCCGTCCAGGGCCGCCGACTCGTACAGGTCCTGCGGGATCGCCTGCATCGCCGCCAGGTAGATCAGCGCGTTGTAGCCGGTCCAGCGCCAGATCACGATCGTCGACACGGCTATCTGCGAGGGCCACTTGTCGTTCTGCCAGTCGATGTGACCGACACCGACGAAGTGCAGCGCCCAGTTGATCATCCCGTAGTCACGGCCGAAGAGCAGCACGAAGACGAGGGAGGCGGCCGCGATCGACGTCGCGTACGGCGCCAGCATCACGACCCGGTAGAAGGTCGAGGCGCGCAGCCGGTAGTTGAGGATGTGGGCGAGCCCCATCGCCATCAGCAGCTGCGGGACCGTCGAGATGATCCCGATGGTCAGGGTGTTCTTCGCCGCGTTCCAGAAGAAGTCGTCGCCGAAGATCCGGGTGTAGTTGTGCAGCCCCGCCCACTGCATGTCGGTGGGCGCGGTCAGCTCCACCGTGTGCAGCGAGGCCCAGCCCGTGTAGATGAGCGGGAAGAGCCCGAAGGCGAGGAAGAGCACGAAGAACGGCGAGATGAACCCGTACGGGCTCCACTTGATGTCCCGCTGCCAGCGGCGCGAGAGACGGGCGCGGCGCCGCCGCTCCGCCTCCGTGGGAGCGGCGGGCGGGCGGACCGGGGCCGCGCCCCCCTCCTGCGCGAGGGGGGCGGCGGTGTCGTGCCGGGTGGCCATGCCGGTCACTTGTCCAGACTGTTGTCGATGGTCTTGGTGGCCGTCGCCCAGGCCTCCGCGGGCGTCTTGCCCTTGGTGACGAGGATGACGCCGTTGTTGGCCAGACCGTCCTGGATGATCTGGTCCTTCGGGCCGATGACCTGCACCGGGCTGTTCTTGGCGGCCTCGGCGAAGATCGTGCCGATCGGGGCGTCACCGGTCATGTCGTTCTTGGCGCCGGTCACCGCCGCCGAGGTGTACGTCGACGGCGCGCTCGGGAAGGAGCCCTGCACGCTGAAGAGCTTGGCCTGCTGTTCGGGTGCGGTCAGCCAGGCGACCAGCTTCTCGGCCTCGGCGACGTTCTTGCCGCTCTTGGGCACGGTCAGGAAGGAACCGCCCCAGTTGCCGGCCTGCGGCGCCTGGGCCACGTCCCACTTGCCGGCCGCGTCCGCCTTCGACTGGCCCTTGATGTAGCCGAGCATCCACGGCGGGCAGGAGATCGCCGCGAACTTGTTGTTGGCGATCGTGCTGTTCCAGGACGGCTGGAACTGGGTCTGCGCCTGGACCAGCCCCTCCTGCGCGGCCTTCGCGGTCGTGTCGAACGCGGTCTTCACGGCCGGGTTCGTCTTGTAGATGATCTTGCCGGAGGAGTCGTAGAACTTGGTGCTCTCACTGGACAGGATCGCGTTCAGCAGGCCACCGGGGGAGTCCATGAAGGTGGTCCCGGAGGGCGCCTTCTTCTTGTAGTTCTCGCCGACCTGGAGGAACTTGTCCCAGCTGCCCGCCCACAGCTTGCTCACCGCGTCGCGGTCGGTGGGCAGGCCGGCCTTCTTGAAGAGGTCCGTGCGGTAGCAGATGCCGAGCGGACCGACGTCGGTGCCGAGTCCGATGGTCTGGCCGCCGCTGGTGGTGGCCTGCTTCCACTTCCAGTCCAGCCAGTTGCTCTCCGAGACGCCGTTGACCTTGGACAGGTCCTCCAGCTTGTCCGCGAACGTGCTGGTGACCTCGGCGATGTTGCTGACCTCGACGGCCTGGATGTCCATCAGGCCGCTGTTGGTGGTCAGGTGGTTGACCAGCGCCGGGTAGTAGTTCGCGTTCTGCTCGACCGAGGTGTCCTTGATGACGATGTTCGGGTGGAGCTTCTCGTACTCCTTGTAGAGCCCGGCCTCCTTGAAGCCGAAGGTGCCGAACAGGCCGAGCGTGATCGTCGTCTTGCCCTTGCCGCCGCCGCTGGTGCCGTCGCTGCTGCCACCGCTGTCGTCGGCGCAGCCGGCCAGCAGCGTTCCTCCGAGTGCCAAGACGGCCGCCAGGACCACCGCCTTGTGCGAGGCGGTTCGGGTACGTGCTCGCATTACGTCCTCCTGTTGCCCTGACGTGCCGACCCCCCGGCCAACTGCATGGTTGGGCCCGTTAGTTCTCGCTGCGGCTCGGGCGGGGAACGTGCGGGATGTGTATGTGTCAGGTACTGTGGGAGCGCTCCCACCAGTGATGTGTTGAAGAGTCGTCGGTTCGGAGCGGGGTGTCAAGGGAGTGGGCGCGGCGAACCGCGTTCAGTTATCCGGCTGTTAGCTAACTCCGCTCGGCGCCGTGAAAATCGTATATGTCATGACAAAATGACCGAGGTGATGGCTCGGGTCATGGCGGCGGGCGGCACTGTTAGATTCCAGGCCAGCGAGTTGTACGTCGGCGAGGAGGGCGGAGCCCATGGCAAGCCACGGAGCGCGGGGGCGTAGCGGTGGTCGGCCCACTCTCGAAGAGGTGGCCGCCCGGGCCGGGGTGGGGCGCGGCACCGTCTCCCGGGTGATCAACGGTTCGCCGCGGGTCAGCGACGCCACCCGGGCCGCCGTCGAGGCCGCCGTCGCGGAGCTCGGTTACGTCCCGAACACGGCGGCCCGCGCCCTCGCCGCCAACCGCACCGACGCCATCGCCCTGGTGGTCCCCGAGCCGGAGACCCGGTTCTTCGCGGAGCCGTACTTCTCGGACATGCTGCGCGGTGTCGGCGCCGAACTCTCCGACACCGAGATGCAGTTGCTGCTGATCTTCGCGGGCAGCGACCGGGAGCGGCAGCGGCTCGCCCAGTACCTGGCCGCGCACCGTGTCGACGGCGTCCTGCTGGTCTCCGTGCACGCCGACGACCCGCTGCCGGACCTCCTCGCCCAGCTGGAGATCCCCGCGGTGATCAGCGGCCCGCGCTCGGCCGCCGAGACACTGACGTCCGTCGACTCCGACAACTACGGCGGCGGCCGGGCGGCCGTCGAGCACCTGCTGGCCGGCGGCCGCCGGACGATCGCGCACATCACCGGCCGCCTGGACGTGTACGGCGCCCAGCGCCGCGTCGACGGCTACCGCGACGCCCTGCGCGACGCCGGGCACCAGGTGGACGAACTCCTCATCGAGCCGGGCGACTTCACCGAGGAGGGCGGCCGGCGGGCGATGTCCGTGCTGCTGGACCGGCACCCCGCCCTCGACGCCGTCTTCGCCGGCTCGGACGTGACGGCGGCGGGCGCCCGCCAGGTGCTGCGCGAGGCGGGCCGCCGGATCCCCGACGACGTGGCGCTGGTCGGGTACGACGACTCGGCCATCGCCCGCCACATGGACCCGCCGCTCACCAGCGTCCGCCAGCCCATAGTGGAGATGGGCCGCGCGATGATCGACCTCCTCCTCGCGGAGATCGCCGACCGCCGCCCGGCCGTGTCCCGGGGGCTGGAGCGGCGGCATGCGGTACTGCCGGCGGAACTGGTGGTGCGGGCCTCGTCCTGAGCCGCGTGGCCCGGCCTTCGGCCGGGCTCCGGGCCGGGCTCCGGAAAGCATCAAGGGCTGGTCTGCTTTCGCAGACCAGCCCTTGGTTGTTCAGGGTGAGTGACGGGACTCGAACCCGCGACATCCTGGACCACAACCAGGTGCTCTACCAGCTGAGCTACACCCACCACGACCGGCGGTGACTTTGTGGTTTCTCCGACCGGCCGAGAAAAAGTGTACAGGGTCCGAAGGGGTGCTCGCGCACGGCTTTCCCGGAGCCCCTCCGCGGACTTCCCGGACACCTTCCGGACGGCTATTCCGCAGGCAGGACGTGCTTGGCCGCGATCGTCCGCGCGGTGTCCGAGTCCGGGCCGGGCTGCGGTACGAAGATGGCCTCGCGGTAGTAGCGCAGTTCGGCGATCGACTCGCGGATGTCGGCGAGGGCGCGGTGGTTGCCGTTCTTCTCCGGGCTGTTGAAGTACGCCCGCGGATACCAGCGCCGGGCCAGCTCCTTGACGCTGGACACGTCCACGATCCGGTAGTGGAGGTATCCCTCCAGGTCCGGCATGTCCCGGGAGAGGAAGCCGCGGTCGGTGCCGACGGAGTTGCCGCACAGCGGGGCCTTGCCGGGTTCCTTCACGTGTTCCCGTACGTAGGCCAGGACCTGCTCCTCGGCCTCGGCGAGCGTCGTGCCGCCGGCCAGCTCGTCGAGCAGGCCGGACGAGGTGTGCATCTGCCGCACCACCTCCGGCATCGTCTCCAGTGCCTTGGCCGGCGGACGGATGACGATGTCCACGCCCTCGCCGAGCACGTTCAGCTCGGAGTCGGTGACCAGCGCGGCCACCTCGATGAGCGCGTCGTCGGACAGCGAGAGGCCGGTCATCTCGCAGTCGATCCACACCATGCGATCGTTCATGCGACCACCCTAAAGCTGGCGTCGCCGTTTGGGTGCCCCGGGTGCAGCGCCGACATCTCGGGGGCTGCCGCCCCCGTACCCCCGCATCATCGGCCTACGGCCTCGCCCTCAAACGCCGGACGGGCTGAGGGGGCGGCTGGGCACCGTCGTCGTCGGATGCCGGGCGATCGGAGGGCGGCCGCTGAGCACCTCCGCTTCGGAGCGCCGGACGCCCGGAAGCGGAGACTGAGAGCGGTGGCCGGGCGCCGTCGTGGGCCTCGCCGCTCGTCTTGGCGACTTGGGTGGCGGGTGGCCAGAAGGTGTGGCTGCGTACGCCCTCGTCTTCGGCTTCGCCGCTGGCCCTACCGAGTCGGGTGGGGGTGGAGGGCGGTGGCTGGGCGCTGTCTTCGGCCTTGCCACTCGTCTTACCGGGGCGGTCGGAGGTGCGGTGGCTGGGCACCGTCGTCGACCTTGCCCTTGTCCTGCCGAGTGAGGTGGCGGGTCGGTGGAGTGGGCAGCTGAGTGTTGTCGTTCTTGGGCCCGCCCCTTGTCCTTTTTTGGCCTCGCCGTTTGTCCTACCGAGTCGGGTGGTGGATGGGCAGGGGCCAGCCCTTGCCCACCCGAGGGTGTCGGGTGGGCAAGGGTGGGTCAGCTGCCTGTGCGGGGGCCCGGGAGGCTGGGTGAGAGGCCTACCGCTGCTGTCCTGCGGGTCTGCATCGGCAGTACGCCCTCGGGGTACGGGACCGCGAGCGGGCCCGACGGCGGCAGCGGTGCCGGTTCAGGCGCGTCGGCCCGTTCGGCCTGTGGCCGCCTCGCCCGGTACGCCGCCCGGTACGCCGCCGGGGACGAACCCAGCTGGCGCCGGAAGTGACCGCGCAGCGCGACGGGGGAGCGGAAGCCGCAACGGCCCGCCACCTCGTCCACCGAGTAGTCCGACGTTTCCAGGAGACGCTGTGCCTGCAGCACCCGCTGCGTGATCAGCCACTGGAGCGGGGCCGATCCCGTCAGTGAGCGGAAGCGGCGGTCGAAGGTGCGGCGGCTCATGTACGCGCGAGCCGCCAGCGTCTCCACGTCGAACTGCTCGTGGAGGTGCTCCAGCGCCCAGGCGACGACCTCGGCGAGCGGGTCGGCGCCGATCTCCTCTGGTAAAGATCGATCGAGGTAGCGCTCCTGACCGCCCGAGCGGCGCGGCGGGACCACCAGGCGGCGGGCCAGCGCACCGGCCGCCTCGTTGCCGTGGTCCGTCCGCACGATGTGGAGACAGAGATCGATTCCGGCCGCCGTACCGGCCGAGGTGAGGACGTCACCGTCGTCCACGAAGAGCTCTCGCGGGTCGACGTGCACCGACGGATAGCGCTTGGCCAGCGTCGGCGCGTACATCCAGTGGGTGGTGGCCGGGCGGCCGTCCAGCAGACCTGCGGCGGCCAGCACGAACGCGCCCGTGCACAGCCCGACGATGCGGGCCCCTTCTTCGTGGGCGCGGCGCAGCGCGTCCAGCGCTTCTTCGGGCGGCGGCGCGGTGATCGAACGCCAGGCCGGTACGACGACCGTGCCGGCGCGTGAGATCGCTTCCAGGCCATGCGGCGCGGTGAGTTCCAGGCCCCCTGTGGTCCGCAGCGGGCCTTCCTCGCCACCGCACACCAGCAGTCGGTAGCGCGGCACGCCGGCGTCCTGGCGGTCTATCCCGAACACCGACAGTGGTATGGAACTCTCGAAGATGGGGCCGCCGCTGAACAGCAGCACCGCGACGATCTCCTTGCGGCGTCGCCCGGAGAGTTTCCGGGCCGCGGCTTCCGGCGCGGCAGTGGAGTCGTGGCTCATCCTGCTAAGCCCCCCTCGGTGGTCGCGGCTCCTCGGTTGTGTCGCTCCTGCACGTTTCCCCTTGGTCCTGCACGAGTCCCCCGCCATAAGACGTCAAGATCGAATCTACTGGTTTCCGCGGTGTCACGGTGACCAGTTCGACACGCCGCCGATTGTCGACATGACAACTTGGCGTGAAGCATTCGATCACGAAGGGTTGCACTCACAGGCCGTGCAGGGAAGTGCGCCTCGTCGCAGTGGCCAAACAGCGTAGGGTGCGGAGGGTCCTGCGGACCCTTTCCGTGCAGGTGGAACGGGGGTTGGGGGGTGGTTGGTGCCTCTCTTGCACAGGTCCGGGAAGTTGGCTGAAAAGAAGCGTTCGTGTGCGCGGAAACCGGTCAGTCGACCGGTGTACTGCTCCGGGTGTGACGTCCGCCTCCCCGGGGCGTCGTAGCGCGCTCCGAGCGGCGCAGCAGGAAGCGGCAGGCGGCGGTGACGGCGGCGAGGCCGAGGGCGGTGCCGACCGCGCCGCCCGGCGAGGTGCCGTACCAGAGGAGCACCACGGGAACGAGGACGCAGGAGAACACGGCCCAGCGAACCACGTCGCCGGCGGTGTCCGGAGCGGGGTGCCGGGCGGGGCGCCGGGCGGCGTGCGGGTCGGTGTGCCGGGCGGGGCGCGGAGCGGGGGTGGTGGGGCGCGGTCCGGACATGGTCGTACTCCCTCGTCGTACTCCCTTGTGCTCCCTTGTGACGCACTCGTACCGGGATCAACGCGTGTTCGGGCGGTCGGTCACCGTGCGTGGAGCTCCGGCCTGTCCGAATCCTGTGCAAACCGCCTGTACGGGGCAGCAACCATTGCGTTACGGGCGCGGCTCGTGCATGCTCCCTGGAACCCCTAACCGACTCCGGGGAAGGTCCCCTACGGAGAGTGTGCGGGATCTGGGCTGAGGAGGCGTGCCGCCGTACCCTTGGGGGTATGGGGTTGGGAAGATGTTTCCCGGACACAGCTCCGCCGCAACACTGCCGTCCCTCCCACACAAGGATCACAACGCCGAGACAGCCATGGCCGGTCACGAATTCTTCGATCCAGCGGACCGCAAGCGGCCGGTCGCCGACCCCACGGCGGCCGATGCGCAGGCGGCGGAAGAGGCACGCCCTTCCTGCGATCCCGCCTTCAAGCACGGGGTGGTCGTCGGCTTCGACGGCTCCACCTCAAGTGAGCGCGCCCTCGCCTATGCGATCGGGATGGCGCACCGCTCCCGCGCGGGGCTGATCATCGTCCACGTCGCCAACCGACTGCCCACCACCGTGTGGGCCGGCTGCGAGCCACCCGTCTTCGTCGACGTGCCGGACCACCGCACCGAGGTGCTCGGGCTCGAACTCGCCTGTGCCGAGTACCTGGCCGAAGTGCCCTGGATCCTCGTCGAGCGCGGCGGTGACATCTGCCATGAACTCGAAGAGGTGGGGCGGGAGTACGAGGCCGACGCGATCGTCGTGGGGTCGACCCAGGGGATCGTGGGGCGGATTTTCGGCTCCGTCGCGGGCAGACTCGCCAAGCGGGCCAGGCGGCCCGTCGTTGTCATTCCGTAACTCCCCGTTCTCCCAGGTGAGATGTGCCGTGGGAACGGTCCGGCTCTCTTTGTGCCGTGCGTAAATCTACTCGTGCGTAGAGGTGTTTGTGCCCTTGTGAAGGGCATATATCGGTCACCGCGCACAACTGCACAGAGCATGAAGGGAGCCCGCCGTGGACAACGACGTCTCTGCGGGAAGCGGAACCACTACCGTGGCCGGCCGACTCGCCCTGGGAATCACCCTGTTGGCGTTCGGCCTCGGCACCACCGGCGTCATCGACAACGTCACCACGTCTGACGCCGTGTCAATCGCCCACTACGTGGGCGGAGTCGCCCTCTTCCTCGTCGGCCTGCTGGCCTTCCGTGACCGTGACACCGTGAACGGCACGGGCTATGTGGCCCTCGGCGCCCTCTGGTTCACCTGGGCCGCCTCCTCTGGCGGTCACACCTCGGCCAACGGAGCCGGGCTCTTCCTGCTCCTGTTCGCCCTCGTGGCCCTGTCGTTGACCCTCGCGGGCGGCGACCAGCTCGGACAGGCCGTGCACGGGCTGCTGTTCCTGGCGATGCTGGTGCTCGCCGTCGCGCAGTTCGCCGACAGCTCGTCACTGACCAAGGCCGGCGGCTGGGTTGCGGTGGCGGCGGGGGCGGTGGCCTGGTACGCCGCGACGGCTGCGCTGGCGCACTGGCCGACGGTGCTTCCGGGGCGGGCTGCCGGTCGGGGGGTGACGGCCCACGGCTGATATGGCAGCCGGCGCCGGGGAGTTGGGCGTCCCCGGCGATCCAATGAGCGGACCCCCCCCCGTGGCTTGTGGCACACGTGGGGGTCCGTTCGGTTGTGTGGCCGTGCGGGCCGGTGGGGGCTTGTCGCGCAGTTCCCCGCGCCCCCAAAAGAAAGGGCGCTGGAGCGAGCGCCCCTTTAGGGG
>NZ_JBSHBL010000022.1:0-127584 GCF_053611985.1 Streptomyces sp. NPDC054770
GCTGGAGAGAATGATCCGGTAGGGGCTGCGGGCGAGGCGTTCGAAGTCGTGCACGATCAGCGGGCCGTCGGCCATCCGCAGCGAGGAGAACAGCGGGCTGTCCGCGCGGAACATGCCGTGCGCGGCGATGTGGGCCAGCGCGGCGCCGTCCAACTCCTCCAGTACCCGCGGGACCTGGGCGTCGTCGTGCTCCAGGATCCGGGCCGTCGCGTACTGGCCCGCCACTTCGGGCACCTCCGCGCCCCCGGTCGCCAGCCCCGGCCCGCGGACCAGCACATGGCGGCCGCCCGGCGGCGGCTCGGTCTCCCGGGCCCGCAGCCAGCTCCCCGCCGACGGTGACACACTCAGCACCCGCTCCCGGAGGGCGGGAAGCAGGGCCCAGGGCACCCGGTGCAGCGCCCCCGGCGGGACGATCACCACCGGCCCGGAGCCGAGTTGGTCCGCCGCCGCGCCCAGCAGCAGCTCCTCCAGCCGTTTCCCGGCGGCCTCCACCACCGGCAACCGCGCCTCCGCCCCCGGGTGCGCGAGCCGGCGCAGCCCCGCCTGGACGTGCTCCGCCTCGGCGACCGCCTCCGCCAGCGGGCCCCCCGCGAAGCGCCGTACCCGGCCCTGTCCGCACAGCAGGATGTGCACCCGGCCGTCCACGACGGCGAGTTCGACCAACCGGGCCTCGCCGAGCCGGTCCAGGACACGGGCCGGGTCGAAGCGGTCGCCGCCGCCGGGGGCGTCGCCCCGGGTGTGATGCGTGTGGGCGCGGATCTCCCGTTCCAGGCGCCGCTGTTCACGCTCCAGGGCGGGCACCGGACGGCCCTCCCGGCGGGCCTCCTCCGCACGCGAGGCGATCTCCCGGAACGCGGTGAGGGAGGCGAGCAGGGCCGGATCCGCGGGCGGCCGGGTCGGCGGAGCGGCCAGGACCGTGGCCCGCCAGCGCTCGCTCCACTCCAGCAGCCGGCGCGGGCCGCCGTGCGCGAGGCTCGCCTGCTGGGCCAGCGCCGCCAGTTCGGCACCCTGCGCGGTGGCCCGGGCCCGCAGCTCCGAGGCGCCCAGCGTCATCCGGTGGTCGTCCAGCACGTCCAGGCCGCGCCGGCACGCCTCCAGGACACCCCGGCCCGAACCGGCCGCCCGGGCCCGCAGCGCCTGCGCGGCCCAGCCGGTCATCCGGGTCAGCGGCGGACCGACGTGCCTGCCGCGCGCGGCCACCGCGAGATGCCGTTCCGCGTCCGCCGTCCAGCCCAGCGCCAGCGCGATCCGCCCCGCGAGCAGCGAGGCCTCCGGCGCGGCCGGCGAACCGAAGGACGCCAGCTGGTCGGCGACCGCCGCCGCGTCCTGCACCAGCCGCCCGGACGCGGCCCCGCCCGCCACCCGCGCCTCGATCAGCACCAGCCGCGCATGCGTCTCCCACCAGCTGCGCCGCTGCCCCGAGAACAGCCGTACGGCGACGGCGGCCCGGGCGATCGCGGTCTGCGGGTCCCCGGTCGACAGCGCCGACCGGGCCGCGGTCAGCAGCAGTTCGGCCTTGCGGGTGGACTGCCCGCCGATCCGGTCCAGGGTCGCGATCGCCGCGTCCGCCTCGGCCAGCGCCTCCGGGGCCAGCCCGGCCGCCATCAGCACGTCGCAGCGCGCGATGTACAGCATGAACGAGGGCGTGCCCAGCTCGTCGTACCGCTCCTTGGCCGCGGCCAGCAGCCGCAGCGCCGCCGGGATGTCGCCGGACCGGTACGCGGCCAGGCCCCGGTTCTCCACGGCGACCGCCTTGTCGTGCTCCTGGCCCGTCGTCTCCCACAACAGCTCCGCCGCCGTGAAGTCCGCGTCCGCCCGCTCCACCGCGCCCATCGCCAGATGCACGGTGGCCCGCACGCTCAGCGCCCGCGCGGTCCAGATGACGTCGCCGGCCTGCCGCAGTACCGGTATCGCCCGCCGCAGGTCCTCCAGGGCCTCCTTGTGCCGGCCCAGCACCCAGGAGGCGAACGCCCGCCGGTACAGCACCCGGGCCCTGGTGTGCCCGCTGCCCCGGGCCACCCCGCGGTCCAGCGCGGCCAGCCCCTGCCGGGTGCGCCCCGCATGCACCAGGGCGACTCCGAGGGCGGCGAGGACATCCGCCTCCCGGTCCGCCGAGTCCGCGCGGGCCGCGAAGTCCCGGGCGCGCCGCAGATGGTCGAGGGCCACGGCAAGGTCCCCGAAGTCCCGCTGCCAGATGCCGATGACCTGGTGGGCGACGGACGCGTCCAGCGGCGACGGATCGGACCGCAGGACACGCTCCGCCCGCGCCAGGGCCTCGCCGGGGGCGGCGAACACCATCGGCAGCAGTTCCGTAACCGAATCGCTTCGCGCAGTCACCCCTCGGATGGTAGTGGCCTGGGCATACATGCCCCACAGGTTTGACGCTGTATCAAGCGGCGGGCCCGCGACTCTGACTGAAGAACGCCGTTACCGGGGGAGGACAGGCCATGGCACCGCATCGATTCCATGAGCAGTTCGATCAGATCCAGCGTTCCATGCCGGACGTACCACTGGCGATGGGGCCGGACGACGCCGCCGAGTTCCTGTACGAGAAGGGGGTGGTCCTCGCCCGCGACGGCGAGGAGGCACGGATCGTCGAGGACGCCGTGCGCGCCCACTTCACCGCGACCCCGGACCTGGTCGCCGACCACGTGCGCAGGGCCGGACCGGAGACCAACCGCACCGGGGTCACCCGCATCCGGGTCGGCGACCCGAACCACGGCGACCGCACCGGCGACCGCGCCGTCGGCCACGCGCTGCGCGCCCTGCGGGAGGCGGAGGGCCGCGCCGGCCGCCGCATGGTCAGCCGCAACCACGTGGTGTCCACCACCCCGAACGCCAACTCCTGCAACCCCTGCGAGCCGCTGCCCGCCCTGCTCACCCAGACACCCAACCCGCAGGCCGTGGCAGGAAGTCACGACCCGGACACCGCCGTCAGCGTCCTCGTGATGGACACCGGTCTGGTGCACGACTACCGCTCCTACCCGGTCCTCGCCCGTGTCCAGGGCGACCCGCAGCTCCACGAGACCGACGCCGACGGCATCCTCCAGCAGTACGTCGGCCACGGCACGTTCATCGCCGGCCTCATCGCCGCCCTCGCCCCGAACACGGACATCACCGTCACCAACACCCTCAACGACGCGGGCGCGATCCTGGAGTCCGAGTTCGGTGCCAAGCTCTTCGAGGCGATCGACCAGCACGGCTGGCCGGACGTCATCAGCCTCTCCGCCGGCACCCCGAACGGCAGCGCCGACGGACTCCTCGCCGTCGAGGCCTTCATGGACGCCCTGCGCGACCAGTCCACCCTGCTCGTCGCCGCCGCCGGCAACAACGGCAGCGCCAGCTACTTCTGGCCCGCCGCCTGCGCCGACCTGGCCGGCTACGAGAACACGGTCCTCTCGGTCGGCGCGCTGCGCAGCGACGGCGAGTACGGCGCCTGCTTCACCAACCACGGCGGCTGGGTCAAGGTCTACGCGCCCGGCGAGCACCTCATCGGCGCCATGGCCGGCTTCGACGCGCCCGTGCCGTACGTGTACCAGCACACCACCTACGACGCCTGCCGGTTCGGCTTCACCTACGCCTGCACCTGCCAGTACCCACGCCACACCGGCGTGCTGACCGACACCGGGACGACCGGCCCCGGCAAACCGGACCAAGTGATGTTCGAAGGGTTCGCACAGTGGAGCGGAACATCGTTCGCCACCCCCATCGTGGCCGGCCTCGTCGCCGACCGGATGACCACGCACCAGGAGTCCGACCCGCGCACGGCGGCCGCCCGGCTCCTCGCGGACATCTCGGAGTACGCCGAGGTGCGCGGCACCCCTGTACCGGCGCTCCGCCCGGCGAGCTGGCAGCCGGTCCCGGTCGTAAGTCTGGCTGCGACGGCCTGAGTTCCGGAACACTCCCCTCCACGGCGTACGATGACTTGCCGTACACGAGGGGTGGGACAGTGGACCGAGCAGAGGTCGGCGCGCTGGTCCAGTCCGCCGTCGACGGCGACGCGGCGGCCTGGAAGGCGCTCGTGGAAGGGCTGAGCCCGCTGGTGTGGTCGGTGGTGCGCGCGCACCGGCTCTCCGACGCCGACGGGCACGAGGTCTACCAGACCGTGTGGTTCCGGTTCGCCCAGCACCTGGGCCGGATCCGGGAGCCCGACAAGGCGGGCTCCTGGCTGGCCAGCACGGCACGCAACGAGTGCCTGAAGGTGATCCGGGGCCTGACCCGGCTGCTGCCGACCGACGATCCCCAGGTGCTGGACCGGATCAGCGAGGACCGCACGCCCGAACAGTCCCTGATCGACGCGGAGGACCGGGCCGACGACGCCCAGCGGATCCGTCTGCTGTGGCAGGAGTTCGAGGAACTCGGCGACCGGTGCAGGCAGTTGCTGCGCGTCCTGATGGCCTCACCGCCACCCAGCTATGTCGAGGTGTCCGTCGCGCTGGGCATCGCCGTGGGCAGCATCGGCCCGCTGCGCCAGCGCTGTCTGCGCCGGCTGCGGGCCCGGCTCGACGCGAGGGGTGCGGTGTGAGCGACGACGAGTTCCTGTCCCACGACGGCATCGAGAACGGTCTTGACGATGGCCTTGACGACGGCCTCGGCGAGGTCGCCGGCGACGCCGGATTCGACGCGGACCTCCTGGAGGAGGAACTGCGCGGTGCGGCCGCCGTGCTCGACCCGCTCCCGGCCGGGCTGCTCCAACTGGCCATGGACGCCTACCTGTTGCACGACCTGGAGGCCCGGGTCGCCGAGCTGACCTTCGACTCGCTGACCGACGCCATCCCCGTCAGAGGCGCCGAGGACCCGCCCCGGATGCTGACCTTCCAGGCGGGCGAGCTGACCGTGGACGTCGAGGTCACCGACGACGGACTGCTCGGCCAGCTGCTGCCCCCGCAGCCGGCGGGGATCGAGGTGCTCGGCGGTCCGGCGGTGGCCCGCCCGCTCACGGTCGACGGCATGGGCCGCTTCGCCAGCGACACCGCGCCGACCGGGCCGTTCGCACTCCGGCTGCGGACGGGCGGGGACGTGATCGTGACGGAGTGGCTGCGGGCCTGAGGAGCCTCACCAGGCGACCGGCAGTGTCCGCGGTCCCCGGATCATCGTCCTGCGGCGCCACTCCACCCCTTCGGCCGGCACCGCGAGCCGCAGCTTCGGCAGCCGGTCGAGGAGGGTGTCGACCAGGAGTTCGGTCTGCAGCCGGGCCAGGACCGCGCCCGTGCAGTAGTGCGCCCCATGGCCGAAGGCGAGGTGCGGGTTCGGGTCGCGGTCCGGGTCGATGCGGTCCGGGCCGGGGAAGACGCCCGGGTCCCGGTTGGCGGCGAGGTAGGAGACGTACACCGGATCGCCGGCCGCGATCCGGGTGCCGTCGCCCAGCTCGACGTCCTCCAGGGCGATCCGGGCGAGCCCGACCGTGCTGCGGTGCGGGATCCAGCGCAGCAGCTCCTCCAGGACCGGCCCGCGCTCCGCCGGCCGCTCCCGCATCCGCGCCATCAGCTCCGGCCGGGTCAGCAGCAGGAACAGCATCTGCCCGCAGTTGTGGGTGACCGCCTCGCCGCCGATCTGCAGCGGACCGGCCAGCCCGACGGCCTCCTCCTCGCCGATCTCGCCGCGGGCCACCGCACCCCCGAGCAGCGAGTAGACGTCCTCGCCCGGACTGCCGGCACGCGCGCGTACCGCCTCGGTGATCCATCCGTACAGCCCCTGCTTGGCCGCTTCGGCGGCCTCCACGCCGCCCGAGGTGGAGATGATCTGCCGGGTCCAGGCGTGCACCCGCTCCCGGTCCGCCGCCGGCACCCCCATCACCTCGCTGACCACCGTGATCGGGAACGGCTCCAGGACCCGCTCGACCAGATCGGCGGGCGGCCCGTCCCGCACCACCCCGTCGACCAGTCCGTCGAGGACCTCCTGCGCCCGGGGCCGCAGCCGCTTCATCGCACCGACCGTGAAGGCACCGGCGAGCGGCTTGCGCAGCCGGTTGTGGTCGGGCTGGTCGGCCCAGGCCAGCGAGCCCGGCCGGGGCTTGAAGTGCGGGGCCAGCCGGGTCACCTGGCGCCGCGTGACCTCGGCCCGGCTGAACCTCGGGTCGTTGGTGACGGTCCTGACGTCCTCGTACCGGGTGGCGAGCCATGCCCAGCCCTCGCCGTACGGCAGCCGGATCCGGGTCACCGGTCCTTCCCTCATCAGGGCGGCGAGGACCGGGTCGAAGTCCGTCCCCGCCAGTTCGAGCGCGGGCCAGTCCCGCACCGGCGGAGCGGCCTCGCAGACGGGCGGGAGCGGCTCCGCCGCCGCGGGCGCGGTCGTCTCCGTGGGCGTGGGCGCGGTCGTCTCCGTGGTCATGCCTCCACGGTCGTACGGCCCGCACCCGGTGTCCTGCCGGAATGCTCCAGCCGGAGGGTCAGCGGCCGGCGGTGTCCACGAGCGTCGCGAGAGCGGTGGCGAGCCGGTCCGCTCCCGGTCCCGCCGGCCCGCCGGGCTCGGTCATGTAGAGGTCCCGCCGGATCTCCACCATCAGCGCGCCGACCCGCGCGTCCGTCCCGTAGAACTCCAGCGGTACGTAGGTCCCGCCGAACGGGCTGTCCAGTCCCGTCTCCCCGCACCCCGCGAAGGCCTCGCGGGCCGCCCGGGTCAGCCCGGCCGGCGTGTGGAAGGCGTCCGTGCCCAGACACACCGGCGGCCGCGGCCCCGTCCCGTGCAGCTCGTAGGGGAGCGCCCGGCTCGGATAGGAGTGCACGTCGATCACCACGGCCCGCCCGGTCGCCGCCAGCCGCCCGGCGACGGCCTCCGTCATCGCCCGGGCGTACGGCCGGAAGTACCGCTCGACCAGCGGCCCCGGGTCGCACGGCTCGTCCCGCAGCACATCCCGGTGCGTGGTCCGCGTGTACACGGCCCCCATTCCGACGGCGAGCATCTCCTCCCGCTCGTCCGGGAACCGTTCCGGGTCCACCACCAGCCGCGACAGCCGGTTCACGAACCGCCAGGGGGTCACCCCGGCCAGCGCGGCCGCGGCCTCGGCGAGCTCGGCGGTGTGGGCGTCCGTGATGTGGTCCAGCTCCCGCTCCAGCGCGGCGTCGCCGAGCACGATCCCGGCCCGTACCCCGGCCGGGATCGTCCTGGACGAGTGCGGCACGTGCAGGATCACGGGCGACTCGGCGGCGCCGGGCAGGAGTTCGTACGATGGCTGGGACACGGGCGGCTCCCGGGGCGTTGGCAGTGGCAGGGTGCGGGATCACGGTGTCACATCGGTGCCGGACGGGTGAGCCCTCAGCCGAGCAGCTCCCGCACCAGCGCGCCCACCTGCTCGGTCTCGATCAGGAAGCCGTCGTGGCCGTACGGCGACCCGATCACCCGGAGCCGGTCGGCGGACGGGATCAGCGCCGCCAACTCGGCCTGCTGGGCCGGGGGATAGAGACGGTCGGAGTCCACGCCCGCCACCAGGGTGCGGGCCGTGACCCGGCCGAGGGCGGCGCTTACCCCGCCCCGGGCGCGGCCGACGTCATGGGCGTTCATCGCCTCCGACAGCACCACGTAACTGCCCGCGTCGAACCGCCGTACCAGCTTGGCGGCGTGGTGGTCGAGGTAGGACTCCACCTGGTAGCGGCCGCCGCCGAAGGGGTTCTCGGTGCCCTGCGCGGTCCGGCCGAAGCGGATCGCGAGCTCGGGTTCGCTGCGGTAGGTGACATGGGCGATCCGGCGGGCCAGGCCCAGGCCGGTGTGCGGGGCGCGCCCGGTGCCGTGGTAGTCGCCGCCCTGCCAGCCCGGGTCGGTGCGGATCGCGGTGAGCTGCACGGCCGACCAGGCTATCTGCTCGGCGCTCGCCGCCGCCGTCGTGGCGAGCAGCAGCAGCGCCCCGACCCGCTCCGGGTACGACACCGCCCACTCCACGGCCCGCATCCCGCCCATCGACCCGCCGACGACCAGCGCCCACCGCCCGATGCCCAGGGCGTCGGCCAGCCCCGTCTCGGCGGCGACCTGGTCGCGCTGGGTCAGGAAGGGGAAGGCACCGCCCCAGGAGCCGTGCCCGTCGGCTCGCCGCGAGGCCGGACCGGTGCTGCCCTGGCAGCCGCCCAGGACGTTCGGGGCGACGACGAACCAGCGGTCGGTGTCCAGCGCCAGCCCCGGCCCGACCAGGCCCTCCCACCAGCCCGGGGTCGGATGCCCCGGACCGGCGGGCCCGGCGACATGACTGTCACCGGTGAGCGCGTGCAGCACGAGCACGGCGTTGGCGGCATCGGGGGCGAGCCGGCCCCAGGTCTCGAACGCCAGCCGTACGCCGGGGAGTTCACCGCCGGCCTCCAGGGACAGTGGCTTCTCCGCCGCGTACCACTGCCGGCGACCCGGCGGATCCCCCTCCCGCCAGGCCCCGTCGGCGTGCGGAAGGGGGAGAGGAACCTCCGGATGCGGTACGGCGTTCAGGACGCCGCGCCCTTGGCGGCGCGGAATCCGGCCTCCAGGTCGGCCTTGAGGTCGGCGAGGTTCTCGATGCCGACCGACAGGCGCACCAGGCCCGGCGTGGTCCCGGTCGCCGCCAGCTGCTCCTCGTCCAGCTGGCTGTGGGTGGTGGACGCCGGGTGGATGATCAGACTGCGGACGTCACCGATGTTGGCGAGGTGGCTGAACAGCTCGACCGCGTCCACGAACCGCTTGCCCGCCTCGATCCCGTCCCGCAGCTCGAAGGAGACGATCGCGCCGGCGCCGCGCGGCAGGTACGTCTGCCCCGCCTCGTACCAGCGGCTGGACGGCAGGCCCGGATAGTGGACGGCGGCGACCTCGTCGCGCTGCTCCAGCCATTCGGCCAGCGCCTGCGCGTTGGCGGAGTGCCGCTCCAGCCGCAGGCTCAGCGTCTCCACGCCCTGCAGCAGCAGGAACGCCGAGTGCGGGGAGAGCGCCGGGCCGAGGTCGCGCAGCAGCTGCACCCGCAGCTTGATCGCGTACGCGCCCGGGCCGAGCGCCGGCCAGTACTGCAGGCCGTGGTAGCTGGGGTCGGGCTCGGTGAAGTCGGGGAAGCGGTCGGAGTGCGCGCCGAAGTCGAAGCTGCCGCCGTCCACGACCACGCCCGCGATCGTCGTGCCGTGCCCGCCGAGGAACTTGGTCGCCGAGTGCACCACGATGTCCGCGCCGTGCTCGAGGGGCCGCAGCAGGTAGGGAGTCGGGACCGTGTTGTCCACGATCAGCGGTACGCCCGCCGCGTGCGCCACGTCCGCGACCGCGCGCACGTCCAGCACGTTGCCGCGCGGGTTGCCCAGCGTCTCCGCGAACAGCGCCTTGGTGTTCGGGCGGACGGCCGCCCGCCAGGCCTCGGCGTCGTCCGGGTCGTCCACGAAGGACACCTCGATGCCGAACTTCGGCAGGGTGTGCCGGAACAGGTTGTACGTGCCGCCGTACAGGGACGTGCTCGACACGATGTGGTCGCCCGCGCTCGCCAGCGTCAGGATGGCCAGCGTCTCGGCGGCCTGCCCGGACGACAGCGCGACCGCCGCGACCCCGCCCTCCAGGGCGGCGATCCGCTGCTCGAAGACGTCCTGGGTGGGGTTGTGGATGCGGGTGTAGATGTTGCCGGGCTCGGCGAGGGAGAACAGGTCGGCGGCGTGCTGCGTGTCGCGGAACACGAACGACGTCGTCTGGTAGATCGGCGTCGCCCGGGCCCCGGTCGTCGGGTCCGGCACGGCTCCCGCGTGGATCTGGCGGGTCTCGAACGACCAGGCCGAGGTGTCGGGCCCGGCGGGCGGCTCCTCGGGCGTGTGGCCGGCGGTGACGGAGTCGATGGGCTGGCTCATGGTGGTGCTCCTCGTGCGGGAAGGCAGGACCGCGCGCGGGTACGCGCACGCGTCGGCGGAACAGGGCGGACCGGGGGAACAGCGAGGGCGTGGGAAGGGCCGGAGCGGAGCGTCAGCTCTCGGCGCGACACCCTGTGGTGGTGACACGTACGTGGTCGACATGACGTCGGGTCACAAGCACCGTCATGGGGAGAGCGAACCACAGCGGGTCACGGCGGACCAGCCGCGCGCCACGCGTGACACGCAGACTTCACGAACGGCATACCTGCGTCGTGCCGGACGACTCGTACCGGTCCGCGGCCGACTCCCACGTTCGGTGCCCGTCCGTCCCGGCGTGGCACTAGGTTTGCGGTCGGCGACGGACGATCAGGTGGGGGTTGGCGCATGGCCGGGTTGGACGAACTTGTGCAGCTGTTCGGCCCGCCTCCGGCACGTGAACCGTCTCCGGAGGACTGGGCCGAGGTGGAGGCATACGTCGGCTCGGCCCTGCCCCGCGACTTCAAGGCGTTCCTGGACGCCTACGGCACCGGCTCGATCTGCGGCGAGCTGGTCGTCTTCCACCCGCGAGGATCCAGTCCGCTGATGACGCGGATGCGGGAGATCCACGAGTCGTTCGGCCGGTCGTGGCGACGTGAGCCGGGCGCGTATCCGTTCCGGTTCCATCCCGAGCCGGGCGGCCTGATCTCCTGGGGATACGACCACTCGGGCGACGAGCACTTCTTCTGGCCGTGCGCCCCGGAGCCGGACCGCTGGAAGGTCGTCACCAACATCAACGGAGCCGACCCCGAGGTCTTCGACGGACCTTTCACCGATTTCGTTCTCTCCTTCGTCAAGCGCCTGCGCGATGTGGATCCGTATCACGGGATCGATCCGGATGCCCTGGAGTTCCTTGAGCCGGAAGACCTGGACGAACTGGCAGAACGTGGCGAGATCGGCCCGGTCGACCCGAGCTTCGAGCCGTTCTGACCTGTTCGGGTCCGTGCGCCCGACCGGCCGTCGGGATGCTCCCCGGAGCCGGACCCCCGGGCGATGCCACGTACACCGCACTGTCAGACCCTGCGCCTAGTCTCGGAACCATGGCCGTCCACCAGCTCTCGCGTGCCGACGCCCGCCGTATCGCCGTCCGGGCCCAACTCCTCGACGCCGCACGGCCGGACGGTCTGCTCGACGTGGTGCGCGGACTGACCCTGCTGCAGATCGACCCGACCGCCGCCGTCGCGCCCAACGCCGACCTCGTGGCGTGGAGCCGGCTCGGATCGTCGTACGCACCGGCCGAGTTGACCGGCGCACTCGGGAAACGGGCGCTGCTGGAGCTGCAGGCCATGATCCGTCCCGGTGAGGACCTCGCGCTCTACCGCGCGGAGATGGCCGAGTGGCCGGAGCGCGGGACGCCGGCGTCCTGGCGGGAGTACCACCGGACGTGGGCGGCGGCCAACGACGCCTGCCGCCGGGACATCCTTGCCCGGCTCGGTGCCGATGGGCCGCTGCCCTCGCGGGCCCTGCCGGACACCTGCGCCGAGCCGTGGCGGTCGAGCGGCTGGAGCAACAACCGCAACGTCACCAAGCTCCTGGAGCTGATGGTGCAGCGCGGCGAGGTCGCCGTCGCCGGGCGGGCCGGCGGCGACCGGTTGTGGGATCTCGCCGACCGCGTCTACCCCGCCATGCCGTCGGTCCCGGTCGAGGAGGCGCTGCGCGTCCGCGCCGAGCGGCGGCTGCGCGCCCTCGGCATCGCCCGTGCCCGTGGCCCGGAGTGCCCGGTCGAACCGGCGGACGTCGGCGAGGCCGGCGAGCCGGCCGTGGTCGAGGGGGTGCGGGGCACCTGGCGGGTGGACCCCGCCCAGCTGGGGCTGCCGTTCGAGGGGCGCGCGGCCCTGCTGTCGCCCTTCGACCGGCTGGTCCACGACCGCAGGCGCACCACCGAGCTGTTCGAGTACGAGTACCAGCTGGAGATGTACAAGCCGGCCGCCAGGCGCCGCTGGGGGTACTTCGCGCTGCCGATCCTGTACGGCGACCGGCTGGTCGGGAAACTCGACGCCACCGCCGACCGGAAGGCCGGGCGCCTGCGGGTGGCCGCCGTCCATCAGGACGTGCCGTTCACCAAGGCCATGAGCGCCGGGATCGGCCGGGAGATCGAGGATCTGGCGCGATGGCTGGAGCTGGAGCTGGAGACGCCGGCGGAGTGACGCGGCCGGACAGGGCTCCGCCCCGGCGGGCGGGGTGCCTGCCGGGGCGGAGACTGCGGAGACTTCAGGACGCGGCTGCGGCTCAGAGGGCCGCGAGCGCCGCGTTCCAGGTGGCCGACGGGCGCATCACCGCGTCCGCCTTGGCCTTCTCGGGCTGGTAGTAGCCGCCGATGTCGGCCGGGGAACCCTGGACGGCGAGCAGCTCGCCGACGATCTTCTGCTCGTCGGCGGCCAGCGACTCGGCGAACGGCGCGAACGCCTTGGCCAGGTCGGCGTCGTCGGTCTGGGCGGCCAGCTCCTGCGCCCAGTACAGGGACAGGTAGAAGTGGCTGCCGCGGTTGTCGATACCGCCGACGCGACGGGTCGGGGACTTGTCCTCGTTGAGGAAGGTCGCCGTGGCGCGGTCGAGGGTGTCGGCGAGGACCTTGGCGCGGGTGTTGCCGGTGAAGTCGGCGTACTGCTCGAAGGAGGGGACGAGCGCGAAGAACTCGCCGAGGGAGTCCCAGCGCAGGTAGTTCTCCTTGACCAGCTGCTGGACGTGCTTCGGCGCGGAACCGCCGGCGCCCGTCTCGAACAGGCCGCCGCCCGCCATCAGCGGGACGACCGACAGCATCTTGGCGCTGGTGCCCAGCTCCAGGATCGGGAACAGGTCGGTCAGGTAGTCACGGAGCACGTTGCCGGTGACGGAGATGGTGTTCTCGCCGCGGCGGATGCGCTCCACCGAGAGCTTGGTGGCCTCGACGGGGGAGAGGATCCGGATGTCCAGGCCCTCGGTGTCGTGCTCCGGCAGGTACTGCTCGACCTTGGTGATCAGCTGCGCGTCGTGGGCGCGGCCCTCGTCCAGCCAGAAGACGGCCGGGTCGCCGGTGGCGCGGGCGCGGGTGACGGCCAGCTTCACCCAGTCCTTGATCGGCGCGTCCTTGGTCTGGCAGGCGCGGAAGATGTCACCGGCGGCGACCGGCTGCTCGATCACGACGTTGCCGGCCGCGTCGACCAGGCGGACCGTGCCGGCGGTGGCGATCTCGAAGGTCTTGTCGTGGGAGCCGTACTCCTCGGCCTTCTGCGCCATCAGGCCCACGTTCGGGACCGAGCCCATGGTGGACGGGTCGTAGGCGCCGTTGGCCCGGCAGTCCTCGATCACGGCCTGGTAGACACCGGCGTAGGAGGAGTCCGGGATGACCGCGAGGGTGTCGGCCTCCTGGCCGTCCGGGCCCCACATGTGGCCGGAGGTGCGGATCATGGCCGGCATTGAGGCGTCGATGATGACGTCGGAGGGCACGTGCAGGTTGGTGATGCCCTTGTCGGAGTCGACCATCGCCAGGGCCGGGCCCTCGGCGATCTCGGCGTCGAAGGAGGCCTTGATCTCGGTGCCCTCGGGCAGGTTCTCCAGGCCCTTGAGGATGCCGCCCAGACCGTCGTTGGGGGACAGGCCGGCCGCCTTGAGCGTCTCGCCGTACTTCGCGAACGTCTTCGGGAAGAAGACGCGCACCACGTGACCGAAGATGATCGGGTCGGAGACCTTCATCATCGTGGCCTTGAGGTGCACGGAGAACAGGACGCCCTCCTGCTTGGCGCGCGCGACCTGCGCGGCCAGGAAGTCGTTGAGCTGCGCGACATGCAGCACGGAGGCGTCGACGACCTCGCCCGCGAGGACCGGTACGGACTCCTTGAGGACCGTGGTGGTGCCGTCCTCGGCGACCAGCTCGATCTTCAGCTTGCCGGCCTCGGAGATCACCGCGGACTTCTCGGTGGAACGGAAGTCGTTCTCGCCCATGGTCGCCACGTCGGTCTGGGACTCGGAGGTCCAGGCGCCCATGCGGTGCGGGTGGGTCTTGGCGTAGTTCTTGACCGAGGCGGGGGCGCGGCGGTCCGAGTTGCCCTCACGCAGGACCGGGTTCACGGCGGAACCCTTGATCTTGTCGTAGCGGGCGCGGATCTCGCGCTCCTCGTCGGTCTTCGGGTCGTCCGGGTAGTCCGGCAGCGCGTAGCCCTTGCCCTGGAGCTCGGCGACGGCGGCCTTCAGCTGCGGGATCGACGCCGAGATGTTCGGCAGCTTGACGATGTTGGCCTCGGGCGTCTTGGCGAGGTCGCCCAGCTCGGCCAGGGCGTCCGGGATGCGCTGGTCCTCGTTCAGGTACTCCGGGAAGTGGGCGATGATGCGGCCGGCCAGCGAGATGTCGCGGATGTCCACGGCGACACCGGCCTGCGAGGCATACGCCTGGATCACCGGCAGGAACGAGTGCGTCGCGAGGGCCGGGGCCTCGTCTGTGTAGGTGTAGATGATGGTCGAGTCAGTCACCGGGTGCTCCGCTCCACGTCTGCAACATTGCTCGACATCAAGATATCTCGTGATCGACCCATGCTCGACAGGGGTCCGCGACTCGGAAGATCCGGTTGTCCGGTTGTCATACGACGGGCAACCGGATCGGTCAAAAGGGTGGTCATGACGAACGAGCCACCTCACGAGCCACCACCGACCCGGCGGCCGGACCGACCACCCGGCCCGCCCGAGCGAAAGCGGACCATGAGATATCGCACCAGAGTGACGGCCCCGGCGGCCGCCCTGCTCGGCACCGCGACCGTACTGGCCACGGGGGCCCCGGCCCTCGCGCGTCCCTTCTCCGCGGGGGAGAAAAGCGGCGCCGCGAGGGCCGGGGGCGACACAGCTTCCCCGGGCCCGGAGACCCTCGGCGACCCCGTCTACCCGGCCCTCGGCAACGACGGCTACCGGGTCCTCGCCTACCACCTCGACCTCGCGTACGACGCCGCGACCCTGCTGGTCGACGCCACCGCGACCCTGCGCATCCGTACCACCCAGGACCTGTCCCGCTTCTCCCTGGACGCCCTCGGCCTGGACGTCTCCGCCGTGCGGGTCGACGGCCGGGACGCCGCCTTCGAGCAGGCGGACGAGAAGCTGCGGATCACCCCGGCCCGGCCGCTGGACGGGCGGGACGACGTCACCGTGTGCGTGACCTACACGGCCGACCCGCACCGCACCCTCCCGCACACCGCCTGGATACCCACCCCGGACGGCTTCGCGATCTGCCCGCAGCCGAACTCCGCGCACACCGTCTTCCCGTGCAACGACCACCCCTCGGACAAGGCCGACTTCACCTTCCGCATCACCGTCCCGAGCGGCCTGCGCGGCGTCGCGAACGGCCTGCTCACCCGGACCGAGGACCTCCCGGGCGACCGGACGGCGTACTCGTACCGCTCCAGGGCGCCGATCGCCACCGAACTCGTCCAGATCACCGTCGGCGACTACGTGGTCAAGGACCGGCCGGGCCCGCACGGCCTGCCGCTGCGGGACATCGTCCCCACGGCCCGCGCCGCCGCCCTGGAACCGGCGCTCGCCCTCACCCCGGGCCAGGTCGCCTGGCTGGAGGACCGGCTCGGTGCCGCCTTCCCGTTCGAGACGTACGGCCTGCTGCCCTGCAACTCCGACGACCCGGACGCCTTCGACTTCACGGGCCTGGAGACCCAGACCCTCACCCTCTACAAGCCGAACTTCCTGCTCCAGCCGGAGGCGAAGATCGGCTCGCACATGATGCACGAGCTCGTCCACTCGTACTTCGGCAACATGGTCAGCCCCGCCACCTGGGCCGACCTCTGGCTGAACGAGGGCCACGCCGACTTCTACGGGCTGCTCTACCGCTACGAACGCGGCTGGCCGGACTCCCTGGGCCTGACCACCATGGAGGCCCGGATGAAGGACACCTACGCGCGCGGCGACCAGTGGCGCCACGACTCCGGCCCGGTGGCCGCCCCGAACGAGGTCGACCTCTTCGACGACCAGCGCTACCTCGGCGGCGTCCTGGTCCTGTACGCCTTCCGCGAACTGGTCGGCGAGGACGCCTTCCACACGGTCGAGCGCACCTTCCTGGACCGCTTCCGGTACCGCTCGGCGTCGACGGCGGACTACATCGCGGTGGCCACGGAGGTCACCGGCCAGGACCGGTCCGGCTTCCTCCGCGACTGGCTCTACGGCACGACGACCCCGCGCATGCCCGGCCACCCGGACTGGACGGTCACCCCGGTGACGCCGTCCCTGGCCACCCCGCACAGCCTGCGCGGCGGCCACCACCACGACAACTCGGCGACGCTCTGAGCAAGGAGTGGAGAGCAGGGGGCTAGTCGGTGCGCGGCAGGCCCGCGGGCAGGTCGTCCGTGACGCGCTGCTGCGGGATCACCACGGCCCCCTGCTGGAGCGCCACCGTGCGGGCCGGAGCGGGGATGCGGATGCCCTCCTCGCGGTAGCGGCGGTGCAGACGCTTGATGAACTCGTGCTTGATCCGGAACTGGTCGCTGAACTCGCCGACGCCCAGGATCACCGTGAAGCCGATCCGCGAGTCCCCGAAGGTGTGGAAGCGGATGGCGGGCTCGTGCTCCGGCAGCGCGCCGGTGATCTCGGTCATGGTCTCCGCGATGACCTCGTGCGTGACCCGCTCGACGTGGTCCAGATCGCTGTCGTAGCCCACCCCCACCTGCACCAGGACCGTCAACTGCTGCTCGGGACGCGTGTAGTTGGTCATGTTGGTCTTCGCCAGCTGCCCGTTGGGGATGACCACCAGGTTGTTGGAGAGCTGGCGCACCGTCGTCTGGCGCCAGTTGATGTCCACGACATAGCCCTCCTCACCGCTGCTCAGCTGGATGTAGTCGCCCGGCTGGACGGTCTTGGAGGCGAGGATGTGGATGCCCGCGAAGAGGTTGGCCAGCGTGTCCTGGAGGGCCAGCGCGACCGCCAGACCGCCCACGCCCAGGGCGGTGAGCAGGGGTGCTATGGAGATGCCCAGCGTCTGGAGCATCACCAGGAAGCCGATCGCCAGCACCAGCACCCGGGTGATGTTCACGAAGATCGTGGCCGAACCGGCGACCCCGGAGCGGGACTGGGTGACCGACTGCACGAGCCCCGCGATCACCCGCGCCGCGGACACCGTCACCGCGAAGATGAGCAGCACCTTCAGGCACTGGTCGGTGTGGTGCTGGACCGTCTTCGTCAGCGGCAGCACCGCCGCCGCGGCCGCCGCGCCGCCCGCGATCGCCGCCCACGGGACCACCGTGCGCAGCGCGTCCACGACGACGTCGTCACCGCTCCAGCGGGTCCGCTTCGCGTGCTTGGCCAGCCAGCGCAGCAGACCCCGCGACAGAAAGGCCAGCAACAGACCCGCCGCCAGGGCGATTCCGGCCAGGACCAGGTCATCGACGGTGAGCGCTCGGTTCACCGGTTACCTCCCATTCGATTGTGCAACCGCTCATCCTGCCGTATCCGCACGGAGGTTCGTACCGGCCGCACCGCGGGCGCTTGTGCTGCCCCTCGCCACTGCGGCAGGCTGTCGCGCAGTGATCGTCAGGGGAGGCTCTATGACAGGTCCGGTGCTCGCCGTCGACCAGGGCACGTCCGGTACCAAGGCCCTGGTGATCTGCCCCGAACGGGGCGTCATCGGCACCGGATTCGTCGCCGTGAGGACCCGGCACCTGCCCGGCGGCCTGGTGGAGGCCGACCCTCTGGAGCTCTACGAATCGGTGCTGGTCGCCGGCCGCCGGGCGCTCGCCGAGGCCGGCGAACCGGTGACCGCGCTCGGCCTGGCCAACCAGGGCGAGACCGTCCTCGCCTGGGACCCCGGCACCGGGCGCCCGCTCACCGACGCCATCGTCTGGCAGGACCGCCGGGCGGAGTCCGTCTGCACCGAACTCACGGAGCACGCACAGGAGTTACGCACCCTCACCGGCCTTCCGCTCGACCCCTACTTCGCCGCGCCGAAGATGGCCTGGATCCGTCGCCATCTCACCACCGAGGGGGTCGTCACCACCACCGACGCCTGGCTGGTCCACCGGCTCACCGGCGCCTACGTCACCGACGCCGCCACCGCCGGCCGCACCCACCTCCTCGACCTGGACCGGGTGCAGTGGTCCTCCCGCGCCCTCGACCTCTACGGGCTGTCCGCCGAACACCTCCCCGAGATCGTCGACAACGCCCAACTCGTCGGCACCACCAAGGAGTTCGGGGAGAAGATCCCGCTCACCGGGCTCGCCACGGACCAGCAGGCCGCCCTCCTCGCCCAGCGCATCACTGGCCCCGGCGGCGCCAAGTGCACCTACGGCACCGGGGCCTTCCTGCTCGCCCATACCGGTGACACACCCCGGCACAGCACCTCCGGGCTGGTCAGCTGTGTGGCCTGGCGCCTCGCCGGAGAGCCCGGCTACTGCCTGGACGGCCAGGTGTACACCGCGGCCTCCGCCGTGCGCTGGCTCACCGACCTGGGCGTGATCTCCGGCCCCGCCGACCTGGACCGGGTGGGCGGCACCGTCCTCGACACCGGCGGGGTCACCTTCGTCCCCGCGCTGGCCGGGCTCGCCGCCCCCTGGTGGCGCGGCGACCTGCGCGGCTCCCTCACCGGTCTGGGCCTCGACACCGGCCCCGGGCACCTGGTGCGGGCCCTGTGCGAGGGCCTCGCCGCCCAGGTGACGGAGCTCGCCGAAGCCGCCGGGACCGACCTCGGCACACCGCTGACCGCGCTGCGCGTCGACGGCGGCCTGACCCGCTCGGCCCTGCTCATGCAGACGCAGGCCGACCTGCTGCAACGCCCCGTCGAGGTGTCCACGGTGCCCGACGCCACCGCCCTGGGCGTGGGCGCGCTGGCCCACCTCGGCAGCGACCCCCTCGACTTCCTGCCGGACGACAGACCCTCCGCCGTCTACGAGCCGCGCATCTCCGCCGCCGAGGCGGCCGACCGACTGGGCGTCTTCCGGACCGCCGTCGCCACGCTCCTCGAAGGACCGGTGACGGGCTCCGGCTCCGGCGTCGGCTCCGGAGCCCCCGCATGACGGTCACCGCCGAGGGGCCGCCGCCTTCCGTCCCGTACGACGTGACGGTCGTCGGCGCCGGGGTCGTCGGCAGCGCGATCGCCCGCGAACTCGCCCGCCACCCGCACCTCAAAGTCGCCCTGGTGGAGGCCCAGGACGACGTCGGGCAGGGCACCTCGAAGGCCAACACCGCCATCCTGCACACCGGTTTCGACGCCCACCCCGGCACCCTGGAGGCCCGCCTGGTCCGCGAGGGCTCCCGCCTCCTCGCCGGGTACGCCGCCGCGTCCGGCATCCCGGTCGAGCCGGTCGGGGCGCTGCTGGTCGCCTGGGACCGGGAGCAACTGGCCGCCCTGCCGGGGCTGGCGCGGAAGGCCGCACGCAACGCGTACCACGACACCCGCCAGTTGGACGCCGCCGAGCTGTACGCCCGCGAACCCCGCCTCGGCCCCGGCGCCCTCGGCGCGCTGCACGTGCCCGGCGAGAGCATCGTCTGCCCCTGGAGCACCACCCTGGCCTACGCCACCCAGGCGGTGCGGGCAGGCGTCGACCTCCACCTCGACTGCCGTGTGACGGCCGCGAGCCGACGCGACGGCATGCACACCCTCACCACCACGCGCGGCCCGCTGCACACCCGCCACCTGGTCAACGCGGCCGGCCTGCACGCCGACACCCTCGACCGCCTCCTCGGCCACCGCGCCTTCACCGTCACCCCGCGCCGGGGCCAGCTGATCGTCTACGACAGGCTCGCCCGCGACCTGGTCCGGCACATCCTGCTGCCGGTCCCCACCGCCCTCGGCAAGGGCGTCCTGGTCGCCCCCACGGTCTACGGCAACGTCCTGCTCGGCCCCACCGCCGAGGACCTCGACGACAAGGCCGCCACCCAGTCCACCGCACCGGGGCTCGCGGCGCTGCGCGCGCAGGGCCGCCGGATCCTGCCCGCGCTCCTCGACGAGGAGGTCACCGCCGTCTACGCCGGACTGCGTGCCGCCACCGAACACGACGACTACCGCATCTCCGCCCACCCCGGCCAGGCGTACGTCACCGTCGGCGGGATCCGCTCCACGGGCCTCACCGCATCGCTCGCCATCGCCGCTCATGTCACCGGACTGCTGGGCGACTCGGGCCTCGTCCTGCAGGACCCCGCCGACCTGGAACCGGTGCGCATGCCGAACCTCGGTGCCGCCTTTCCCCGCCCCTACCAGCAGGGTGGCGACACCGTCGTCTGCCACTGCGAGCACGTCACCCTCGGCGAGATCCGGGACGCCCTCGCCGGCACCATCCCGCCGCGCGGCCTGCCGGGCCTGCGCCGCCGCACCCGGGCCGGGGCGGGCCGCTGCCAGGGCTTCCACTGCGGGGCCACGGTGCGGGCGCTGTTCGAGAGGGCGGGCAGACCGTGACCACGGAACGCCAGGTCGACGTCCTGGTTGTCGGTGCCGGTCCCGCCGGACTCGCGGCCGCCGCCCGGCTCGCCGTCGCCGGAGCCGGCCGGGTGGAGGTGCTGGAGCGGGAGCAGGAGGCCGGGGGAGTGCCGCGGTACTGCGCCCACGGCGGGTTCGGCACCTGGACCCGGCCGTTGAGCGGAGCGGCGTACGCAGGCCTGCTCGTCGAGGCGGCGGCACGGGCGGGAGCGGTGGTCCGTACCGGGGTCACCGTCCTGGACTGGGCCGGTTCGACAGCGCCCCAAAGGGGCGCGGGGAACTGCGCGACCAGCCACGACGGCGCCGCAGTCGGCACACGGCAAGCGGAGCGCCTGGGCCTGGCCACCGTCGGCGAGCGGGGCCCGGAGACGGTCACCGCACGGGCGGTGGTCCTCGCCACCGGCGCCTATGAACGCCCCCGCGCGGCACGGCTGGTCCCGGGCACCCGGCCCGCCGGGGTCCGCACCGGGGGAGAGCTCCAGCAGGCCGTGCACCGCTACCGGCAACCGATCGGCGAGCGGGCGGTGGTGGTCGGGGCCGAGGACGTGTCGTACGCGGCGGCCGGGACCGTACGGGCGGCCGGCGCCGAGGTGGTCGCGATGGTCACCGACCGGCCGCGCCCCGGATCCGTCCGGGCCCTGGACGCCCGGCTCCGCTCCCGCGTCCCGCTGCTCACCGGCACGACCGTCACCGAGATCCTCGGGCACGGGCGGCTGTCCGGCGTGCGGATCCGGCACCGCGACGGGCGTACCGGTGTCCTCGCCTGCGACACCGTCGTCTTCACCGGGGACTTCGCCGCCGAGAACGAGCTCGCCCGCCGGGCCCGGATCGCCCTCACCCACGGGCCGTACACCGACCGCCCGGGTGTCTTCGCCGTCGGCGGTCTGCGGCAGCCGGGACTCGACGCCCGCACGGCGACCCGCCAGGGCGCCGAGGCGGCGCGGGCGGTGCTGGAGTGGCTGGTCAGTCGTCCGTGAAGGACCCGTGCCTGCCCGCCCCCGACGCGAACCGCGCGGCCCCCTCCAGGCCTTGTGCCAGCACGCCCGTCCCGTGCCGGATCTCGGCGTCCATCGCCGCCGTCTCGGTCAGCCCCTCCTGGTCCAGCACCGACGCGCGGTCGCTGCGCAGGCAGGCCTGCGGGAAAGCCGCGATGGACGCGGCCAGTTCCTCGGCCGCCGCGCGGGAGCGGCCGGCCGGGACGACCCGGTTGGCCAGGCCCATCTCGTACGCCTCGGCGGCCGGGACCGGGCGGCCGGTGAGAATGAGGTCCATGGCCCGGCCGGTGCCGATCAGCCGGGGCAGCCGCACCGTGCCGCCGTCGATCAGCGGCACGCCCCAGCGGCGGCAGAAGACGCCGAACACCGCGTCCTCCTCGGCGACCCGCAGATCGCACCAGAGCGCCAGCTCCAGGCCCCCGGCCACGGCGTGCCCGGCGATCGCCGCGATCACCGGCTTGGACAGGCGCAGCCGGGTCGGGCCCATCGGGCCGTCGCCGTCCTCCGCCACCCGGTTGCGGCGCTCGCCGCCCATCGCCTTGAGGTCGGCGCCCGCGCAGAACGTGCCGCCCTCACCCCACAGCACCGCCACCCGGGCCTCGTCATCGGCCTCGAACTCCCGGAAAACGGCGGCCAGTTCGACCGCCGTCGGCCCGTCCACCGCGTTGCGCACCCCGGGCCTGGAGAGGACGACCGTGGTGACAGGACCCTGGCGTTCGAGGCGGACCGGCATGTGTTTCCTTCCCTGGGAAGGCCACCCGGCGTCGGATGACCGTCAGATGACCTTCAGTCGTACCAGCGCTCCCAGTGTCAGCGCTCCCGGCAGCAACGGCACCCACACGGTGATGATCCGGTACGCCAGGACGACGGCCGTGGCCACCGCCACCGGGCCGCCGGCCGCCACCAGCGCCACGATCAGCGCCGCCTCCACCGAACCCAGGCCGCCCGGCGTGGGGATCAGGGCGACGGCGACCGTGGCCGCCAGGTACGCCAGCGCCATGTGCGCGGGCGGCACGTCGAGGCCCAGCGCCTGCCCCACCGCCACCAGACCGGCCGCCTGGAGCGCGGGGAAGGCGAGCGAGCCGCCCCACAGCGCCAGCGCCCGGGACGGACGCGTGTGCACCGAACGGGCCTCGCCCAGGGCGGCGCGCACGAAGCGGAACACCGGCTCGCGCACCCGCCGGACGAGGAACAGCACGGCCAGCGCCACCGCGACCAGCGCACCGGCGACGGCCAGGACCGGTCCCAGATCCCCGTCGGGCAGCAGGCCGTCGAGCCGCAGCGCGTCCGGGAAGGCGACGAAGAACACGGCCATCAGGCCCACCCGGGCGATCGACTCGGCGAGCAGGTAGAGGGCCAGCGCGGCGGAGGAGGTGGCGAGCGGCACCCCGCACACGGCCATGAACCGCAGATTGACCGCGCCCGAGCCGAGCCCCGTCGGCAGCAGATGGTTGGCCGAGCCCGCCGCGAGCTGGGTGGCCAGCAGCCGCCAGCGGGGCAGCCGCTGGACGACCGCACCCTGCCGGGTGAAGGCGGCGGCCACCCAGGTCAGACAGGTGGCACCGCCGGCCGCCAGCAGCCAGGGCCAGGAGGCGTCGCGCAGATGGCCGAAGCCCTCGACGAGGACCGGCCAGTGCTGTACCGCGATGACCGCGACCAGCACGAGCGGAATCAGGGTGAGGACATGCCGCCAGGGGACACGGCGGGCGAGCCGGGGGAGACGGCTCTCACGGAAGCCGGGGATTCTTACCGTTGTCACACCGGGAGAGGTTCTCCATGCCGCCCCAACTGCGGGTGGCGGAAGAGGAGACACCGGATGACGGACGGGAAGCGGGTGAGGGGGAGGCCCGCACGGGGCCGGCCGCAGGAGGCCGCACGGGGCCGCACCGAGCCGAGAAGAGGGGCGGACATTGACCTCAACGAAGCTTGAGGTCCTAGGTTCTCCTCCATGAGTATGGAGACCACCGCCTGGATGCAGCTGCACAGCGTGATGACCGCCCAGCAGGAGCGGCGCCCGTTCGAACGGGCCACGCTGCGCCGCATCGCCGCCTTCGCCCGCCCGTACCGGGGCGGCATCGTCCGTTTCGTCCTGCTCGGGGTGGTCACCGCCCTGCTCGCCGTCGCGACCCCCGTCCTCGCCGGCCATGTCGTCGACGCGATCGTGTCGGGGCACGACAGGGGCACCGTCGTCCGGCTGTCCCTGCTGATCGCACTGGTCGCGGTCGCGGAGGCGGCGCTCGGGGTGCTCGGGCGGCGGCTCTCGGCGACGCTCGGGGAGGGGCTCATCCTCGACCTGCGCACGGCTGTGTTCGATCATGTGCAGCGCATGCCCGTCGCGTTCTTCACGCGTACGCGTACGGGAGCGCTGGTCAGCCGTCTCAACAACGACGTGATCGGCGCCCAGCGGGCCTTCGCCGGCACCCTCTCCGGTGTGGTCAGCAACCTGGTCACGCTGGTGCTCACGCTCGCGGTGATGCTCACCCTGTCCTGGCAGATCACCCTGCTCGCGCTGGTGCTGCTGCCGCTGTTCGTGGTGCCCGCCCGCCGGATGGGCGGCCGGATGGCCCGGATGCAGCGCGAGGCCGCCGCGCTCAACGCGGACATGGGCACCCGGATGACCGAGCGCTTCTCCGCCCCCGGCGCCACCCTGATCAAGCTCTTCGGCCGCCCCGAGGAGGAGTCGGCCGAGTTCACCGCCCGCGCCGCCCGGGTCCGGGACATCGGGGTGCGCACCGCCACCGCCCAGTCGGTGTTCATGACCGCGCTGACCCTGGTCTCCTCCCTGGCGCTCGCCCTGGTCTACGGCCTCGGCGGCTGGTTCGCGCTGCGCGGCAGCCTGGAGCCGGGTGCGGTGGTCTCCCTCGCCCTGCTGCTGACCCGCCTCTACGCCCCGCTGACCGCGCTCGCCGGTGCCCGCGTCGAGGTGATGAGCGCGCTGGTCAGCTTCGAGCGGGTCTTCGAAGTGCTCGACCTGAAGCCCCTGATCGAGGAGAAACCCGACGCCCGTGAGGTCCCCGAGGGCCCGGTGGCCGTCGAGTTCGAGGACGTCCGCTTCGCCTACCCGGCCGCCGACCAGGTCTCCCTCGCCTCCCTCGAAGAGGTGGCGGTCCTCGACTCGCGCGGCGGCAGCGAGGTCCTGCACGGCGTCTCCTTCCGCGCCGAACCCGGCCAGACCGTCGCCCTGGTCGGCTCCTCCGGCGCCGGCAAGTCCACCATCGCCCAGCTGCTGCCGCGTCTCTACGACACCGACGAGGGCACCGTGCGCATCGGCGGCACCGACGTCCGCGACCTGACCGCCGGATCGCTGCGCGCCACCCTCGGCATGGTCACCCAGGACGGCCACCTCTTCCACGACACCGTCCGCGCCAACCTGCTGCTGGCCCGACCGGCGGCCACGGAAGAGGAGTTGTGGGACGCCCTGGACCGCGCCCGCCTCGGCGAGGTGGTCCGGTCGCTGCCCGACGGCCTGGACACGGTGGTCGGCGAGCGCGGCTACCGGCTCTCCGGCGGCGAACGGCAGCGGATGACCATCGCCCGGCTGCTGCTGGCCCGTCAGCGCGTGGTCATCCTCGACGAGGCCACCGCCCATCTCGACAACACCTCGGAGGCGGCCGTCCAGGAAGCCCTGGCCGAGGCGCTCCAGGGGCGCACGGCCGTCGTCATCGCCCACCGGCTGTCCACGGTCCGGGCCGCCGACCAGATCCTGGTGGTCGAGGCCGGCCGGATCGTGGAGCGCGGCACCCACGACGAACTCCTGCTGGCGGACGGCCGATACGCCGAACTGCACCGCACTCAGTTCACAGAAGTGACGGCGTCCTGACAGAGCGTTCACATCCCCGTCACATTTTCCTATGAGTCGAGGAGGGGAGCGCTCCCCTACTTGACGACTGTGGTCCGGACCTTTAGCTTCACGCCTTAAACAAAGTCTCACGTGTGTAGCCAACACCCACCTGACCAACGGGTGTTGGGCAACACCGTGCTGCCACCCCCCCCGCGTGAAAGGCCACCCCCCGCATATGGCCAGAACCCTCCCCACGGCTGTCTCCATAGCCGCGCTGACGCTCTCCGCAGGCCTGCTCACCGCCGCTCCGGCGCAGGCCGCCACCGGCACCATCACCGGCCTCGCCGGAAAGTGCCTCGACGTCGCCGGAGCCAGCTCCGCCGACGGCACCGCCGTCCAGCTCTACGACTGCAACGGGACCTCCGCCCAGCAGTGGACCCGCGGCAGCGACGGCACCCTCCGCGCCCTCGGCAAGTGTCTCGACGTGACCGGCAATTCGACCGCCGACGGCGCCAAGCTGCAACTGTGGACCTGTAGTGGCGGCGCCAACCAGCAGTGGACCGTCTCGTCCGCGAACGACATCGTCAATCCGCAGGCGAACAAGTGCATGGACGTCACCGGCAACACCTCCGCCAACGGCACCCGGATACAGATCTGGACCTGCGCGGGCACCGCCAACCAGAAGTGGACCGCCCCCGCGGCCGACGGCGGCGGCACCACCCCGTCCTCGCCGATGGCCGTGGCGCCGTACCTCTACAACGGCTGGGGCGACCCGCCGAGCCCGACCACGATCACCAACGCGACCGGCGTGAAGTACTACACGCTCGCCTTCGTCCTCAGCAACGGCTACTGCAACCCGCAGTGGGACGGCAGCCGGGCGCTGACCGGCGGCGTCGACCAGAGCACCATCAACACCGTGCGCGCCAACGGCGGTGATGTGATCCCGTCCTTCGGCGGCTACAGCGGCAACAAGCTGGAGAGCTCCTGCTCCAGCGCGGGCGAGCTGGCGGCGGCCTACCAGAAGGTCATCAACGCCTACGGCGGTCTCAAGGCCATCGACATCGACCTCGAAGCCGACGCCTACAGCAACGGGACCGTGCAGCAGCGGGTCGTGGACGCGCTGAAGACGGTGAAGGCCAACAACTCCGGCCTGAAGGTGTACATCACCATCGGCACCAACCAGAGCGGCCCCGACACCAGCCTGATCAACCGGGCGGCGTCCTCCGGTCTGACCGTCGACGCCTGGACCATCATGCCGTTCGACTTCGGCGGCGCGGGCCAGAACATGGGCAACCTCACCACCCAGGCGGCCGAGGGCCTCAAGAACGCGCTGAAGAACGCGTACGGCTACAGCGACGACACCGCCTACCGGGACATGGGCATCTCGTCCATGAACGGCATCACCGACAACAACGAGACCGTCACGGTGGCCGACTTCCGGACCATGCTCGCCTACGCCCAGCAGCACCACCTGGCCCGGCTCACCTTCTGGTCCGCCAACCGCGACCGGCCCTGCACCGGCGGCTCCGCCGACAGCTGCTCCGGCGTGAGCCAGTCCAACTGGGACTACACGCGCGTCTTCGCCGGATACACCGGCTGACCCCGCACTCTTCGCGCTCTTCGGAATTAGGAGAACCTGTGCTTCGCCTTCCCCGGCGCCGCAGATCAACGGCCGCCGCAGCGGTGGCCGTTGTGGCCGCCTCCCTGCTCACCGCGGCGGGTGCTTCGTCGCCCGCGTCCGCCGCCACGCTGCCCACCGGCAACACCACCCTGCTCAACGCGGCCAGCGGCAAGTGCGTGGACGCCAAGGCCGCGGCCACCGCCGACGGCACCGTCGTCCAGCAGTACGCCTGCAACAACACCACCGCCCAGCAGTGGAGCTTCACCGCCACCAGCGACGGCTACGTCCGCATCAACAACGGCAACAACGCCAACGAGGTCCTGGACGTCACCGGGGTCTCCACGGCCGACAACGCGCTGGTCCAGATGTGGACCTACGGCGGCGGCAACAACCAGCAGTGGCTGCCGGTCGACGACGGCGGCGGCGCCTACCACTTCGTCAACCGCAACAGCGGCAAGTGCCTGGACGACCCGTCCGCCTCGACCGCGGACAGCGTGCAGTTCGTGCAGTACACCTGCAACGGCACGGCGGCCCAGCGCTTCCAGGTCGTCCCGGTGACCCAGTCGAGCAACCCGGACCTCGGCTCCAACGTGGTCATCTTCGACCCGTCGATGTCCGCGTCGACCATCCAGAGCAAGCTGGACTCGATCTTCGCGCAGCAGCAGACCAACCAGTTCGGCTCCCAGCGCTACGCCGTGATGTTCAAGCCCGGCGCCTACAGCGCGGACGTGAACGTGGGCTTCTACACCCAGGTGCTCGGCCTGGGCCTGTCGCCCGACGCGGTCTCGATCAACGGTGCGGTGCACGCGGAGGCGGACTGGTTCCAGGGCAACGCCACGCAGAACTTCTGGCGCGGCGCCGAGAACCTCTCCGTCAACCCGACCAGCGGCAGCGACCGGTGGGCGGTCTCGCAGGCGTCCGCCTACCGCCGCATGCACCTGCGCGGCAACCTCGCCCTGGACGACGGCGGCTGGTCCAGCGGCGGCCTGATCGCCGACAGCCAGATCAACGGCCAGGTCAACTCCGGCACCCAGCAGCAGTGGCTGACCCGCAACTCCCAGCTCGGCAGCTGGACCGGCTCCAACTGGAACATGGTCTTCGTGGGCAGCACGGGCGTGCCGTCCACCACCTTCCCGAGCCCGCCGGACACCGCGGTCGCGCAGAGCCCGGTGACCCGGGAGAAGCCGTTCCTGTACGTCGACGGCTCCGGCAACTACCAGGTGTTCGTGCCGTCCACGCGCACCAACACCTCCGGCGCCAGCTGGACCTCAGGCTCCGCCGCCGGTACCTCGCTGTCGCTGGACAGCTTCTACGTGGTGAAGCCGGGCGCCACCGCGTCCCAGATCAACGCGGCCCTGACGGCGGGCAAGAACCTCCTGGTCACCCCGGGTGTCTACCACCTCGACCAGACCCTGCAGATCAACCGCGCCGACACCGTCGTGCTGGGCCTCGGCCTCGCCACCTTCGTCCCGGACAACGGCATCACCGCCATGAAGGTCGCCGACGTCGACGGCGTCAACATCGCGGGCCTGCTCTTCGACGCCGGCACCACCAACTCCTCCACCCTGGTGGAGGTCGGCCCGAGCGGCTCCTCGGCCTCGCACGCCAGTGACCCGACCTCGCTGCACGACGTGTACTTCCGCGTCGGCGGCGCGGGCGTCGGCAAGGCGACCACGAGCCTGGTCGTCAACAGTGACAACGTCATCGGCGACCACATGTGGATCTGGCGCGCCGACCACGGCAGCGGAGTCGGCTGGACCAGCAACACCGCCGACACCGGACTGGTCGTCAACGGCGACAACGTGACCATGTACGGCCTGTTCGTCGAGCACTTCCAGAAGTACCAGACCATCTGGAACGGCAACGGCGGCAAGACGTACTTCTACCAGAACGAGATGCCCTACGACCCGCCGAACCAGTCGTCCTGGATGAACGGCTCGACCAAGGGCTACGCGGCCTACAAGGTCGCCGACTCGGTCACCAGCCACCAGGCGTACGGACTCGGCAGCTACTGCTACTTCAGCAGCAATTCGAGCGTCGTCGCCGATCACGCCATCGAGGCGCCGACCAACTCGAACGTCAAGTTCACCAGCATGGTGACGGTCTCCCTCGGCGGCACCGGCACCATCACCCATGTCATCAACAACAGCGGAGGACCGTCCAACTCCTCGACCAACGTCGCGAACCTCAACTCGTATCCGTGACCGTCGCCCGGTGAGCGGACAGCGGGTGCCCCGGCGGATCTCCGCCGGGGCACCCGCCTTTCGTCACGGCGCCGCGTTGTGCCGGGACTGCGTCGTACGCGCCGCGGGCCGGTCCTTCGGCTCCTGGCGCTCCGGTCCGGGCCGGTGGCTGCCGCGCAGCGCGGAGGCCACGGCGGAGACCAGGGCCATCCCCGCGGCCACGCCGAAGACGATGGCCAGGCCGTGGTGGAAGGGACCGGAGACCAGCTGCGGGAAGAAGGTGTGCCCGGTCAGGACCGACCGCTGGGCCGCGGTGACATGGTCCAGGACGCCCTCCGAGGCGAGCAGGTGCTGGATGGGGTTGTTGCCGAGGAACGTCGCGAACAGCGTGCTCACCGGCGGCAGCGACGCGGCGTGCGCGGCGGAGGCGGCCGGCACGCCGTGCGCCATGAGGCCGCTCTTCAGCGTGTCCGGGAGCGAGGAGGCGAGCCCGGACACCATCAGTGAGAAGAAGACGCCGATGGACAGCGCCGTACCGGAGTTCTGGAAGGTCGAGCGCATGCCCGAGGCGACCCCCCGGTACTCGGCCGGCACGCTCCCCATGATCGAGGACGTGTTCGGGGCGGAGAACATGCCCTGGCCGATGCCGTTGAGCAGCAGCAGCGCCGCGAACAGCTCGTAGTCGAAGTCGACGGGCAGCGCGAGCAGCCCCAGGAAGGACGCGGTGACGACCACCAGGCCCGCGGTGGAGAAGAACCGGGCGCCGAACCGGTCCGACAGGTACCCGGAGACGGGACCGGCCACGAGAAAGCCGAGGGTGAGCGGGAGCATGAAGATGCCGGCCCACAGCGGGGTGTCCTCGAAGTCGTAGCCGTGCAGCGGCAGCCAGATGCCCTGCAGCCAGATGATCAGCATGAACTGCAGGCCGCCGCGCGCGATCGAGGTCAGCAGGGCGGCCACGTTGCCCGCGGCGAACGCCCGGTTCTTGAAGAGCGCCAGGTCGAACATGGGCTGGGCGACCCGCGTCTCGATCACGCAGAAGGCCAGCAGCAGGGCGACGCCGCCGATCAGGCCGGTCAGTACCCACGGGTTCCCCCAGCCGGTGGCGCTGTCGCCGTAGGGCTGGATCCCGTAGGTGATCCCGGCCAGCAGGATGCCGGCGCCGGACGCGAAGGTGAGGTTGCCCAGCCAGTCGATCCGGCCGGGCCGGCCCGCCGAGGTCTCGCGCAGGCTCAGGTACGACCAGATCGTGCCGGTGATGCTGACCGGGACGCTCACCCAGAACACCGCACGCCAGTCGACGACGGCGAGCAGACCGCCCGCCAGCAGACCGAGGAACTGGCCCGCGAGCGCGGTGATCTGGTTGATGCCGAGGGCCATGCCACGCTGCCGGGCCGGGAAGGCGTCGGTGAGGATGGCGGCCGAGTTGGCGGTGAGCATGGACCCGCCGAAGGCCTGCACGATCCGCCACAGGATCAGCCACAGGGCACCGGCCCCGGCGCGGAACGGGTCGAGCGACAGCGCGACCGAGGCGCACGCGAAGATCAGGAAGCCGAGGTTGTAGATCTTCACCCGCCCGAACATGTCGCCGAGCCTGCCGAGTACGACGACGAGCACGGCGGACACCAGCAGATAGCCGAGGATCATCCACAGCAGATAGCCGATGTTGCCCGGCGCGAGCGGATCGAGCCCGATGCCCCGGAAGATCGCCGGCAGCGAGATGATCACGATCGACGCGTCCATCGTGGCGATCAGCACGCCGAGCGTGGTGTTCGACAGCGCGACCCACTTGTAACCGGGCCCGGCCGGGGTCTCCTTGTGGCGGGCCGAGCGCAGGGCGGCGGACCACCGGTGCCCGCTCACAGCCGCTCCGCCAGCCGGTCGAGGAGCGGCAGGGCCGCTCCGAGCGTCGCCCGCTCCTGGGCGGAGAAGCCGTCGAGGACGGCCGCGAGCCGCTGCACCGACTCGGAGCGCCGTTCGGCGAGCACGGCCCGCCCCTCGTCGGTGACGGCCAGGATGCTCCGCCGCCCGTCCGTGACGTCGGGGCTACGACGGACCAGACCGCGCTGTTCGAGCTGGGCGAGGGTGCTCGCCATCGCCTGGGGCCGTACCCGCTCCAATTCGGCGAGGGCGGTCGGGGAGTCCGGGCCCTCGGCCGCGAGCCGCGCCAGCACGGACACGCCCGACAGGGACACGTCCCCCACGGCGTGCGCCTGCCGCAGCCGCCGTGTCACCCGGCCCACCGCGAGCCGCAGGTCGGTCGCGAGCCGGGTGGCGTCGCTCAGATCGCGTATGCCGCCGTCGGCGGCCATGTCTGCCTTCACATGTACTAACACTAGGTTTATCAGTCTGGGCTGCTCAACCAATCGTAAGTAAATCGGGTGGCGGCCGAGTGCCGCCGTGGGCGCTGGACCGTCTGGCGGTGAACACGGTGTCAGTGGGCTGAGGGCGTCGGCTGTGCGCCCGTGCCCTGGTGAGGAAGGTGCGGGGGTGAGTCGACGACGAGGTCGACCAGGTGTTCGGCGAGGCCGGAGTCGAGTGGGGAGCCGGTCATGAGCCGTCGGTAGAGGATGGTGCCGGCCCAGATGTCCTGGACGAGGTCGGTGTCGAGGTCCTCGGGCAGATCGCCGCGCCGGATCGCGCGGCGCAGTGCGACGGCGATGTTCTCGCGCTTGCGGAACAGGAAGGCTTCCCGGAACCGGCTCATCAGCTCGGGGTGCGGCAGCAGACCGGCGGCGAGCGCGGGCAGCGAGGTGGCCATGTCCTCGTTGGCGTAGTTGTCGACGGTCATGGCGACGGCGTGGCGGAGTTCCGCGCGGGTGTCGCCGAGGTCGGGGATCTCCTCGGCCCGGAAGACCTCGGCGAGCGCGTCGGCCACCAGTGCCTCCTTGCTGGGCCACCAGCGGTAGATGGTCGACTTGCCGACGCCCGCGGCCGCCGCGACGGCCTCGATGGTCAGCGAGGGGTATCCCTGTGCCGACAGGACCTCGCGGGCCGCGCCGAGGATCTTCGAGTGGGAGCGCGGGCCGCCGGCCACCGGACCCGAGGAGAAGACGGATGTCATGAGCGAAACGATACGCATCGTTTCGTTTACGGGTCAACGCGTGCTACCTTCGAGCCGTTGGGATGAAACGATACGTTTCGTTTCATAGATCCCGGTCATGGAGAACTTCTCGAAGGAGCTGTCATGAAGGGTTACACCGTCCCCCTGTCTCCGCGCGGCATCGCGAACCTGGCGCCCGCTCCGCCCTGGCACT
Organism: Streptomyces sp. NPDC054770; assembly: GCF_053611985.1. Lineage (NCBI taxonomy): Bacteria > Bacillati > Actinomycetota > Actinomycetes > Kitasatosporales > Streptomycetaceae > Streptomyces > Streptomyces sp. NPDC054770. Next base: position 32,013 of record NZ_JBSHBL010000022.1, read on the forward strand.
ACGCCGGCACCGTGGTGGGCGCGGAGTTCTTCGCCGACCCGGCCGCCGCCGCGGCGACCCTGCCCGAGGGACTCACCCTCGACCCGGACTCCGCCGGCCGCGGTGTCGCCATGTTCATCGACTGGCAGTACTCCGCCACCGATCTGGAGTACCTGGACCCCGCCCGCTCGCAGTACCGCGAGTTCCTCGTCACGCTCGACGCCCGCCACGACGGCACCCCGGTCGCCTGGTGCCCCTACATCTACGTCGACAACGACTCCGCCATGGCCCGCGGCTGGGTCCAGGGCTTCCCCAAGAAACTCGGCAGCGTCCACCAGACCCGCGCCTACTCCGTCGGCGGACCCGGCACCCCGGTCCTCGGCCCCGGCGGACAGTTCGGCGCCACCGCCTCCGCCGCCGGTCAGCGCATCGCCGAAGCCCGCGTGACCCTCGAACAGCCGGTCGCCGACCCCACCACCCTCATGAACCGCCCCATGGTCAACCTCCGCCACTTCCCCCGCCTGGCCGCGGGACTCCACGACAAGCCCGCCGTCCACGAACTGGTCATGTCCGTCCTGGACAACCCCGCGATCAGCGACGCCTGGACCGGCACCGCCGACCTCGCCTTCCTCCCCGCCCACGGCGAGGAACTCGCCGACCTGGACATCCGGCGCACCGGCACCGGATTCCACTTCGACCTCGCCTACACCGTCACCGACCTCAAGACCCTCGGCGACCGCGACCAGCAGTGAGCCGCCATGCGGGTACAGGGCGTCAGCGGGCGACGCGGTGCCGCCGGACGCCGTGCCGCAGCCGGACCGCCGCGTAGCCGAGGTCGGCGAGCAGCACCACGGCGCCGATGACCAGCAGGTAGAACAGTCCGTGGACGGCGAATCCGACGATGCCCAGGACCAGGGCCACGAGGATCAGGAACAGGAACAGACTCATCGGCTCTCCCGGGCGGGCTCGGCGGGTTCAGCGGCGGGCCAGGCGGCGCTCGCCGCCCGCCCCCGGGACGTATTCGAGTTCGTAGTGCGCGAAGACCGCCGGCTCCCGAGCGGCGGGCAGCTCGCCGTCCGTGTCGATCGACGGAGCCTTCTTGACCATGTCCTTGCCGTACGCGACCTTCAGGTAGGCCGGGCCGACGGTCGCCTCGGCGAGCGGGACGAACACCAGGCGGCGACGGGTCGGCAGCCCCACCGTCACGGTGGCGTAGCAGGGCCTGTCGGTCGTGGTGTCCACGTAGACCGACTCCAGAACGCCGATCTTGTGACCGCCGGCGTCCACGACGTCGTGCCCGCGCCACTCCCGGATGTCGGTTGCTTCGAACATCGGACACCTCCCACGGCGCGGGTACCCGATGCAGCCGCCGACAGTCACGGAGCGACGCGGATGCCCACGATGCAGGTGTCGTCGTCGGTGTCGGAGCGGCTGTGCGTCAGCAGGCGGTCCACCTGCTGGTCCAGGGTCGGCGGCACCGTCCGCGCCACCGCCAGGAGCTGCGCGAGGGACTCCTCCACGGACCGGTCACGGCGTTCGATCAGGCCGTCCGTGTACATCAGCAGGGTGTCGTCGACCGCGAGCTGCACCTCGTGCTCCTGGTAGCCGGCCTCCGGTAGCGCGCCAAGGAGCAGGCCCTGCACCAGAGGGAGCGGCTCCGCCTCCGTACCGCGCACCAGGACGGGCGGCAGATGTCCGGCCCGGGCCCAGCGCAGGGTGTGCCGGTCGGGGTCGTAGAGGCCGCACACCGCGGTGGCGGTGACGGAGCCGGTCAGGTGGTGGGTCACCATGTTCAGCCAGGACAGCAGCTGCCCCGGCCCGGCGCCGGTCACGGCGAGCCCGCGCAGCGCGTTGCGCAGGACGACCATGCTGGTGGCCGCGTCGATTCCGTGTCCGGCGACGTCCCCCACGCACAGCAGCACCTGCCGGGACGGCAGCACCACCGCGTCGTACCAGTCGCCGCCGACCAGGTGCTGGGTCTCCGCGGGCCGGTAGCGTACGGCGAGGTCCAGCCCGGGCACCGCCTGCGGGGTCTGCGCGGGCGGCATGATGGCGTGCTGCAACTGGAGGGTGAGCCGGTCGCGTTCACTGGCCTGCTGCTCGGTGTGGGCCAGCTGGTCACGGGTGGCGGCGAGGGCGACCTCGGTCCAGTGCTGGGCGGAGATGTCCTGGTAGGCGCCGCGTACGACGTACAGCTGGCCGGCGGAGTCCAGGACCGGCTCGGCCACCACCCGGATGTGCCGGGTGACCCCGTCGGGCCGCTGGAGGCGGAAGGAGGTGGACGCCGCCCGTCGGTGGTGCAGCAGGGTGCGCAGGAACCGTCCGATGGCCACGGCGTCGTCCGGATGGGCGTGCGCGGGCAGTTCCTCCAGCGCCACCGGGGCGGCGGAGGCGGGCTTGCCGTACAGCTGGTACAGCTGGCTGTTCCAGGTGATCTCGCCGGTGAGCAGGTTCTCCTCGAAGCCGCCGATCCGGCCCAGGCGCTGGGCGTGCTGGAGCAGGCTGGCCAGCCGGGCCGTCTCGTCCTCGATGCGCCAGACGAGCAGCACGCTGGTGCCGTGCCGGCTGATGTTGATGTCGGCGACCGCTGCCAGCGGCACGTCGTCGACCAGGGCGGTCAGCCGCATGCGGTGGGCACGGTAGGGCTCGCCGGTGGCGTGGACGCGCTCCATCCGCTCGAAGAGCTCGCTGCGGCCGGCGGCCGTCGGGTACGTCTCCAGCAGCAGGGACCCGTTGACGACTCCCCGGGGGCGTCCGGCGGGGTCCAGGAAGCGGCTGTTCACGTGGTGGATGCGGAAGTCGGCGAGGTCCCCGGCGGAGTCCAGCACCGGCACGAGCACCAGCGCGGGGTCGTGGAGACCGTCGGCCAGGTCCATCAGTTCCGTCACGTCGGGCAGCACGCGCGGGCCCTCGGCACCGTCCGGATACTGCCGGGCGTAGGTCTCCAGGGTGTGCGCGCACAGCTCGGCCAGCGCCTCGATCTGCCGGACGACGGGCGGGGGAGGGGGCTCCAGCGGGGTGGGCCAGGCGATCTCGAGCACACCGTGGATCCGTCCGCCGGCCCCGGCGGGTACGGCGACCCGGCCGCCCTCCGGATGGTGGTGCTGGCCGATGGAGGGCATCCCGGTCTCGGCCAGACTGCGGATCCAGTGGCCCGTGCGCTCGGCCAGTCCCCGGCGGGCCACGGTCGTCACACCGGGCGGCACATGCCGCCAGCGCCCGGCCTCGGCGGCGGAGAATCCCGCGGTGCCCGCCAGGGCGAGCGAACCGTCGGTGCCCAGCGCCCAGATGGCCACCGCCTCCGCGCCCAGCGGGGTCAGGGCGTGTTCGAGCAGCGAGTCGGCGACGGCCTGGGTGTCATGGGCGGCCAGCGCCCCGCTCTCGGCGGCCCGCAGCCGTACGGCCGAGGAGTGGCCGTCCGCCGGCTCCGCGGCCTCGGCCGCCGCGGTGGCCGCGAGGAAGGCCGCGGTCACCTCGGAGAGCCGGTCGCGGGCCGCCTGGTTGATGACGTCGACCGCGAACTCGAGCGGTGTCACCCCCGCCTGTCCGGCCAGCTCGGCCAGCTGCCGCGCGGCCTGCGCCGGGCCGCAGCGCAGCCGTTCGACCAGGATGCCCTTGGCCAGTTCGATCAGGGCACGCCCGTCCGCCTCCGCCTGCGCCGCCCGCACCTCACGGCGCAGCCGCTCCACGGTCGCCGTGAGCCTGCCGACGGGGGACGGCTTCCCGGGCGCGGCCGGGAAGCCGGTGGCGGTGACGGACGGGTCGGGCGGTTGGCGGAGATCACTCACGGTCAGTCTGTTCCTCGGCTGGGACGCCCCGGGGTGTCACGCGGGCGGCTGGTGGACGATGCGGCCGTGGCGCGCGGTCACTCGGGCAGCCAGCGCCGGACGCGGCCGATGAGGTCGCCCGTGTCGACGGGTTTGGTGACGTAGTCGTTGGCGCCCGAGGCCAGGCTCTTCTCCTGGTCGCCCGGCATGGCCTTGGCGGTGACGGCGATGATGGGCAGCTCCGCGTACCGGGGCATGGCGCGGATCTCCGCGGTGGCGGCGTAGCCGTCCATCTCCGGCATCATCACGTCCATCAGGACCAGGCAGATGCCGGGGTGCGCGACCAGCATCTCGATGCCCTTGCGGCCGTTGTCGGCGTGCAGGACCTGGAAGCCGTGCAGTTCCAGCACCCCGCTGAGCGCGAAGAGGTTGCGGGCGTCGTCGTCGACCACCAGGACCGTCCGCCCCCGGAAGGCGTCGTCGATGACCTGTGCGGCCGGCTGGTGCGACTCCTCGGCGCGCACCAGCGACAGCACGTCGCCGGGCTGTTCGGCCGACAGGTGCAGCGTGATGCGCTCGCGCAGTTCGTCCAGGCTGGCCAGGAAGTCCAGCGGCCGGTCGCCGGCGAGGGCCCGCAGTCCCTGTTCCTGGGCCAGATCCACCCGGTGCCCGGTGTGCACCAGGACGGGCACGCTGGCCAGCGCCGAGTCACCGCGCATGGCCTCCAGGAAGCCCGCGCCCTCCTGGCCGGGCATGCCGAGTTCCAGGACGACACAGTGGCAGGCCTGCGCCGCCAGGGTGCTCGCCGCCTCCTGCGCCCCGACCGCGGTGATGATGTCGATCGCGCCGTGCGGGTCGTCCGGGCCGTGCGAGATGTCCGCCACGGCCCGCTCGGCGACCAGGGTGAGCAGACCGCGCGGCCGCTCCTCGATGACCAGCAGCCGGCGCCTGCGCGGCTCGGCGGCAGCCGCGGGCGCGGACAGCGCACGGGAGGCCGGCGGCCGGTCGGCGTCGGCCTCGGCGTGGGGCGTCTCCGCGGGCCGGCCCCCGGCCTCCAGGAGCTCCTCGAAGTCGGCCCGCGCGACGGGCAGGAACAGCGTGAACGTGCTGCCCTGGCCGGGGGTGCTGTCGACGGTGACGGCACCGCCGAGCAGGTGGGCGATCTCCCGGGTGATGGACAGGCCGAGCCCGGTGCCGCCGTACTTGCGGCTGGTGGTCCCGTCGGCCTGCTGGAACGCGCCGAAGATCGTCTCCAGTTGCTGCTGGGGGATGCCGATACCGGTGTCCACGACCCGGAAGGCCACCACGGGTCCACCGCGGTGGACACCCGGCGGCACCTCCCGGTCGGCGGCCGGTTCGATCCGCAGCTGCACCCCGCCCTGCTCGGTGAACTTCACCGCGTTCGACAGCAGGTTGCGCAGGATCTGACGGAGCCGGGAGTCGTCGGTGAGCAGGTCGGCGGGCGTTCCCGTGGCGGTGGCCACCGTGAACTCCAGGCTCTTCTGGGACGTCATCGGCCGGAACGTCGCCTCGAAGTACTCCAGCAGCTGGCGCAGCGGGACCCGCTCGGGAGCGACGTCCATCTTGCCGGCCTCCACCTTGGACAGGTCGAGGATGTCGTTGATCAGCTGCAGCAGGTCCGAGCCCGCCGAGTGGATGATGCCCGCGTACTCGACCTGCTTGGGCGTGAGGTTGCGTGACGGGTTCTGCGCCAGCAACTGGGCGAGGATCAGCAGGCTGTTGAGCGGCGTGCGCAGCTCGTGGCTCATGTTGGCCAGGAACTCCGACTTGTACTTGGAGGCCAGCGCCAGCTGCTGCGCCCGGGTCTCCAGCTCCTGCCGCGCCTGCTCGATCTGGAGGTTCTTCGCCTCGATGTCCCGGTTCTGCTCGGCCAGCAGGGACGCCTTCTCCTCCAGCTCCGCGTTGGAGCGCTGCAGTTCCTCCTGCTGGACCTGCAACTCCTCCGACCGGGACTGGAGTTCGGCGGTCAGGCGCTGGGACTCCTCCAGCAGCTCGTCGGTACGGGCGTTGGCCACGATGGTGTTCAGGTTGACGCCGATGGTCGGCATCAGCTGGGACAGGAAGTCCTGGTGGATCTGGGTGAAGCGGGTCAGCGAGGCCAGTTCGATGACGCCCAGCACCTGTTCCTCGACCACGATCGGCAGCACCACCAGGGCGCGGGGCAGCGCCTGCCCGAGGCCGGAGGAGATCGTGACGTAGCCCTCCGGGAGCTCGTCCACGGTGATCGGACGCCGGTTGCGCGCGGCCTGCCCGACCAGGGAGCGGCCGACCGGGATCCGGGTCGGCCGCTCCGCGTCGTCCGGAGCGCCGTACGACCCCACAAGGCGCAGCCCGTGCCCGCGCTCGGTGTCCTCCGCCAGGTAGAACGCGCCGTACTGGGCCGACACCAGCGGGGTCAGCTCGTCCATGATCAGCTCGGCCACCACGGGCAGCTCGCGGTGGCCCTGCATCAGGCCGGAGATGCGGGCGAGGTTGGTCTTGAGCCAGTCCTGTTCCTGGTTGGCCCGGGTGGTCTCGCGCAGGGACCCCACCATGGAGTTGATGTTGTCCTTGAGCTCCGCGACCTCGCCGGAGGCCTCCACGGTGATCGAGCGGGTCAGATCCCCCTCGGCGACGGCGCTGGCCACCTCCGCGATCGCACGGACCTGCCGGGTGAGGTTCCCGGCCAGCTCGTTGACGTTCTCCGTCAGCCGCTTCCAGGTGCCCTCGACGCCCTCCACCTCGGCCTGCCCGCCGAGCCGGCCCTCGCTGCCGACCTCGCGGGCGACGCGGGTGACCTCGGCGGCGAACGACGACAGCTGGTCGACCATGGTGTTGATGGTGGTCTTGAGCTCCAGGATCTCGCCCCGGGCGTCCACGTCGATCTTCTTCGACAGGTCGCCGCCGGCCACCGCGGTCGTCACCAGGGCGATGTTGCGCACCTGCCCGGTGAGGTTGTTGGCCATCGAGTTGACGTTGTCCGTCAGGTCCTTCCAGGTGCCGGCGACGTTCGGCACGTGCGCCTGGCCGCCGAGGCGCCCCTCGGTGCCGACCTCGCGGGCCACCCGGGTGACCTCGTCGGCGAACGCCGACAGCGTGTCGACCATGGTGTTGATGACGTCCGCCAGCGCGGCGACCTCGCCCTTGGCCTCCACGGTGATCTTCTGCGAGAGGTCGCCGCGCGCCACGGCGGTGGCGACCTGGGCGATGGAGCGGACCTGCCCGGTCAGGTTGGACGCCATCACGTTGACGTTGTCCGTGAGGTCCTTCCAGGTCCCCGACACCCCCCGGGCGATCGCCTGGCCGCCCAGGTTCCCCTCGGTGCCGACCTCGCGGGCGACGCGGGTGACTTCGTCGGCGAAGGCGGAGAGCTGGTCGACCATGGTGTTGATGGTGTTCTTGAGTTCGAGGATCTCGCCGCGGGCGTCGACGGTGATCTTCTGGGAGAGGTCGCCCTGTGCGACCGCGGTCGTCACCTGGGCGACGTTGCGGACCTGGGAAGTGAGGTTGCCGGCCATGAAGTTGACCGAATCCGTCAGGTCACGCCAGACACCGCCGACCCCGGGCACCTGCGCCTGGCCGCCCAGGCGCCCTTCGCTGCCGACCTCGCGGGCGACGCGGGTGACTTCGTCGGCGAAGGCGGAGAGCTGGTCGACCATCGTGTTGACGGTCTCCTTCAGCTGAAGGATCTCGCCGCGCGCGGGCACGTCGATCTTCTGGGACAGGTCGCCCCTGGCCACCGCCGTCGCCACCTGGGCGATGTCGCGGACCTGCGTGGTGAGGTTGCCCGCCATGGCGTTGACCGACTCGGTCAGGTCCGCCCAGGTGCCGGAGACCCCGGGCACCTCGGCCTGACCGCCCAGGGTGCCCTCGGTGCCCACCTCCCGGGCGACCCGTGTCACCTCGGAGGTGAACAGGGACAGCTGGTCGACCATGCCGTTGAACACCGTGGCGATGTCGCCGAGCAGACCCGGTCCGTCGGACGGCAGGCGGGTGCCGAAGTCACCGTCGCGTACCGCCGTCAGCCCGGCGAGCAGCTGCCGGAGCTCCTGTTCGCCCGGGCCCTGCACCTCGGGTTCCATCGCCGTGTCGGTCATGCCCACCCTCGTTCCACTTCGCAGGGCCCCGCCCCGAGGACCCGGAACCAGGCCGGCACCGTGCGGCTCCACCAGAGCGGCGACACCGCGTTCGACGGCTCCGGCCGACGAGAAATCCGTCGCAGACTAACTCAGTTGTCGTGCAGCAACAAAAGCCTGGCCGGAAAGCCGCCGCCCATCGGGGAGACCTGGGAAACAGGGGGCATGGCGAGGCCGCGCCGGGGAACCCGAACGGGTTTGCCGACCGCGGACCGGGCCGTCGTCGCGGCCGTGTCCGGAGCGGGCCGGGATGCTCACGAGGTCCCGGTCGTCACGCCGCGAGGGCCTCCTCGACGGTGGGGTGGCAGGGGGCGACGGTGTCGAGCCCCACCAGTTGCAGGGTGCGCAGCACCGGGCCGTGGGCGCCCGCGAGGCGCAGCCACCCCTGTGCGGCCCGCGTGGCGTGGTGGGCGGCGACGATCGCGTTGACGCCGCTGGAGTCCATGAAGGTGACCCCGCCGAGATCGACGACGACCCGGGACCCGGCCGTGGGGTCCGCCGGAGGCATCGCCCGCGTCAGCGCGCCCGCGCTCTGGTAGTCGATCTCCCCGCGGAGGCCGAGCACGACGACACCGCCGACATCCGCGCGCACCACGGACAACTGGCCTCGACCCAAAGCTTCCTGATTGTCTGTCACATCAGTCCCCTGCACCCTCGGTCCGGGCTGAGCCCCCTTCCTGTGGTCAACGCTGCCCCGGATCCCCGGGGTGATGCCCCGAATGTTCCGACCGACTTCCCGGCGCACAGGCATACCGCCGGCGGGACCGGGTAGACGCGCGCCCATGAACGGGGTATCGCATGTCAGCGGCAGGGCGGAGCCCGTCCCGCCCGAGGAGTGTTCCCGGATGCCGGATGCCGCACCCGCCGACGTCACCGTCGCCATGGACGGGGCGGACGGCTGTATCGCCGGCGCCCGGGACCGGACGCGGGAGTTCCTGACCAGGGCCCAGTCCGAGCACGGGCTGCCGGTCACCGCGCGCACCTTGGACCTGGCGCAGCTGGTGGTCGGCGAACTGGTCACCAACGCGCTGAAATACGCGCCCGGACCGGTGCTGCTGCACCTGCGCGTGGTCGACGGCATGGTGGAGATGGAGATCTGGGACACCGATCCCACGCTGCCGCTGGCCCGGGCCGCGGACACCGGGCGGGTGGGCCAGCACGGACTGGAGATCGTGCTCGCCGTGGTGCAGGGCTTCGAGGCGCGCCGGGAGCCCGTCGGCAAGTGCGTCACCGCCCGGCTCGCGCTTTTCGACGATCCGCTGCTGGGCTTCGGACGGCCGGGAACGAACGAATGAAGGGCGGGGCCGGGGGCAGACGGGCCGGTGCATGATCCATGTGGACTGCCGACACGCAGGAGGCTTGCGATGCTCATGGCACACCCCGTCGTGCTGACGGACCTCGTCCAGAGGTACGAGGCGCTGCGCACGCTGCATGCGGACGAGGGCGATGAGGCCGGGCGCCGGCGGATGGCCGACGTGGCCTACACGCTGTGCGTGGCGACCGGTACCAGTGACATCGACGCCGCTCTCGTCGCGGCCCGGTACCGCCTGCCCGGTGCCCGCGTCGAGGACGACTCCCTGCTCTCCGCCTGACCGCATACGGCCGCTGCCGCGCCCTGCCCCGGTCGTACCCGGCGCAAGGGTGTTTGTTTCGTGCAGATACCGGACGGGCGGCGAACCGCTTGTCCGGCACGGGGCTTGTCCGGCCGTCGGCCGGGTACCGCGTGGAACAAAGGTGGTACCCGTATGGGCAGGCGACGTCTGAAAGCGATGCCTCGTGACTGGTCTCAGTGGTTCCGGGGACGACCCCATGGCACTGGCCCTGTCGATGGCCGACGCCGTGGACAGCCTCATGAACCTGTGGTCGGCCGCCGCACAGGCCGCGAGTCTGCCGCTGTCGCCGCACCAGCTGCGCGCCCTGCGGATCCTGGAAGGGAGACCGGGACTCAACCTCACCGCGCTGGCCGTGGGCATGGACATCGGGATGCCCGCAGCCAGCCGGCTGTGCGACCGGCTGGAGGCGGCCGGTCTGCTGGAGCGGGAACTGCATCCGGGCAACCGGCGTGCGGTGCGACTGCGCCTGACCAGGCAGGGCCGGCAGGCGCTCGATGAAGTGGCGTGGCACAGATCGCGGAGGCTGGCCGCCGTGCTGGGCGCCATGGAGCCGGCCGAGCGGGAGGCCCTGGAGCAGGGGCTCGAGGGATTCCTGGCCGCGCGGGACGGCATGAAGGCACCGGAGGACGGCACCGGATCCTGACGTGTGTGGAGCGGCACCGCGGCTCCACACACGTCACGGCGCCACCGCGTCACGACGGCTGACGCCCCCGCCAGTCCAGGCATACGACCAACGCGTCGTCGTCGGCCACGGCGGCCTCGCCGCGATGACCCGCCAGCTCGCGCAGAATGGCACGCGGCACCTCCGCGGCGGGCAGCAGCCGAGTGGAGTGGATGGCCCGGGCGAGTGCCCGCTCGCCGTACGTCTCGCCCTTGGGCGAGTGCACCGCGTGGACGCCGTCGCTGACGAAGATGAGCCGGTCCCCGGGCGCGACGGAGAAGTCCTGCGCCACGTAGTCCGTCTCCTCGAACATCCCCAGCGGCAGCTGGGCGTCGAAGGGTACGCGCTCGACGGTGCCGCCGCGCAGCCGCAGCAACTGCGGGGAGCCGGCGTCCACGACGCTCGCCCGGCCGGTCACCAGGTCGAAGTCCAGCATCAGGACGGACAGGTAGCGGCGGCCCCGGTAGTGGGCGTAGACGGCCTGGTCGGCCAGGGCCGCCTGGTCCGCGATGGGGATGCCGGCGCGCCGCGCGTTGCGCAGCGCACTGACGGCGAGGTTGGTCAGCAGGGCCGCCTCTATGCCCTCGCCCATGCCGTTGGTGACGTACAGCATCAGCTGGTCGGCCGTGGCGGACCAGTCGAAGTTGTCCCCGAAGACGGCGTAGGCCGGCTCCAGCTGGCAGGCCAGGTCGTACTCGGGCCGGGAGCAGGAGCGGCCGGGCAGCAGGTGCCACTGCATCTCCGCGGCCAGCGTGAGCCGGTCCTTGCGCCGGGCCTGGAGGTACAGGTCCGTGTCGCGCTCGGCCACGATCACCTCGTGCGCCAGCGCATCGGCGATCTCGGCGAGTTCGGCGACGCATTCGGATGCCGCCTCGTTGCCCCGCAGGGTCACGGACAGCACGCCGAGCCGGTCGCCGCGCACGCTCACCGGCAGATGGACACGCGCCGGCCGGCCCCGGCCGTCCTCGCAGTAGGGCGTCTGGGAGCCGAAGGCCCGGCCGGCCGGGCTGCCGTGCACCGGGACCGGCTCCAGGTTGTGCGGCGCCACCGACACCGGCTGAAGCACCGTCAGGCCGTAGTCGGCCATGAACAGCTCGACGTCCTCCGCGTCGTACCGCTCGATCAGCACGACGCGGACGGCGTCCAGCAGTTCGTGGGGAGCCGCCGTGCGCAGAGCGCGTTCAGCGGTTTCGAATCTGTTCACGATGGGGAGTGCACCATTCTTTCTCCTGACAACGTGCGGGCCCGGCTGCGGCCGGGCTCCGCGAAGAGCCGCGTCTGTCGTCCCGAGGTGTCCGTGTGCCCGTAGGCGTCCGTGCCGGCGTCGGCTGCTAGTACGCTGAGGGGCGCCCCAGTGCCTGCGAGAGTGTGATCGTGACTGCCTTCCGCCGCCGCCCAGAGCCCGATGAGGTCGCTCGCGTGACCACGCGGGCCGTCGAGCTGCTGGAGGTCGTGTGGGGACGGGCCTCGACCGCGCCCACCTCCGCCTCCCAGCTGCGCGTGCTGCACATCCTCGAGCACCACGACGGCATCAATCTGCGCACTCTCGCCGAATTCCTCGCCTCCACTCCTCCGTCGACGAGCCGGCTCTGCGACCGGCTCCAGGCCGCGGGGTTCGTCGAGCGTGTGGTGAGCCCGGAGGACCGGCGCGAGGTACGGCTCCATCTCAGCGGCCGGGGGCGTTCCTTCCTTGCCGATCTGCGCGCCCGCCGCGAGAGCGAGCTGCAGAAGGTGCTGGCGGACATGCCCGCGGCCAAGCGTGTCGCTCTGCTGGAGGGCCTGGAGGCGTTCTGCACGACCGCGGCCGCGCAGATACACGACGAGGCACCGGAATCCGACAGCCGGACCGCCTGAAAGAACCTTCACGGCACCGGTGTCACCACCGCTTCACGACGATGGCGAACGGTGCCCGGAGCGGTCTCCGTCCACCGGATCATTCCAGGTCCTTCCCCGTGTACGTCCGACTCGGCTACTCTGTTGCCTCATGGCTATTGTTGTCAAACGACAACTGTTCTGGGGATTGCCTTCGCTCTCTTCGGTTACCTCCTGTCGGTGTGATCCGTAGGTGCTGCGCGGTACGTCGCGAACGTCGGAGGCTCGGAAGTGATCGGAAACGGTCGGACAATGACCCGCAGGAGGGATGGCGCGCTGCGGTGCCGCGCGTACGCCGGACCGCACACGGTCCGGGCCGGAACGTCTCGCCTCCGCCACGGCGGCCGCGCCTCCGCGGTGGTCGTACCGGCCATCCACGCGCCGCCCTCGAAGGGTCGCGTTCGCCCGTCGGCGAACCTTGCAGACATCCGTGTACCCGCCACAGCGGGCCGTATGACGACCGTTTCCGGAGATCCGTGACGTGAGGATGGCGCCATGCACGCGGCTCCCGACCTGAGTGTGCACATCGACCAGCGTGAGCAGACCTTCGTGCTCACCGTACGAGGCGAGATCGACTACGACGACGCCGGTGACTTCGGCCGGGCCTGGGAGGCGGCCGACCGGGCGGCGATGCCCGTCACGGCGGTGGACCTCGCCGGGGTCACCTTCGCCGACAGCATGCTGCTCAACGCGCTCGTCAGGGCCCGTCACCGCCACCAGGCGGACGGCAGGACCCTCGTGCTGATCGGCCCCCTGCGGCCCGCCGTCAGCCGGCTTCTGGAGATCAGCGGTACCAGGGAACTGTTCACCGTCACCGACATCCGTCCCGGCGCAGACGGGGCGAGCCCCTCATGAAGGACGCCGTACCGGGTACCTGATCCACGAATCACCAGCACGCGGGGTGATCACCACGACACAGACGAAGCCTGCCCGGAGACACTCCCATGGCCGTCCCGATCAGGGAGCAGGAAGAGGATGAACAACCACTGCAGCGACCTGCGCGGTGCAGCGTGGCCTGGGGTGCGGCCTGCGCACCCATTGCGGACACCCGGCGCGCGGTACGCACCTTCCTGGCCCGCCAGGCACGCGGCCCCGACGACCGGGCGACCCAGGACGCCCAGCTCGTGGTCAGCGAACTCGTCACCAACGCGGTCCGGCACGCCCCCGGCCCCGGTGAGCTGCTCCTGGAACTCGAGCCCGGCACGGGCCGCCTGCTGATCGCCGTCCGCGACTGCTCCCCGTCCCCGCCCCGCCTGCGCGAGGCCGACCCGGCACGTGTGGGCGGCCACGGACTGCGGCTGGTCGGACTCCTGTGCAGCCGGCTGTGGACCGTTCCCGAACCGCCCGGAAAACGGGTCATGGCCGTCCTGGACCTGCGCGGGGACAGATAGCGGTCAGCCGCTCGCAGCGCGCGTCCGCGCCGCCCGTCGGGGCGGCCGAAGAAAGCTGCCGAAGAGGGCTGCCGACGGCTCGCGGCCGCGTACGAGGTACTGCCGGGGAGCCTCTGGTCGCCCCGCTTCACCCGGAGCCTCGACTGTGACAGTCGACCCGCCGTGTCCCGGCCGGGGATGAAATGAGGGCGGAGTGGGGGTTGGGTGTGGTGACAGGGCGGTCGGTGATCGTCGTGTCGCCATCGGACTGCCGTCGAAGGGCTACCTCATGTCCCTGTTACGCCTCGGTGTTTCTCTTCAGCCGCGCTGGCCGCTCGACGACGGAGCCGGCGCGCTCCGCGCCGCACGGCACGCCGAAGAACTCGGCTTCGACCACGTTGCGGTCGGCAACCGCCTGCTGGACAGCGGCTTCGGCCTCGACACGGACCCGCTTGTTCTGCTGTCGGCTGTCGCAGGGGCGACGACCCGCCTGCGGCTGCTGACATCCGTACTCGTCGCGCCGTACTACCCGGCGCTGGTGCTCGCCAACCAGGCGGCCACCCTGGACGTCGTGTCCGGAGGCCGCTTGATCCTGGGCGTCGGCACCGGCTGGAACCCCGACGAATTCGCCGCCCTCGGTGTACCCGCCCGTGAACGCGGTGCACGCACCGACGACCACCTCGCCGCTGCCAGGGCCCTGTGGGCCCGGCGGCCCGCGGACTTCGACGGGCCGTACACGAAACTGCACGCCGCGCACCTGGGAGTGCCTCCGGTCACCGTCGGCGGTCCGCCCGTGTGGGTCGGCGGCCACAGCGACGCCGCCCTGCGCCGTGCGCTGCGTCTCGGCGACGGCTGGTACGGCACCGGCGTCGACGCCGCAGAGGTCACCGGCGTCCGGCGCCGCCTGAGTGACCTCGGGGGCGCAGAGAACGCCGACCGGCTGACGCTCGCTTCGGCCGCGTTCCTCACTCCGCCCGGTCTCCCCGCGGAGATTCCGCCACCGGGACGGCCGCTCGGCGGCGCCGCGCCCACCGCAGCGAGTGTCGCCGACGACCTCGGGCGGCTCGCCGAGGCAGGGCTCACCGCCTGCACCCTGTGGCTGCCTGTCGCGGCTGAACATGTCGAGAAGGCCATGGAATGGGTGGCAGCCGAGGTGGCACCGCGACTCGCCTGACCGGACATGCGAGGCGATGTAGCCTCCGGGGACAGCCCTTGACCTGCAGAAGCAGGCAGGGAGCAGACGAACCGGGAGTTTCCTCATGCTGCGCACCATGTTCAAGTCGAAGATCCACCGTGCCACCGTCACCCAGGCCGACCTGCACTACGTGGGATCGGTGACCATCGACGCCGACCTCCTCGACGCCGCCGACCTGCTCCCCGGTGAGCTGGTCCACATCGTCGACATCACCAACGGCGCCCGGCTGGAGACGTACGTCATCGAGGGCGAGCGGGGCTCCGGTGTCGTCGGGATCAACGGGGCGGCCGCCCATCTCGTCCATCCCGGCGATCTGGTGATCATCATCAGCTACGCTCAGGTCACCGACGCCGAGGCGCGTACGCTTCGGCCGCGGGTCGTGCACGTCGACCACGACAACCGGATCGTGGCCCTCGGCGCCGACCCGTCCGAGCCGGTACCGGGCTCGGACCAGGAGCGCAGCCCGCAGGCCGTATCGGCCTGACCGACGGACCAGGAGGGCGACATGAGCGACATCGAGATCCGCGACGACCGGGCGGCGGGCCGTCTGGAGGCGGTCGCCGGCGACGAAGTCGTCGGCCACATCGAGTACTTCGTCCTGGAGTCGCCCTCCCGGGCCCTCGTGCCGGTCCACACCATCGTGGAACCCGAGCACGAGGGGAAGGGCATCGCGGGCTCCCTCGCCCGCGAGCTGTACGCGATCTCCGAGCGAGAGGGGACCCCGGTGGCCCCGCTCTGCCCGTACGTCGTCGTGTGGGCCGAGCGCCACCCCGACGTGGCACCGACGCCGGACCCCGAGCTGCTGCGCGCGGCGAAGGAATGGCTGGTCGCCCACCCCGGCCGCTTCTGAGCATCCTCGCCCTCCCGCAGCACGCCTCCGCGGCGGCGGTCCGTACGGGGGAGTGCACGAGCGCCGGTCGGGTAGGCGGGGCATAGACCCCAGAGGCGACGTCGAGCCACTGCCCGGAGGCCACCATGACAACCCCGGACCCCTACCCCAGCCCCGTCCCCACCCCCGAACCATCCCCAGCCCCCCAACCACCCCCCGCCCCGATCCCCACCCCACCAACCCCCACCCCACCCCCCATCCCCCCACCCCCAGAACCCGTCCCCAACCCCGAACCGGGCCCACCCCTAACCTGAAAACCCACCACACACCCGCACCCGACGACTGAGCCCAGCCCACTCCCAGGGGCGCGGGGAACTGCGCGAAACCCACCACGCACCCGCACCCGACGACTGAACTCAGCCCACTCCCAGGGGCGCGGGGAACTGCGCGAAACCACAGCCCACCCGCACCCCACAGACGGTCACCCCTACGCCGTGACCTCCGAGCGGTCCCCGCCCCACAGCGTGTGGAACGCCCCCTCCCGGTCCACCCTCCGGTAGGTGTGCGCCCCGAAGAAGTCCCGCTGCCCCTGCGTGAGCGCCGCAGGCAACCGCTCCGCCCGCAGCGCGTCGTAGTACGCCAGCGCCGCCGAGAACCCGGGCACGGCAACCCCCTCCCGCGTCGCCGCGATGATCACCTCACGCCAGTCGTCCTGCGCCTGAGCGATCTCCTGCGCGAACGTCTCGTCCGACAGCAGGCTCGGCAGGTCCGCCCGCGCGTCGTACGCCGCCCGGATCCGGTCCAGGAACGCCGCCCGGATGATGCAGCCGCCCCGCCAGATCGAGGACACGGCCCCGAGGTCGATGTCCCAGCCGTACTCGTCGCTGCCCGCCTGGATCTCGTGGAAGCCCTGCGTGTACGACACGATCTTCGACGCGTACAGCGCCTGCTCCACCCGGTCCGCGAACGCCGCCGCCTCCGCCTTGGACAGCGCCGTCGGCTTCGGCCCCGCCAGCCCGCGGGAGGCCGCCCGCAGGTCCGCGTGGCCCGACAGCGAGCGCGCGAACACCGCCTCCGCGATGCCCGACACCGGCACCCCCAGGTCGAGCGCGATCTGGACCGTCCAGCGGCCGGTCCCCTTCTGCTCCGCCTGGTCCACCACCACGTCCACGAACGGCTTGCCGGTCGCCGCGTCCACGTGCGCCAGCACTTCCGCCGTGATCTCGATCAGGTAGGAGTCGAGCCGGCCGGTGTTCCAGGTACGGAAGATGTCCGCGATCTCCGCGGGGGAGTACCCGGCGACATCGCGCAGCAGCTGGTACGCCTCGCCGATCAGCTGCATGTCGGCGTACTCGATGCCGTTGTGCACCATCTTCACGAAGTGCCCGGCCCCGTCGGGGCCGACATGCGTCACGCAGGGCGCGCCGTCGGCCGCCGCCTTCGCCGAGATCTTCTCCAGCATCGGGCCCAGCGAGTCGTACGACTCCTTCGGGCCGCCCGGCATGATGCTCGGCCCGTGCAGCGCGCCCTCCTCACCGCCGGACACGCCCATGCCCACGAAGTGGATGCCCTGCTCGCGCAGCGCCTTCTCGCGGCGCCGGGTGTCCGCGAAGTGCGCGTTGCCGCCGTCGATGATCATGTCGCCGGGCTCCAGGAGCGGTGCGAACTCCTCGATCACCGCGTCCGTCGGACCGCCCGCCTTGACCATGATGACCAGCCGACGGGGCCGTTCCAGCGCCTCGACGAACTCCTTGGCGGTCTCGGCCGCGATGAAGTCGCCCTCGTCCCCGAAGTTCTCCACCAGCTCGTGTGTCTTCGACACCGTGCGGTTGTGCAACGCCACCGTGTAGCCGTTGCGCGCGAAGTTCCGGGCGAGGTTGCGGCCCATGACCGCGAGACCCGTGACGCCGATCTGCGCCGAAGTGCTCATACCGACTGCTCCTCAAGAATCAAGTCGATCCCATAGCACGTGCAAGGGATGCTGCTGCCGCTCATGCCCGCCAGTATTGCCCAAAGGCCATCCTGACCCGCCGTCCGACCGGCCGCACATGCAGATACGGACCGCACGGGCCCGACGGCTCAGTAACCTCGTGAAACGCTTCCCGGGGGCGCCGTACGGCCCGCAGGACTGATGGCACGTCAACATGCTTCCGCCCCACTGCCCTTCGGAAGGTGACGGCCGTGCCCCCGAGGAGCGAGAGGCGGCTGATTGCTGTCTTGTCATGGCCTGTTCGGGGCACTTACTTTTGGCCTTCCTGACGCGTGTGGCGAGGGGGGCTCCAGACATGGCCGAACGCGGCCGGCACCGCCGGTACCAGCCGAACAGGATCAACCGCGCCTCGCTGACCGTCACGGCGGGCGGCGCCGGCCTCGCGCTCCCGCTCGCCGCCGCCGGCAGCGCCGACGCGGCCTCCGTGTCCACCTGGGACAAGGTCGCCGCCTGCGAGTCCAGCGGCGACTGGAGCATCGACACCGGCAACGGCTTCTACGGCGGGCTCCAGTTCACCCAGTCCACCTGGGAGGCCTACGGGGGCACCAGGTACGCGCCGCGCGCCGACCTCGCCACCAAGGACCAGCAGATAGCGGTCGCGGAGAAGGTCCTCGCCGGCCAGGGGCCGGGCGCCTGGCCGGTCTGCTCGGTGCGGGCCGGGCTCACCCGCGGCGGCGGCACCCCCGACGTGCACACCGAGAGCGCGGCCACCCGCCCCGCGGCGCACACCACGAAGAGTTCAGCCAAGAGCTCCGCGAAGAGTTCCGTACGGGACGTACAGCCGCAGACGACGCCGCAGTCCCGGGCCGGCCAGGCCGAGATGTACACCGTGGTGCACGGCGACACGCTCTCCGGCATCGCCGAGGAACACGACGTCACCGGGGGCTGGCACCGGCTGTACGCGGCCAACCGTACGACGGTCGGTTCCGACCCCGACCTGATCCTGCCGGGACAGCGGCTCAGCCTCACCGGTCAGGCCGCCAAGGCCGAATCGGCGGCGAAGAAGGCGGCGGCCAAGACCAGGACGAAAACCAAGGCCAAGGCCAAGGCCAAGGCCGAGACCACGAAGGCCGGCACCCGCACCGGACACTCCCTGGTCGCCCCCGTCGACGCCCCGATCGGCACCCCCTACCACGCGTCCGGCTCGCACTGGTCGAAGGGCTACCACACCGGCGTCGACTTCCTCGCGCCCACCGGCACCTCCGTCAAGGCGGTCGAGGCCGGGCAGGTCGTCACGGCGGGCTGGGGCGGCTCGTACGGCTACCAGGTGGTGATCCGGCACGCCGACGGCCGCTACACGCAGTACGGGCACCTGTCGGCGATCTCCGTGCGGGCCGGGCAGAGCGTGTCCACGGGCCAGCGGATCGGCCGCTCCGGCTCCACCGGAAACGCCACGGGCCCGCATCTGCACTTCGAGGTGCGGACGGGGCCCGGCTTCGGCACGGACATCGACCCGGTCGCCTATCTCCGGGCCGGCGGCGTCAGGATTTGACCCGCGTACGGCGGCGCCGGTCCAGCAGCGGACCGTGCACGTAGTCGGCGGCGGGCAGCAGCACTTCGGCCACGTCCGGCGCCGCGGACCCCGACCGCTGCTGGGGCATCGCGGCCAGCGGGGCCGGCGCGGGACGCGCGTCGCCGTCGCCGGGCGAACCGACTCCCGGCGAACCGGCTCCTGCCGAAAGGACGTCCGCGGACAGGACCTCCAGATCCGCCTCGGCCAGTTCCACCAGCGCCTCGACCAGCGGCTCGGGCGACACCTCGGCCACGGCGGCCGCCGGCTCCGGCTGGGCCGGGTGCGGGGTCCGCTCGATGCGCTCGGTCGTCAGCAGGATCAGGCCGCCCGCCGCCACCACTCCGCAGCCCAGTGCCAGCAGGGTGCCCGTCGCGCCGTAGCGGAACGTCTCGCCGAACATCGTGATGCCGACCGCCGCGGCCAGGACCGGGTTGACCATGGTCAGCGTGGCCAGCGGCGCGGCGAGGCCGCCGCCGCGGTAGGCGGCCTGGGAGATCATGACGCCCGCGACGGCGTAGGCGCCGATCACGGACAGCCAGAGCACGTCGGCCGTGGCGATCCCGCCGTCCCAGTCGATCGCCACGACCTTGGTGAACACCGAGGACATGCCGAAGGCTATGCCGGACGCGGTGGCGAGCAGCACGCTGCGCACCGCCGGGTGCCGGTGCGCGGCCCGGCCCGCGATCATCAGCGCGACCACCGCCCCACCGGTGACCAGCGCGACGCCGATCCGTCCGGCGGAGTCCAGGGAGTGCGCGTCGGAGGAGCCGACCAGGGAGAGCAGACCCGCCAGACCGACGGTGGCCATGATCGCGCCCCGCCAGGCGGTCGCCCCGGCCCTGCGGCCGACGAAGAGGGCTGCCATGGGCAGTGCGAACACGATGGTGAGCGCGCCCAGCGGCTGCACCAGGCTCAGCGGGCCGTAGGCCAGCGCCACCACGTGCAGCAGGCCGCCGAGGCCGTTGAGCGCCATCGCGCCCCACCAACTCGGGCGGCGCAGCGGCGCGTACTGCTCGTCGGGGGAGGAGACCGCCACCTGCTCCTGCACGATGGCTCCGCCGGCGTAGGCGACGGCGGACACGAAGGAAAGCATCACGGACAACGCGAGGGCACTCATACTCGGCTCCTCTGCGTCAGGCGGTGCCGCTTGGCCCCGCGCGGTGATCGGTCGGCTTCCATGAGCAACACTCTGCCCGCCCGTCTGCTTCCCGTCGTCGTACCTGAGCACCTAATGGGTCCTACTACCGATGGAGTACGACGGGATCCTGATCATCCCCAGGGTGGGGGGCCGCCGGGTGGAGGCGGCGTGCGCAGGGGCTCCGGGAACCCTGGTACTACTGCTGTTCGTGGACCTGTTCGTGGACCTGGACCCCGATCTCGCCGCGCTCCGCCCGCTCGGCGGCTTCTTCGTCCTGCGGACGGTCCGAGGGGAGGTAGGAGGCCCCGGTGCGGCGCGGACCGGCGAACCGGCAACTCTGGCAAAGGCCTATAAAAAACTTAGATCGGATGTATATGGAGATCTCCTGACTTTCCGTGTGGAGGCCGTCGCGGGGCGTCTGCGCACCGCCGAGCCCCGGGTCGCCGCCTCCATCGCCCACCAGGCGCTGGCCGCCCGGCTCTGGTCCGTCGCCCTCGGCTGCGCCGTCCGCTACGGCCGCCTCCCCGACCTCGACCCGGGCCTGCTGCGCTGGGACCCCGGTGCCACCGCCCCCGACGACCTCTGGCTCACCGAGGTGCGCCCGCTGCCCGGCGCCACCGACCCGGCCGCGGACGCCGACACCGCCGTACGAGCAGCGGTACAAGCCCTCGTGCAAGCCGTCGTGCGCGGCCATCTCGAACCCCTAGGGGAGGCCCTGAGGGACCGCTACGGTCTCGCCGCCGGCCTGTTGTGGGGCAATGCCGGCTCCGCGCTGGCCGGTGCCGCACGGGAACTGGACCGCTGGGCACGTGCGAACGACTGTGCCGATACGGCCGCCCGGACCCGCGCCCTCGCCGACGCTCTCTTCGCACACCCCCTGCTGAACGCCACCGGCACCCGGGCCGGCCTGGCCTTCCGGCGTCGCAGCTGCTGTCTCTACTACCGGGTACCGGGCGGCGGGGTCTGCGGTGACTGTTGTTTCACACAACCACCGCGCTCTTCCCCGCGCGCCGCATCTGGGTGACCATGGAACAACCGGCCGTGGAGAGCGAGGGGTTGCGGGTGCGAGTCGGACTGCTGACCCGGGAGTATCCCCCCGACGTCTACGGCGGTGCGGGTGTTCATGTGGAGTTCCTCGCCCGGGAGTTGCGACCCCTGGTCGACCTGGAGGTGCACTGCTGGGGCGAGGGCCGCGGGGTCGGCGTCGTCCGGCACCGCCCCTGGTCCGCGCTGGACACCGCCAACGACGCGCTGCGCACCTTCTCCGTGGACCTGGCCATGGCCGCGGGCCTCGAAGGCCGCGACCTCGTGCACTCCCACACCTGGTACGCCAACCTCGCCGGCCATGTGGCCAAGCTGCTGTACGGCGTCCCGCACGTGGTGACCGCCCACTCGCTGGAGCCGCTGCGCCCCTGGAAGGCCGAGCAACTCGGCGGCGGCTACGCCCTGTCGAGCTGGGCCGAGCGCAGCGCGATCGAGGCCGCCGACGCGGTGATCGCGGTGTCCGGGGCGATGCGCGAGGACATCCTCGGCTGCTACCCGGCCCTGGACCCGGCGAAGGTCCACGTCGTGCACAACGGCATCGACACCGCCCTCTACCGCCCGGACCGCTCCACCGACGTCCTGGCCCGGATCGGCATCGACCCCGCCCGCCCGTACGTGCTGTTCGTCGGCCGTATCACCCGCCAGAAGGGCGTCCCCCATCTGCTGCGCGCGGTACGGGACATCGACCCGGCGGCGCAGGTCGTGCTGTGCGCGGGGGCACCCGACACCCCCGAGATCGACCGGGAGTTCCGCGAGCTCTTCGAGGAGCTGAGCCGGGTCCGCGAGGGCGTGCACTGGATCCCCCAGATGCTGCCGCGCGCCGATGTCATCCAGCTCCTCACCCACGCGGCCGTCTTCGCCTGCCCCTCGGTCTACGAGCCGCTCGGCATCGTCAACCTGGAGGCGATGGCCTGCGGCACGCCCGTGGTGGCGTCCCGGGTCGGCGGTATCCCGGAGGTCGTCGAGGACGGCAAGACGGGTCTGCTGGTCGACCTGGACGACGACTTCGAGGGCGGCCTGGCGCGGGCCCTGGACGCCGTCGTCGGCGACCGGGAGACGGCCCGGCGGATGGGCGAGGCCGGACGCGAGCGCGCCGTCGGGGAGTTCGGCTGGGACGCGGTGGCCCGGCGCACGGCCGGGCTCTACGAGGAGATCCTCAAACAGGCGTGACGGAGGAGATCCTCAAACAGGAGTAACGACAGGCGTAACGAACAGGCCGTCTGTTCGACGTGATCCCGGTGCAGGCTTAGTGGATGTGCTCCCAGGGCAGGCATGGAGCACCAGGGTGAGGGGAGCGGCCATGCGTCGTGGTGGACCGTCGGTACTCGGGATCGTGCTCGCCGGCGGAGAGGGCAAGCGCCTGATGCCGCTGACCGCCGACCGAGCCAAACCAGCTGTCACCTTCGGCGGTACCTACCGCCTGGTCGACTTCGTGCTGTCCAACCTGGTCAACGCGGACGTGCTGCGCATCTGCGTGCTGACCCAGTACAAGTCGCACTCGCTGGACCGGCACATCACCACCACCTGGCGGATGTCCAGCCTGCTCGGCAACTACGTCACCCCGGTCCCGGCGCAGCAGCGGCTCGGCCCGCGCTGGTACCTGGGCAGCGCCGACGCCATCCTCCAGTCCCTCAACCTCGTCCACGACGAACAGCCCGACTACGTCGCGGTGTTCGGCGCCGACCACGTCTACCGCATGGACCCGCGCCAGATGCTCCAGCAGCACATCGAGGGCGGTGCCGGGGTCACGGTCGCGGGCATCCGCATCCCGCGCGTGGAGTCCTCGGCGTTCGGTGTGATCACCCCGGGCTCGGACGGGCAGACGATAGAGACCTTCCTGGAGAAGCCCGCCGACCCGCCGGGCCTGCCGGGCTCCCCGGACTGTGTCTTCGCCTCCATGGGCAACTACATCTTCACCACCAAGGCGCTGGTGGAGGCCCTGCACCGGGACGCCGAGGACGACCAGTCGGTGCACGACATGGGCGGCTCGATCCTGCCCCAGCTCACCGCCCGCGGCGAGGCCCAGCTCTACGACTTCGGCACCAACCACGTCCCCGGCGAGACCAGCCGCGACCGCGGCTACTGGCGGGACGTCGGCACCCTCGACGCGTACTACGACGCCCACATGGACCTGATCGCCGAGCGGCCCGCCTTCAACCTCTTCAACCGCAGCTGGCCGATCTACACCCACTCGTACCAGCTCTCGCCGGCCCGCTTCAACTCGGGCGGCATGGCGAGCGAGTCCATCATCAGCGCCGGCTGCCTGATCCGGGGCCAGGTCACCCGGTCCGTGCTGTCACCGGGCGTGCGGGTCGACCCGGGTGCGGTGGTCCAGGGATCGGTGCTGCACGACAACGTCATCGTGGGCCGGGGCGCGGTGGTGCGCGGCGCGGTCCTGGACAAGAACGTGGAGGTTCCGCCCGGCGCGACGATAGGCGTCAACCCGGACCGGGACGCGGAGCTGTACACCGTCTCCAAGGGCGGGGTCATCGGCCTGGGGAAGGGCCAGCTGGTCTCGTAGCCAGCGGGGGTGCGACCCCGGAGACCATGGCCTGCCCCGGCCACTGGGTCGGCAGGGTACAGAGACTGCCCCGCCAAGATCCACGGCCCAGTCGCTCGGTCACCAGTTGATCCGGTGGACGGACATCTCGTCGCCATTCCATTGCGGCCATTCGGCTTCGGCGGTGCTCGGCGATCCGTACCGCGCGAAATGTGCCCAACTCTGGCGGAGGGTCCTTCCTTTGGCCTCGACGGTGGCCCAGTCGGTCCTGCCCAGCACCGGGCTGCCGGTCCACGCCTCCCGCGTCCCCAGGAGGAAGGGCATCTCGACACCGTGCACAGCGCCCAGGCCCCCCTCCGTCGGCGCCCAGCCGAACTCGTAGAGAAAGGCCGCTCCGCAGGCGTCGAGGACCTGCCGCCCGATCTCGTGCGCCGGCTCGATGAACACCCTGCGAGACATCGCCACGACGGCTTCCTCGGGTACCGGGGTCGGGGTGCCAAGGGCGAACGCCCTGCCCTCGGCGGAGGTATGGCCGATGAGGAGGTCCGGCATGGGCTCGGACCGAAAGGTGCGGTGGTTCGTCTCGGGGTCCGCGAGCGGATCCGTCAGCGCGGGCCGGAACGGCACCGTCCCCGGCCTCGGCGACATGTCCGCATTCCACTGTCCGGTGCGGGCTTGGGCATCGAGGATCCGCTGCACCGGGAGTGTCGTCAGGTCGCCACCGGCTGCCTCGGCGAAGTAGGGCCCGGCCGCGAGTGCCGCGCTGCGGGTGGGGAGCGTCGCGAGCGTCGGTGCGCTCTGTGCGATCACCCGGCGGATCAGTCGCCGGCTGCGTGGGACCGACAGGAGCGCGATGGCCGAGCTCGCGCCGGCGGACTGGCCGAAGACGGTGATGTTCGCCGGATCACCGCCGAACGCGGCAATGTTGTCGTGCACCCATTCCAGCGCGAGGATCTGGTCGTACAGGCCGAGGTTGCCGTCGCTGACCCCTTTGTGGACCAGGTAGCCCAGCGCCCCCAGCCGGTAGTTGATCGATACGACGACGACATCCCCGTCGGCGGCGAGCCGTCCACCGTCACTTATGGGGAGGGTGCCGCCACCGGTCACGTACCCGCCGCCGTGCACCCAGACCATCACCGGTCGGTTCCCGGCGAGGCCGGGTGTGGTGATCGCAAGGAAGAGGCAGTCCTCGGACTGCGGCGGTTCGTTCCACTGCGGGCCGTAGACCGGTTCCAGGCGGGACGGCAGCTGCGGGCAGATCGGGCCTGGCCGGGTCGCATCGACGGTGTCGGTGTGCCGGTCGGCCCGGACCGGCCGTGCGAACCGTTCGGCCGTTCCGTAGCGGATCCCGGGGAACCGCAGCATCTGGTCCGCTCCACGGATGCCGGTGACGGGCCCGGACCCCGGGCGGGCGAGAACGGATCCGGTGTCGGTGGTCATAGGTCGGCTCCTTGTCGTCGGGGGTGGTTCGGCTGCGCAGGGCAGGGCGCGGTATTCCTGCGAGGGTTACCAGCGGCCGTAGATCCGGCCGTCGCGGCATCGGCGCGGTCAGGCGACTGCGGCGTGCCGGCGGCCGGCCAGCAGCAGGACGGCCGGCCCTGCCACCGGCAGTGCCGTGAGCAAGAGGAACACTGTGGACAGGCTCGCCACCCCGCCGAGACCGCCGACCAGGGCGGCGCCGACGCTGGCACCGATGAGGAACACCAGCGTCGCAGCACCGATGGCGACGCCACGATCGGCGGCGGTCACGGCCGAGTCGACGGCCGACATCATGGCGGGCTGTCCCAGCCCGAAGGCCACCGTGATGAGCCCCACGCCCAGCGCGAGCAACGCTGGGGAGTCCGTGGCGGCGCCGGCCGCGGCGACGAGCAGTGCCAGGACCGCGATGGTGCACGCGACGGCGATGGCGCGCCGTGCACCCAGCCGGGCGAGCGCCCTTCGGCAGAACCACGGCGCCACCAGCCCGACGGCAGCCGCGGGGAGCATCAGCAGACCGGTGGCGAGCGGGGTCCAGCCCCAGCCCGCGGCCACGCCGGGCACCCCGACGAGCAGTGCGAACCAGCTGGCGGGGATGGCGGCGGCCGCGAACGAGCTGCGCAGCACCACCGGGTTGGTCACGACGGAGCGGGGCAGGAACCCGTGTGGCTGCGCCCGCACCCGGGCGACGACGGCCGGCGCGCCCGCGGCGAGCAGCACCGCGCCGACGATCGCCGTGACCGCGCCGGACGACGGCGACTGGAGCAGCAGTACGAGCCCGGACGCGGCCATCGCGATGAGCACGGCCCCCGTGCGGTCGATGCGTTCGCGGGACCCGCCGGACGGCGCGAGCCGCGCCAGGTACGGGAGGGTGAGCAGCCCGAGTGCGGGCAGCGTCATGGCCAGCCGCCAACCGCCGGCATCCTCCAGCGCACCGCCCATCAGAGGGCCCAGTGCGCTGAACGTGGCCCCCACCCCGGCCACCCGGCCGAGCGCCGCGCCACGCTGCGGGCCGTCCCACATCGCCGAGACCAGAGCGGTGACCAGCACCGCGATGCTCGCCCCGCCGAAGCCCTGCACGACCCGGGCGACGATCAGGACCGGGAAGGTCGGGGCCAGTGCGGACCCGACCGCGCCGACCGCCATCGTGACCACCCCGACGACCAGCGGGACCCGCAGTCCGTACGCGTCGGCCAGCCGTCCGTGCAGCGGGGTCGCGACGGCAAGCACCACCGTGTACACGCTGATCGTCCAGGCGGCGCCGCTCGCGCCGATGCCGAGCTCGCCTGCCAGCCGGGGCAGGCTCACCGTGACCGCGGACGTGCCGGTCGTGGCGAGTCCGTAGAGGATTCCGAGGAGGGCGGCGATCCACCCGGGGGAGCGCACGCCACGGGGCGTGCCGGTGTGGACGCTCACGAGAGTTTCCATTCGCTGCCGGGGCCGAGCGGGTCGAGGACCTCGCCGATGCGGGCGCGCAGCCGGCGGGTGTCGCTGGGCAGGTTCCAGCCGAGCACGCCGGTGATCCGGCCATCGCTTGCGTACACTGCCGCGAACCGCTCGGCGCGGATGTCACCGGCGGCCAACGAGGGCACGGCGCCTGCCGGGAAGTCGCCGTACGCCTGGATCTTCACGTCGTACTGGTCGGTCCAGAAGTACGGGATCGGCGCGTACGGCTCGCCCTTGCCGAGCAGGGTGCGGGCGGCGGCCATGCCCTGCTCGGTGGCGTTCATCCGGTGCTCGACCCGAGTCCGCCTGCCGTGCACGGGATGCGTCCACGACGCGACATCTCCGGCGGCGGCGACGTTCGGCGCGGCCCGGCACGACGAGTCGCAGTCGACGCCGTGGGTCAGCGACAGCCCACTGCCCACGAGCCAGTCGGTGTTGGGTACGGACCCGATGGCGACGAGCACGACGTCGGCCGGCAGTACGGTGCCGTCGGCCAGTTCCACACCGTCCACACGAGAGCTGCCGGACAGCCCGGTCACTCCCACGCCCAGCCGCATCCGCACGCCGTGGCCGGCGTGCAGCTGCGCGACCAGGCCACCGAGCCACGGCCCGAACTGGCGGATCATGGGCGCCGGCAGAGGATCGACGACGGTGACGTCCGCGCCCGTACCCGAGGCCACGGCGGCCACTTCGGAGCCCGTGAAGCCGGCCCCGACGATCACCACCGACCGGGCCGACGCGAGATCCTCCCTGAACGCCAGCGCGTCCGGCAGGGTCCGCAGCGTGTGCACGCCAGCCAGTTCCTGCCCGAACGCCAGCCGCCGCGGCCTGACCCCGGTGGCGATGACCAGCTTGTCGTAGGCCAGTTCGTCCCCGGTGGACAGGGTGAGCCGTCGGCCCTCGACATCAAGTCCGGTGGCTCGCACCCCCAGCATCCACTCGACGTCCTCCACGGCGCACGGCAGGGCGGTCTTCGACGGTTCCCATGCGCCGGACAGGATCTGCTTGGACAGCGGTGGCCGGTCGTACGGCATCGCATCCTCGTCGCCGATGACCGTGAGCGGCCCGTCGTAACCCTCGGACCGGAGCGTCCGGGCCGCGGTGAGGCCCGCGGCCGACGCGCCGACAACGGCTATCACGACTCGTCCAGCTCGATGGCCAGCGCCGGGCACACCCGGGCCGCCTGACGTACGTCGTCGTGCAGCTCAGTGGGCGGAAACGCGTCGAGGAGCACGACGATGCCGTCCTCGTCGCGCTGGTCGAACACGTCGGGGGCCATCAGCACGCACTGCCCGGAGCCGACGCACCTGTCCTGATCGACAGCAACCTTCATGGCGAGAGATCCTTACCAGGTGACGGGAAGCGCGTGGACGCCGTACACGAAGTTGCCGTGTTTGAACGGGACGTCCTCGAACGGGATCGCCAGCTCCAGCGTCGGGATCCGGCGGTACAACGTGCCGTAGACGACCTGCAGCTCCATGCGGGCCAGAGGCTGTCCGAGGCACTGGTGCACGCCATAGCCGAAGGCGATGTGGTGCCGGGCCTGGCGGTGGATGTCCAGCCGGTCCGGCTCCGGGAACTGACCCTCGTCACGGTTGCCGGCCTCGTTGGCCAGGATGATGCCCTCGCCCGCGCGCACCAGCCGGCCGGCGACCTCGATGTCCTCGGTGGCCACACGCCGCCGTCCGCCGGTCGTGATGTTGAGGTACCGCAGCAGTTCCTCAACCGCGTTGGCGATCAGCTTCGGGTCGTCGGTGTCACGGATCCCGGCCAGCTGGGCGGGGTTGCGCAGCAGCGCGAGTGTGCCCAGGGCGATCATGTTCGCGGTGGTCTCATGGCCCGCACTGAGCATCAGCACGGCCATGGCGGCGATCTTTTCGCGGGTCAGCTCGCCGGCCGGGAGCTGGTCGGTGACCAGCCGGCCGATCATGTCGTCGGCCGGCTGCTTCTCCTTGGCCGCCACCAGCTCCAACAGGTAGGCCTTGAGCTCGTCGCCGGCCTTGACCGCCTCGTCCATCGTCGTGTCGCGGGCGACCAACTTGGTGCTGCGGGACTGGAAGAAGTCGTGGGCGGAGTACGGCACGCCGAGCAGGTCGCAGATCACCAGCGACGGCACCGGCAGCGCGAACGCGGTCACCAGGTCGACGGGCCGGGGGCCGGCGAGCATGTCGTCGATCAGGCCGTCCACGATGTGCTGAACACGTGGCCGCATCTCCTCCATCCGCTTGACCGCGAAGTTTCGGGTGAGCATCCTGCGCTGCTTGTCGTGCTTCGGGTCGTCCATGCTGATGAACGACTTGGCTTTCTCGCGCTGGACCAGGATCGCCTCGGTCTGTGCGGGATAGCCGGGCTTGCCGCTGTCGGCACTGAACCGCTGGTCGGCCAACACCGCGCGCTGCACGTCGTAGTCCGTGACCAGCCACGGCGTGCTGCCGTCCCAGATCCTGACCCGGCTGATCGGCCCGACCTCACGCAGTTGCGGGGACGGGTCGAAGGGGCACTGGGCCGCCCGGGCCATGGGGAAGGCGGGTATCGCTTCGGGCATGACTACCCTCCGTGATTGAACGTTCGTTTAGTTATGAGGGTAGCCTACGCTACCTGCCGACGCACGCGGCTTGCGCATCGGCAGGCGCGGTCGTCGGCAACCGGAAGCCCGTCGAGCCTTGCGAGGTGTCCGACAGGTCCGGCCGCCACCGGTTAGAGTTTCTTGTGGCCGAGACATCGCAGCGTGCGCGCAACCCGCGAGGGCAAGGTGACAGGCTGCGCCTGGAGATCCTGGAGGGGGCCGCGCGCCTGCTGTCCGAGCTGGGCGGCGAGGAGGGGCTGACGATCCGCGGCGTCGCACGCGCCGCCGGCATCTCGCCGGCCGCCATCTACCAGCACTTCGCAGACAAGTCCGCACTGGTCAAAGGGCTGATCGAGTACGACTACGAGCAGATCTCGCAGGCCATGGCCAAGGCCGATGAGTCGTGCGAGCAGGACGCCGTGCTGGAGCGGGTGCGGGCCCAGGTGCGGGCCTACTGCCAGTTCGTGGTGGACAACCCCGGCCATTACCGCCTGCTGATCAACCATCAGCCGCTGACAGCACCTCCGACCGGGCCGATGACCGACCTCGTGACCAAGGTGGCCACGGCGTTCGAGCGTTGCGGGCAGGCCGGTGTGCGGCTGCGGATGCCGCCCCGGCGAGCTGCGGTCCTGGTCTTCACGGCCGCCCACGGCCGGGTCGCGCTCTGGCACTCCTCCGGGGACTCCGCAGCGGTCGAAGCCCTCGTCGACTTCGTCGACGAAGTGGTCTGGCTCGTCACCCAGTGACCTCGGCCGTATGTCGCCGGCGCGCACGCTGCGCACGCCGGCGGGCGGCGTAGGCTACCCTCCATCACTAAACAAACGTTCAGTCATGGGGTGTCGCCCTGTCGAAGCGCTGACCGCCTTCCCCGTTCCGGCACGGCACCTTCGTGTACGGCGTCCACTCGCTTTCCGTCACCTGGTAAGGATTTCTCGCCATGCAATACCTCCGGTTGGGCAAGAGCGGGCTGTCGGTCTCCAAGGTCGTGCTGGGCTGCATGAGCTTCGGCGACCCGGCCGGCGGCACCCATCAGTGGTCCTTCGGCGTCGACGACTCCCGTCCGTACTTCAAGCAGGCCATCGAGTCCGGCATCACCACGTTCGACACCGCCAACATGTACAGCCGTGGTGCCAGCGAGGAGATCACCGGCCGGTTGCTGCGCGAGTTCGCCAAGCGGGACGAGGTGGTCATCGCCACCAAGGTGAACGCCACGATGGGCCCCGGCCCGAAGGGCGGTGGCCTGTCCCGGGCGGCGATCCTCACCCAGGTGGACGAGAGTCTGCGCCGGCTGGGCACCGACTACATCGACCTCTACCAGATCCACCGGCTCGACCCGAATGTGCCGGCCGAGGAGATCATGGAGGCGCTGCACGACGTGGTGAAGGCCGGCAAGGCCCGCTACCTCGGTGCGTCCTCGATGTGGACCTGGCAGTTCGCCAAGCTCCAGCACACCGCTGACCTGCACGGCTGGACCCGGTTCGTGTCCATGCAGGACCAGTACAACCTGCTTCAGCGCGAGGAGGAGCGGGAGATGCTGCCGTACTGCCTGGACCAGGGCATCGGCGTGATGCCCTGGAGCCCGCTGGCGCGCGGCCGGCTGACCCGAGACCTGGACGAGCAGACCACGCGCAACAGCACCGACAGCGCCGAGGAGATCCTCTACGGCCGGACGGCCAAGGCCGACCGGGGAATCATCGACGCGGTCGCCGCCGTCGCCACAGAGCGCGGCGTCAGCCGCGCCCAGGTGGCGCTGGCCTGGGTGATGCACCAGCCGGCGGTCACCGCGCCGATCGTCGGCACCACCAAGCCGCACCACCTCACCGACGCCGTCGCCGCCACCGAGCTCAGTCTCAGCACCGAAGAGCTCACCCGGCTGGAGGAGCACTACACCACACGCCCCGCCTCAGGCTTCTGAGCCGCGCCCGCTCCATTGTGCCCGCTCGGAACAGGAAGGTCACCCGGCCGCGGTTCCGAGCGGGTCCGCCCCCGCGCCGGCAGCCGCAGCCGCTCCGCTACGGCTGGAGGACCGAGATCTCCAGCTCAGGATCGAATCCGGAGTCCGAAGCAACCCTGCGAGCGAACTCGCGAACACCCGCCAGCTGGCGTTCGCCGAACGAGAAGTCCAGAGCCTCGGTGTAGTAGCGGCGCAACGCCTGCGCGTCGAACGCCTCCCACCGCGCGGCCTGCTCGCACACCTTGTCGACTTCGGTCATCGAGAGGTCCCGGGACTCCAGGAAGGCCCGGTGTACCTCGCGCACGATGCGAGGGTTCTGCTCCAGGTAGTCCTTGCGGACGGCCCAGGCCGCGAAAACGAACGGCAGGCCGGTCCACGCCTTCCACATCTCGCCCAGGTCGTACACCAGCAGTCCCAGATCCTCGGCCTGATGAAGGTAGGCACGCAGCGCGGCATCACCGATGACGACCGCGGCATCCGCGTCCTGCATCATCACCGGCAGGTCCGGCGGGCAGGTGAAGTACTCCGGGCGGACCCCTTCCCGCTCCTCCAGCAGAAGTCGAGCCAGGCGTACCGACGAGCGCGAGGTGGAACCCAGGGCGACCCGGCGCCCGTCCAACTCGCGCAGTGGGACCTGACTGACGATCAGGCACGAGGTCACCGCACCGTCGCTGCCCACCGCGATGTCCGGGAGCAGCACCAAGTCGTCGGCATGCTTGAGGTACTCCATGCAGGCGATCGGACCGATGTCCAGGGTCCCGCCGACCAGCAGACTGCTCAGCCGGTCCGGAGTGTCCTTGGTCAACTCCAGGTCGAGCAGGGTGCCGGTGCGGGCCAGTCCCCAGTAGATCGGCAGACAGTTGAGGAACTGGATGTGCCCGACCCGGGGACGCTTCCCCGGTTCATGCGGGACGCGAGCTTCGTGTGAGATATCCACATCCGCAGGCTAGTACTTCAGTCCGCCTTTGCCCGCTGCCAGGGACACCCGGTCAGGGACCGGACAGGCCAACGGCGGTTGCAGCATTGCGGGGAAGCTGGCAGGAACGGCCTCTGAACTGCGCATACGTGGACCTCGGTTCAGCCGATGGGACTTCCCCGTTCGGCATGGGCCCGGCGCCGTTCCCGTGTCGGGTCCGACCCGTGTGCGCGCCAACTCGGGCGCGACGCGCTGCGAGTGAATAACCCTCATTTGCCGGACTTTGCGGCACTCTCCCCTCACGATGCAGACAGCAATGTCGAACTTCGGAGGTCATCCGACATGAGAGGGACCAGTGGTATGTCACATACCACCGCGGCTCTCCGGCGCACCCGGCTGTGCCTCGCCGGCGTACTGACCGCGTCCACGCTGCTCGCCGCCCCCGCCGCGGGGGCCGCCGAACCGGCCGACGGCCACCTCGCCGACCTGGTGAACCCCTTCATCGGCAGCCAGGACGAGGGCAACACGTTCCCCGGCGCGGCCGTGCCCTTCGGCATGGTGCAGCTCTCCCCGGACACCGGGCACAGCACCGGCTACGACTACACACAGCGCCGGATCCGCGGCTTCTCCCTGGTCCACCTCTCCGGCGTCGGCTGCGCCATCGGCGGCGACCTGCCCGTGCTGCCCACCACCGGTGACGTCACGCAGACGGACTACGCCAAGTACGCCGCCGGGTTCAGCCACGCCGACGAGGCGGCGAGCCCCGGCTACTACCGGGTCGGCCTCGACTCGGGCGTGACGGCCGAGCTGACCGCGACCGCCCGCACCGGCGTCCAGCGCTACACCTTCCCGGCCACCGGCAAGGCGAACGTCCTGCTCAATGCCCACCAGGCGTTGCACAAACCGGTCAGCAGCGACGTCCAGATCCTCGACGACCACACCGTCCGGACCAGGATCACCGGCCACGGCTTCTGCCGCGAGACCGCCCCCTACACCGTGTACACGGTCACCCGCTTCAGCCGCCCCTTCACCGCGTACGGCACCTGGAAGGGCGCCACGGTCACTCCCGGCTCCCGCACCGGAGCCGACGGCGCCTATGTCCGCTTCGACACCACCCGGGACCGTACGGTCGAGGCGACCACCGCCCTGTCGTACGTCGACGCGCAGGGCGCCGAGGTCAATCTGCGCGCCGAGGGCGGACGTCCGTTCGACACGGTACGGCGGCAGGCCCGGGACGCCTGGGAACGGCGGCTCGGCGGCATCCGCGTCCAGGGCGGCTCCCCGACCCTGCGCCGTACCTTCTACTCGTCCCTGTACCGCACCTTCCTCGCGCCCAACGTCGGCGGGGACGCGGACGGCCGCTACGCCGGCTGGGACCGCCGGATCCACCGTGCCCGGGGGTTCACCTACTACCAGAACTGGTCCCTCTGGGACACCTACCGCACCCAGGCCCAGGCGCTCGCCCTGCTCGCCCCGCGCGAGGCCCGGGACATGGCGCTGTCGGTGCTGAAGATCGACGAGGAGGGCGGCTGGCTGCCCAAGTGGGGCTACGGCACGGTCGAGACGAACATCATGACCGGCGACCCGGTCACCCCGTTCCTGACCACCGCCTACCAGATGGGCCTGCTCAAGGGGTACGAGGAGCGGACCTACCGGGCCCTGAAGAAGAACGCCGACGGCGTGCCGCCGGCCGCCAACGCCGGGGTCGGCCGCGAGGCCGACGCCGAGTACCTCGCCGACGGTTTCGCGCCGTACCTCAAGGGCCGCCAGCACACCAAGGTGGGCGACTCCGACTACGACCACGGCGCCTCCGTCACCCTGGAGTACGCGCTGTCCGACGCGATGCTCGGGCAGATGGCCCGGGACCTCGGCCATGTCGAGGACGCGGCCCGCTATGCCACCCGGGCGCAGAACTACCGCAACGTCTTCGACCCCTCCACCGGCTTCTTCCGGGCCCGCGACGCCTCCGGCGCCTTCACCGGCAACCCCGACCCGGCCCGCGGCATCGGCTTCCACGAGGGCACCGCCTGGCAGTACCAGTGGCTCGTCCCGCAGGACCTGCCCGGCGTGATCTCCCTGATCGGCGGCGAGCGCGCCACCAACGCCCGGCTCGACTCCTTCTTCGCCTACGACAAACTGCTCGCCGACCCGGCGAAGACCGCCCGCGAGGTGTGGGTGCACGGCAACGCGTACGCGTACTACAACGCGGCCGTCTACAACCCGATGAACGAGCCCGACCTGATCGCCCCGTACACCTACCTCTCCACCGGCCGGCCCTGGCAGACCACCGACGTGGTGCACGCGGCGCTGACCCTGTTCACCGACGGCCCGACCGGGATGACCGGCAACGACGACCTCGGCACCATGTCCGCCTGGAACGTCCTGTCGTCCCTCGGCCTCTTCCCGGTGCAGCCCGGCTACGGCACCTGGGGCCTGTCCACGCCCGTCTTCGACCGGGCCGACGTCCGTCTCGACCGCCGTTACTGGCCGAGCGGCGGGTTCACGGTGACCGCGCCGGGCACCTCGGCCGCCGACCGGTACGTGCAGTCGGCCCGCAAGGACGGATCGGAGTACGGCCGTACCTATCTGACGACCGGTGCCCTGCGCTCCCTGCGGTCGTTGGCGTTCACGGTCGGCTCGCGCCCGTCAGAGTGGGGTACGTCACCCGAGGCGGGGCCACCGGCGCTGAAGTGACCTCAGGTGTCGCAGGAGTCCCGCCTCTTTCGGAGGAGGCGGGACTTAATCTGCTGTTAACTGAGCGTAGCGTGATCGTACTTGACCGTAATCATGAGTCGGCGTTTGACTGCTGATCCACCCTCCGTCGACGCGAGGCACCCCCTTAGATGACTGAGACTGCTGACCTGCTCGCTCCGCTCGATCTGGCGTTCTGGAACATCGAGTCCGAACAACACCCGATGCACCTCGGTGCGCTCGGCGTGTTCTCGGCGCACTCGCCGACCGCCGGCGCGCACGCCGCCGACCTGCTCGCGGCCCGGGCCGCCGCCGTGCCGGGACTGCGCATGCGCATCCGCGACGTCTGGCAGCCGCTCGCGTTCGGCGGCGCCGCCCGCGAGACCGACCCGGACTTCGACCCCCTCAACCACGTCCGGCTGCACGCCCCGACCGCGGACTTCCAGGCCGTGGCGGGCCGGCTGATGGAGCGTCCGCTGGAGCGCGGCCGGCCGCCGTGGGAGGCGCATGTGCTGCCCGGCGAGGACGGGGTGTCCTTCGCGGTGCTGTTCAAGTTCCACCACGCCCTCGCCGACGGGCTGCGCGCCCTCAAGCTGGCCGCGGGTGTCATGGACCCGCTCGACCTGCCCGTGCGCGCCCCCCGCTCGATCGAGCCGCCGCGCCCGATGCCGGCGCTGCCCGACGTGCGCAGGCTGCCCGAGCTGGTGCGCGGCGCCCTCGCGGACGTGGGCCGGGCCCTCGACATCGGCGCCTCCGTCGCTCTGTCCGCCCTCGGGGTGAGCTCCTCGACCGCGCTGAAGTCCGAGCCGACCGGCACCCGGAGCATCGCCGGCGTCGACCTCGACATCGACGACGTGCACCGCGTCCGCAAGGCCGTCGGCGGCACCGTCAACGACGTCCTGATCGCCGTCGTCGCCGGCGCCCTGCGCCGCTGGCTGGACGAGCGCGGCGACGGCACCGACGGCGTCGCCCCGCGTGCCCTGATCCCCGTCGCCAAGCGCCGCCCGCGCACCGCGACCCCACAGGGAAACCGGCTCTCCGGGTACCTGATACGGCTCCCGGTCGACAACCCGGACCCGCTCGCCCGCCTCGACCGCGTCCGCACGGCGATGTCCCGCAACAAGGACGCCGGCCCCAACCGGGGCGCCGGTGCCGTCGCCCTGCTCGCCGACCACGTGCCCGCGCTCGGGCACCGGCTCGGCGGACCGCTGGTCGGCCAGGCCGCCCGGCTCTGGTTCGACATCCTGGTCACCAGCGTGCCGCTGCCCGGCGTCGGCCTGCGCCTCGGCGGTCACCCGCTCACCGCCGTCTACCCGCTGGCCCCGCTCGCGCCCGGCCAGTCCCTGGCCGTCGCCATCTCCACCTACCGCAACCACGTCCACTACGGCCTGGTCGCCGACGCGAGCGCCGTCCCCGACCTCGAAGTGCTCGCCCGCGCGGTCACCGACGAGGTGGACTCGCTGATCTCGGTCTGCGATCCGTGATCCGGACGGGTTTGGAGGTACGGCCCGGCGCTCCGTAAAATTCCCTCTTCGAAAGCGGGCGTGAGTCGGAGCGCCGCTGGTGGACCAGGGAAGCGGCAGCGCGATGACGGTGACACAGGACGGCTCGACGGCCGAGGACGCGGTGGAGGCCGTGGTCTACGGCCCCGGCATCGACCCGGAGCGGCTCGCCGTCTGCCTCGGTGTGCTCGCGGAGCTGGACGAGCTGGACGTGGACCACCCGGACGCCATCGCGGTGCGCCGGGCCACCGCCGGCATCTACCGCACGGTCAAGCAGCGCCGCCGCCAGGAGCGCCGGGCCGCCAAGACCGCCCACGACAAGGCGGTCACCGAGGCCACCGCGACCGGCTCCGCCCAGCGCATCGACGACGAGACCGAGGGCCTGCTGCCCTCCTCCCGGACCGAGGAGGGCAGAGTCGCGGGGATACTCCAGCGCCCGCGCTCCTGCTACACCTGCAAGACCCGCTACGTCGAGGTCGACTACTTCTACCACCAGCTCTGTCCGGACTGCGCCGACCTGAACCGCGCCAAGCGCGACGTCCGCGCCGACCTGACCGGCAAGCGGGCCCTGCTCACCGGCGGCCGCGCCAAGATCGGCATGTACATCGCGCTGCGGCTGCTGCGCGACGGCGCCCACACGACGATCACCACGCGCTTCCCGAAGGACGCCATCCGCCGCTTCAAGGCGATGGAGGACTCGGCGGACTGGCTGCACCGCCTGGAGGTCGTCGGCATCGACCTGCGCGACCCGGCGCAGTCCGTCGCCCTCGCGGAGCAGGTCGGCGCGGCGGGCCCGCTGGACATCCTGATCAACAACGCCACCCAGACCGTCCGCCGGCTGCCCTCCGCGTACGCGGCCCTGGTCGAGGGGGAGAGCGCCCCGCTGCCCGCCGGTGAGCTCCCCGCCCACCAGGTCATCGGCGCCTTCAACTCGGGCGCCGTCGACGGCATCGCCGCGCTGCCGCTGGGCATCAGCGGCCTGGACGCGCAGCAGGTCGCCGACCTCGCACTGGTCGGGGGCAACGCCAGCGTGGCCCGGCACCTCGACGGCACCGCCATCGACGCGGGCGGCCTGGTCCCGGACGTCGTCGACACCAACACCTGGGTGCAGACCATCGACCAGATCTCCCCAGTGGAGCTCCTGGAGACCCAGCTCTGCAACTACACGTCGCCGTTCATCCTGATCAGCGCGCTCCGGCCGGCCATGGCCGCGGCCGCGAAGCGGGCGGCACGCGGGCGGGCCTACGTGGTCAACGTCTCGGCGATGGAGGGCGTCTTCGGCCGCGGCTACAAGGGCGCCGGGCACCCCAACACCAACGCGGCCAAGGCGGCCATGAACATGGTCACGCGGACCAGCGCGGCGGAGATGTTCCAGACCGACGGCATCCTCATGACCTCCGTCGACACGGGATGGATCACCGACGAACGGCCGCACTACGACAAGCTGCGGCTGGCCGAGGAGGGCTTCCACGCCCCCCTCGACCTGATCGACGGCGCGGCCCGCGTCTACGACCCGATCGTGCTCGGCGAGCAGGGCGAGGACGTGTACGGGGTCTTCCTGAAGGACTACGCGCCGGGCAAGTGGTGAGCCCGGTGGGATGACCGGGCGGGTTGTGGGACGGGTGCGGGTGCGTCGTGGCCGGTCGCGCAGTTCCCCGCGCCCCTGGGGGTCGCGCCTGCGGCGTTGCGAGATGCTGTCGGTCGCGCTCAGGCGGTGGTGGCCGGAGATCGGGGCGGTCCCGCGCCCCTAGGGCCTGTCGTCTGGATCATGCCGGCGTCAAACGACAGGCCCTAGGTCGTTGCGCGTGCCGCTCGTACCCGGGTGCCGCCGTCCACCACCAGGTCTGCTCCCGTCACCCACTCTGCCGCGTCCGAGCACAGCCACAGCACCGCCCCCGCCACGTCCTCCGGCTCTCCTATCCTCCCGAGCGGCAGGCCGGCGGCGATCTCCCGTTCCCGGGGCTCCCACATGAAGCGGGCCATCTCCGTGCGCACCAGGCCCGGTGAGACCGAGTTGACCCGGACCCGGGGTGCCAGTTCGCCGGCCAGCTGCCGGGTCAGGTGCAGGAGTGCGGCCTTGCTGGTGCCGTACGCGCCCACCTGGGGGCCGACATGTTCCGCGCCCTCCGTGCAGATGTTGACCACCGAGCCGCCGTGCTCCCGCATCCAGCCGCGCCACGCGCACTGCGTGAGCCGCAGCGGTGCCTCCACGTTGACCGTGAACGCCTCCCGCCACAGGCCCAGGTCGGCGTCCATGAGCGGGCCGTACGGGCGGTTGGTCGCCGCGTTGTTGACGAGGATGTCCAGCCGCCCGAACTGGGTCAGCGCCAGCCGGGTCAGCTCCCGGGCGTGCTCCGGCTCGGCGACGCTGCCGGCCAGGCCGATTCCGCCCAGCTCCGCGGCCGTACGCCGCACCTCGTCCGCGTCCCGCGCGCTCACGCACACCAGCGCACCGGCCGCCGCGAGCGCCTCGGCGACCGCACGCCCGATCCCGCGGGTGGCGCCGGTGACGACGGCCGCCCGGCCCCGGAGGCCGTACGACAGCCCGTACGATGACGTCATCGCCGTACCGTCTCATGACGGAACGTCAGTCGACAGCCCCCAGGCGGGAGTTGCGGGCGGCGACCAGTTCCAGGACGGTCCGCCAGTCCTCCAGGACGCCCGCGTCGAAGCCCGCGGTGCGGCTCTCCTCGTCGGCCTGGCGCAGTCGGTGTACATCGTCGTCGGTGGCGGCGCCGTCCCCGCGGACGAGGTGGTAGACACGTTCCCCGAGCAGGTGGCGTACCGCGTGTGCGGCGCCGTCGGCGGGGCCGAGCAGTTCCTCGATGCCGTGCACCAGGCCCGCCACCTGGAGCTCCTTGTCGGCGGGGCGGCCGCGGCGCAGCAGTGCCGCGGTGCGCAGTGCGTGCTGGTGCCGGCAGGCGTACAGCAGATCCATCAGCTCCTCGACGCTGCGCAACTCCATGCGTCAGTCCTTCCGCGAGACAGCCGTTGTCCTGGGGCATCGGATCATGTCGAGTTTTCGACCCGGCCAACGCAACCTGAACTGCAAAGCCAGTGAAGGGAGCGGCGCCCCGCCTGTTCGAAGGCGTGTTCGTGTGGATAGGTCGAGCGGGTGGAGCGTAAACGGGGCATCATGTTACGAACAGGTGCATTTCCGGGTCGTCGAAGTGCGCAACGACTCGCGATAGTTACACCTTGTTTGCACTCCCTATCGAGCGGACCCCCGCTCATTTGGTTAATCTGTAGGGGACGGACAGCAACAAGGGGTCCCACCCACACCCACGGTCCGTCCCGGGACAAGCCGGTCGACAACGGCCTGCTCTCTTGTGAGTTACCGGCGCCACCGCGTCCGAACTGGCCTTCCATCCAGACCCGAGCGGGCGTCGAGCACCGGAACGCAGACTGTCCGGTACGCCCCGAGGGTGACCGACACAAAAGGAGTGCGCGGTGACACCTGAGAAGACGAATCGCGAGCAGCGCCCCAAGGAACGCACGGAGCGCGCGGGCAGCCGGCCCGGACAGCTCGGTAGCCTCGACGTGTGGGCCCGGTCCGCCCCGATCCGCCTCGCGGGTTACGAGGAGGACCTCGCCGAGCCCCACATCCTGCCGAGCGTGGACTGACCAGCCAGTCAGTCCCGTCGCGATCGTTCGACGCGCATGGGCGTGCGAGACTCACGCCCATGCTGATCAGAGAAGCCACCGCGGACGACTGGCCGCAGATCTGGCCCTTCTGGCACCGGATCGTCGCCGCCGCCGAGACCTACGGCTGGGACCCCGACACCTCTCAGGAGGCGGCCCGCGCCCTGTGGATGAGCCCGGCGAAACGTGTCTACGTCGCCGAGGACCCCACCGGAGCCGTCGTAGGCTCCGCCTACCTGACCCCCAACTACGGGGGCCCCGCCGCGGGCGTCGCCAACGCCGGCTTCATGGTCGACCCCGACCGGGGCGGCCAGGGCATCGGGCGGGCGCTCGCCGAGCACATCCTCGCCGAGGCCCGGGCGCACGGCTACCGGGCGATGGTCTTCAACGCCGTCGTCGAGACCAACCCCGCCGTGGCCCTGTGGACCTCCCTCGGCTTCACGATCCTCGGCACGGTCCCGCAGGCCTTCGACCACCCGAAGCACGGACCGGTCGGCCTGCACATCATGTACCGCGCCCTGTGACCCGGCCCGGCCCGGCTCAGCCGATCAGCGCCTGCGACACCTGCCACAGCCGGGCCGCGTTGTCCCGGTCCAGGGCGTACGGCGCGACCCCGCCGACGGCGTCGGCCCGCCGCTCGGTGACCGGCTCGGCCTCCGCGCAGTCCTCGAAGTAGCGGCCGCTGACACCCGCCACCTTCGGCGAGCCGGCCAGCAGCACCGAGGTCGCGGCGCCCTGCTCCACGGTCTTCTGCGGCGGCAGCGTGAGCTCGCCCGAGGCGATGAACTCCTCGACCTGCTTCAGGTCCATGTGCCGGGCCAGGTTGGTGTCGGCGATGTTGCCCGGCATCAGGGCGTTGGCGGTGATCCCGTCGTCGGCCCAGCGCTCGGCGGCGGCGACGGCGAACAGGATGTTGGCGGTCTTCGACTGGCCGTAGGAGGTCCACGGGTCGTAGGGCCGGAACCGGTAGTCCAGGTCGTCGAAGACGACGGGGGAGAAGAGGTGGCCGGTGGAGCTGACCGAGACGACCCGGGCGCCGTCCGCCGCCGCCAGCGCCCGGTGCAGGCCGGTGGTGAGGGCGAAGTGGCCGAGGTGGTTGACGCCGAACTGCTGCTCGCGGCCGTCGGGGGTGCGGGTGATCTGCTGCGGGGCCATCACACCGGCGTTGTTGACCAGGATGTGCAGCGGGCCCTGCCAGTCGGCCACGAAGGCCGCGACCGTCGACCGGTCCGCGAGGTCGAGTCGTCCTACGGCCAACTCGCCCGAACCGGGCGGAAGTTCGGCCGCCAGGCGGGCCGCCACACGGTCGCCCGCCGTGGTGTCGCGCACGGCCAGGGTGACGTCGGCGCCGGCTGAGGCGAGCGCGCGGGCCGTCTCCACGCCGATTCCGGAGCTGGCTCCGGTCACCACGGCCCGGCGGCCGTGCAGGTCGACGCCGTCGACGATCTCGGCGGCGGTGGTGGTGGCCCCGAAGGTACCGGGGGTCTGGGATACGGACATGAGGAGTGTCTCCTGTGGGTGTGTGGGGGGTGGGTGCCGTCGGCGGTCAGCCGTTCAGGGTTCCCATGTGCTCGGGCGCGTAGCGGTCGCCGGTGACCGCGCCGTGCGGGGCGACCGTCTCGATGGCGGCGAGGTCGTCCGCGGTGAGGGTGACCCCGGTGGCGGCGATGTTCTCCTCCAGGTAGCGGCGGCGCTTGGTGCCGGGGATGGCGACCGCGCCCTGGTGCTGGACCCAGGCGAGGGCCAGCTGGGAGGGGGTGACGCCCTTGTCGGCGGCGAGCCGGCGGACCTCGCGGACGACGTCGAGGTTGCGCCGGAAGTTCTCGCCCTGGAAGCGCGGGTCGGTACGGCGCCAGTCGTCCGCGGCGAAGTCGTCCGGGCTGGTGATCGCGCCGGAGAGGAAGCCGCGCCCCAGCGGGGAGTAGGCGACCAGGCCGATGTTCAGCTCCGTGAGGGTGTCCAGGACGCCGTCGTGCTCAATGCCGCGCTCGAAGAGGGAGTACTCGATCTGGAGAGCGGTGACCGGGTGGACGGCGTGGGCCCGCCGGATGGTCTGCGCGGAGGCCTCGGAGAGACCGATGTGCCGCACCTTGCCCTCGGCGACCAGCTCGGCCAGGGCGCCGACGGTGTCCTCGATCGGCACCTGGGGGTCGATGCGGTGCAGGTAGTAGAGGTCGACGTGGTCGGTGCCGAGGTGGCGCAGCGACCGGTGCAGGGCGTGGCGCACGTACTCCGGCGTGCCGTTCAGGCCGACCATCCGGCCGTCGTCGGTGATCTCCACCCCCGTCTTGGTCGCGACCACGGCGGACTCCCGGCGCCCGGCCAGCGCCTTGCCGAGCAGCTGCTCGTTGACGAAGGGGCCGTAGCTCTCGGCGGTGTCGAGCAGGGTGACGCCGAGCTCCAGCGCCCGGTCGACGGTGGCCAGCGACTCGGTCTCGTCGGTGGCGCCGTAGAAGACGCTCATACCCATGAGGCCGAGGCCCTGGACGCCGACGGTCAGGCCCTGGCCGCCCAGTGCGCGCTGTTCCATGAGGTTCTTCGGTTCCATGACCAGACTCCATAACTAACTGGATAGATACCTAGACCGTAGGCCCGCTCGCCGACTATGTCAATAACTGGATAGTTACTTGCTAGGGTAGTGGCCATGTCACGGGATTCCAGCGCCACCAAGGCCCGGCTGCTCGACGCGGCCTTCAGCGAATTCGCCGCCTACGGCATCGCCGGTGCCCGGGTGGACCGGATAGCCGAGGCCGCGGGGGCGAACAAGCGGTTGATCTACGTCTACTTCGGCAACAAGGAACAGCTCTTCGACGCGGTGCTGCAACGGGCGATGACGGCGGGCGCCGAGTCCGTGCCGTTCGACGTCGAGGACCTGCCCGGATACGCCAGCGCGATCTTCGACCACCTGGTGGCGCGGCCGGACCTGATGCGCCTGCGCCTGTGGAAGCTGCTGGAGCGCCCCTCCGCCACCGGGCTCGAACAGGACGCGTTCCGGAACAAGGCGGCACTGGTGGCCGAGGCGCAGCGGCGCGGCGACCTCGACCCGGCCATGGCCCCCGACGACCTCCTGACCATGGTGCTCGCCGCGGCCCAGGCGTGGTTCTGGGCCGCCGAGGGCGTCGACCCCAAGGAGGTCAGCGAGTCCTGGCCCGAGGACCGGCTGGCCCTGCACCGCGCGGCGGTCGTCGAGGCGGCCCGCCGGATGACCGAGCCGAAGCGGTAGCCCCGGTTCGGGGGGAGCCCTGAGCGGGTCCGGCGAAGTCCGCCGCGGTTCGACAGCGCCCCGAAGGGGCGGGGGCTGTATCCCTGTGCGGCTCCGCCGCGTGGGTGCGACCAGCCACGACGGTGCCGCAGTCGACTGACGGCATATCGCGGCACTTCCAGCGGAGCGCTCAGTCGAGCGGCGCCGTCC
The DNA here is from genome assembly GCF_053611985.1 of Streptomyces sp. NPDC054770. Classification (NCBI taxonomy): domain Bacteria; kingdom Bacillati; phylum Actinomycetota; class Actinomycetes; order Kitasatosporales; family Streptomycetaceae; genus Streptomyces; species Streptomyces sp. NPDC054770. The sequence goes on from NZ_JBSHBL010000022.1 coordinate 75,225, forward strand.
GCTGCCACGGTCGCAGTGTCTCCAGCTGCTGGGCCAGTTCCAGCAGGGCCGCCTCCGAGCCCGGCCGGCCCACCAGCTGTACGGCGCAGGGGGCGCCCGAGGGCAGGGTGCCGAACGGGACCGACATGGCCGGCCAGCCGGTGAGGTTCCAGGCCGGGGTCATGGGCGAGTAGTTGGAACCGGCCAGGGCGTTGCGCAGCCAGCCCCGCTCGTGCCAGGGGGCCGCATGTGGGGCGTGCCGGGCCAGCGCCGGGGTGAGCAGCACGTCGTACTCGGCGAAGAACGGGGCGAGCCGGGCGCGCAGCCGCTCGCGGGCGTCGCCCGCCCGGACCCCGGGCAGGAAACGGCGCCCGACGGCCGCGTGCACCCGGGTCCGCCGGACCAGCAGGGCGGGGTCCAGGCCGGCCGCGTCCACGGCGGTCCCGGCGGTCCAGTGCCGGAGCGCGGTGACCCCGATCGACGCCGGGTACGGCGGCTCGGCGCGCCGCGTCTGGTGCCCGGCGCCGGCCAGCAACTTCGCCGCCTCCGTCGCCGCGTTCGTATACGGCCTGCTCACGGTCACCCCGGCCAGCGGGCTGCGCAACGAGACGGCGATCTTCCGCGGGGTGTGCTGCCCGGCGCTCTCGAACTCCCTCTCGGCCAGTACCGCGAGCATCAGCCTGGCGTCCGTCACGGTGGTCGCCAGCGGCCCGTTCTCCGACATGCCGAACCAGTCGCCGTTGCCGATCCCGGCCGGCACCACGCCGAACCCCGGCTTGATGGTGACCAGGCCGCAGTTGGCCGCCGGGATCCGCAGTGAGCCCATGCCGTCGTTGCCAAGGGCGATCGGCGCCAGCCCGGCGGCGACCGCGGCGGCGCTGCCGCCCGAGGAGCCGCCCGCGCTGCGGCGGGTGTCCCAGGGGTTGCGGGTGATGCCGTGGATCCCCTCGGTGGTGCCGAAGACACACAGCTCGGGCACGTTCGTCAGCCCGATGACCACCGCGCCCGCCGCTCGCAGCCGTGCCACGGTGGCATGGTCGGCGTCGGCCGGTGTGTCCGGCATCGCGGCCGAACCGTCCAGGTGCGCCTCGCCGCGTACCGCCAGATTGTCCTTCACCGCCAACGGCACCCCGGCGAGGGGGAGTTCGGCGAGATCGGCGCGGGTCGCGACCTCGTCCGCCTCCGCCAGCGCCGCGTCCGTCCGGACCTTGCGGAACGCGCCGATCCGCCCGTCGAGGCGGGCGATCCGCTCCAGATGCCCGGCGACCACCTCCCGGGGGGTGACCCGCTTCTCGCGTACGGCGGCGGCGATCTCGGCGGCGGTCCGGCCGGCCCAGTCGGTCACGGGCGCTCCTCGGGGTGCGGAAAGGCGGCTTGACGGGAAAGCGGCTTGGCGGAAAAGCGGCTTACTCGTCGGTACGAAAGGGCACTCTGCCCGGCCGCGGGCTCCGCGTCGAGAGTGTCCGGTCCCGGAGATGTCGGCCGGGTGCGTTGCGGACCGGTCGCCTAGGTCAGTGCTCTTCTCGCGGGTCATCCGACGACTGGGTCATCTCCCGTCTGTGCACGCCCCATTGACAGGCTTCCGGGCCCGCTCAATCATCAGACATCCGATGAATGGAGCCGCGCAATGAGCATGTCTCCGTATCCGAGACGTCAGGTCCTGGGGGTCGCGGCAGGGGCCGCCGCGGCGGCCGCACTGCCCCTCGCCGTACCGGCCGAGGCCCATGCCGCCGGGCGGGCCGGGGAACCGGCGGACGGCCGGACCACCGGTGAGCGGACCGCCGGTGAGCAGGCCGCGTCGTCCTGGGTCCCCGTCCCCGACGCGATTCCCGTACCGCTCGACTCCCTCTACGACAACGACGGCATCGACACCGCCGCCGCCCGGGGCGGTGACTTCGACGGCTCCGGCTACACGTTCCCGGGCGAGGAACTCCCGGCCGGGCGGATCGAGGTCGACGGCATCCCCTTCGACTTCCCCGCGGCGACGGCGGGCGCCAAGAACAACGTTGTCGCGCTGGGCCAGCGCATCGACCTTCCCCAGGGCCGCTACCTGTCGGCCGTCTTCCTCACCTCCGGCAGCTACGGCAACGCGGCCGGCCCGGCCACCGTCCACTACGCCGACGGCACGACCAGCACCGCCGGGCTGAGCGGCGGCGACTGGTACTCGGTGGGCGGACCGCTGTCTGCGCCGTACCGCTACCAGCCGGACGGCGGCAAGGACGCGCACAGCGTCGGCATCGGCACCTGCGAGGTGTGGTTCGACCCGCAGCGCGAGGCCGTCGCCCTCACCCTGCCGGTCACCAACCCGGCCGAGGCCGGCAAGGCCGCCCTGCACGTCTTCGCGCTCTCCCTCCAGCCCGTCGCCCAGGGCCGGGCGCTGGCCCTGCGCGACGCCCGGTCCACCAGCTCGCTGCTCGATGCCACCGGCGCCCAGAGCGTCGAGGCCACCGTCGTCAACGCGGGCACCGTCGCGATCCTGGCGGGCGACGCGGTGTCCGTGCGCGTCGACGTCCCCGGCGCCCGCACCGTGGAGCCCGCCCGCATCCGCCGCCTCGACCCCGGCGAACAGGCACGCGTCCACGTCGGCATCCGCAACCGCACGGGCACCGCCCCCGGCACCACGCAGGACGGCACGGTCAGCGTGCGCGGCCGCGGCAGCCAAGTGGCGTCCGCGCACGGCACGTTGACGCTCGGCACCGCCGACTACCAGCCCACCGAGACCTCGTTGGCCGGCCACCGGGCGCCGTACTGGTTCAACGACGCCAAGTTCGGCATCTTCATCCACTGGGGCGTCTACTCGGTGCCCGCCTGGGCGCCGGTCGGGGTGCAGTACGCCGAGTGGTACTGGGACCAGATGCAGGACCCGAACAACCCGACGTACGCCTACCACCGGGACACCTACGGCGCGGACTTCGCCTACGACGACTTCATCCCGCGCTTCACGGCCGAGAAGTTCGATCCGCGTGCCTGGGTGGAGCTGTTCCGGGACGCCGGTGCCCAGTACCACGTCCTGACCTCCAAGCACCACGAGGGCTTCGCCCTGTGGGACACCAAGGTCTCCGACCGCAACGCCGTCAAACTCGGCCCGAAGCGGGACCTGGTCAGGGAGTTGTTCGAGGCGTCCCGCCGCTACACCCCCGAACTCCACCGCGGCCTCTACTTCTCCATGCCCGAGTGGTTCAACCCCGACAGCCCCTGGATGGGCCACGCCCCGCGCAACCCGTACACCCTGGAGCCGCTGCCGTACACCGGTTACACGGCGGGCAAGGACTTCGTGCGGGACTACCAGGCCCCGCAGATGCTCGAACTGATCCACGGCTACGACCCGGAGATCATCTGGTGCGACATCGGCGGCGACAACGACAGCGTCCATGTCCTCGCCGAGTACTTCAACCACGCCAAGAACCGGGGCCGCCCCGTCGACGTGACCGTCAACGACCGCTCGGGCATCGGCTTCCACGACTACACCACGCCCGAGTACACGACGTACGCCGACACCGTCGTCGCCAAATGGGAGGCCAGCCGCGGCCTCGACCCCCGTAGCTACGGCTACAACCGGGAGACCCCGGACGACGCCTACATGACCGCCGAGGAGGTCGTGCACAGCCTCGTCGACATCGTCTCCAAGAACGGCAACTTCCTGCTCGACATCGGCCCGCGCGCCGACGGCACCATCCCGGAGATCATGCAGACCCGGCTGCGCGAGACGGGCGCCTGGCTCGCCGTCAACGGCGAGGCCGTCTACGGCACCACGTACTGGTCGCGCATGCCCCAGCTCGGCGACGACCTCCGGTTCACGGTCCGCCCTGACGAGGCCTTCTACATCCACTCCCTGACCCGGCCCGGCGCCAGGCTCACCGTCGAGGCCCCGGTGCCGGTCCGCGCCGGCGACAAGGTGACCCTGCTCGGCCACGACCGGCCGCTGACCTGGACCCTCACCAACGGGGCCCTGGTGATCGACGTACCCGCGGCCGCCCGCAAGGCGGGACAGCACGCGTGGGTGTTCAAGGTGGAATGGCATACGTGAGCTCGGACAACGGCTGCCGCGGCTCCTCGGGGCCGCGGCAGCGCCGGCCCGCCCTCGACCCAGGTGCCGGGCATGCTCGTCACGCCGGACATCAGGCGGGACCCGTCAGGGCCCGGCGGAAGACGTCCCCGCACGTGGGTGACCGTATCGGCGCGCGTTCGGCGAGGACGAGGAGCGCATGGCGCAGTTCCGTGCCGAGCCGGGCGAGCCGGTGGCTGTACTGCCCGCCCCTGTAGACGTGCAGACGGAAGACGTCGACGGCGTGTCCGTCACGCTCGTCGGCGAAGGTTTCCGGCAGCCCGGCGAGCAGTTCGTAGTCGCGCTTGCCGGTCGCCGCGTCGGCCACGGCTCCGAGGGACAGCTGATCCAGTTCCGCGGCGGACAACGAAGTGTCGACCGCGACGGCATGGGCCGCCAGGGCCGCGAAGATCTCGATCAGCCGCTCGCCCGCCGCGGTGTCGATGCCCCACGCTCGTAGGTTCTCGTGGCGACGGGCCTGCCGCCATGGCTCCTGGTCCACCAACGGCAGCAGGACACGGCCCAGATGAGCGCAACGACGCCACAGCATGTCGTGGTCGGCGGGCACGGTCGATCCTCTCGACGGCGAGTGGAAGGCCTGGGGCCTGGGACCGGTTCGTTCCCCCCCGGGCGCTTCAATGTCCCACTGCGTGCAGGGCAGGTACAGAACGTCGGCGCACGCGGCGGCAGCATCCGCCGGGCAGGCCCTAAGGACGGGCGGCCGGTGCCGTGCTGCCCCGGACCGTCAGCCGGGGCACCGGTACCCGCACCGCCCGTGCCGTACCGCCGTCCAGCAGGGCCGTCAGTTCCCGTGCCGCCGTTCGGCCGAACTCGGTGCTGTCCCGGGAGAGGGCGGAGAGCCACGGCTTGACCATGCGGCACAGGGCCGAGTCCTCCCAGGAGACGACCGAGACGTCGTCCGGGACGGCGTAGCCCAGTTCCGCCGCTGCCGCGACACCGGCCACCGCCATCACGTCGTTGTCGTAGATCAGGGCCGTCGGCGACGGCGTCGCGCGCAGGACGCGGCGGGTGACGGCCGCGCCCTGCGCGTCCGAGTAGTCGGTGGTCACCGAGTGGACCTCGCCCAGGCCGCGCCGGTCGGCCTCGGCGCGCAGGGTGCGGATGCGGCGCTGGGTGTGGGCGAGCCCGGGCAGGCCCGCGATGTGGACGATGCGCCGGTGGCCGAGGCCGGTCAGTTCGTCGACCACCGACGCCATCGCGGCCGCGTCGTCCGCCCAGACCGTGGAGAGTTCGGGGTGGCGTTCGTCGGGTGCGCCGCCGATCACCACGGCGGGCAGGCCGAGTTCGTCCAGCAGGTCGGGGCGGGGGTCGTCGGCGCGCGGGTCCACCACCAGGACGCCGTCGACGCGGTGCTCCGCCCACCAGCGGCGGTAGACCGCACACTCGTCGGCCACGTCCTCCGCCATCTGGAAGAGCAGACCGAGATGGCGTTCGGCGAGCACCTCCTGGATGCCCGAGACCAGTTGGAGGAAGAAGGAGTCCACGCCCAGGGAGTGCGCCGGGCGGGCGAGGACGAAGCCGACCGTGGCCGCGCCCTCGCCGGACAGGGCGCGGGCGGCCGTGCTGGGCCGCCAGCCGAGCTGCTCGGCGACCCGGCGGACCCGGGCCCGGGTCGTCTCGGAGACCCCGGGGCGGCCGTTGAGCGCGAAGGAGACCGCGCTCTCGGAGACTCCGGCCCGGCGCGCGATGTCCTTCATCGTCGGCCGGCGCGCGGGGACGCGTTTCTCCGCCAACTCACTTCCCCATTCGGTCTGGACGGCGATCTGCTAATGCGCTTGAGTCCAAACACCCTAAAGCGTATTAGTGATCGACCGCAATACGCTCGTGACACCTTGCTGAGCAGGGGATTTGAGCCACTAATGACTTTAGCTCCGCCGAATCCATTGACGTGGTGCGGAAACGGCGTGCAAGGTCTGGCGCGGCACCTTCGGCCGACCCCGCTGCAAAGGAGCAACGGACCATGCGTATCTCCCGCAGAGCCTTCGCCCTCGCCGCTGCCGCCGTCCTCGCCCTGCCGCTGAGCGCCTGCGGTTCCGGCGGAGACGACGGCGGTTCCACCGACGCCTCGGGCAAGGTCGAGGGCGACATCACCTTCCAGACCTGGAACCTGCGCGCGAACTTCAAGTCGTACTTCGACGGCCTGGTCGCGGACTTCGAGAAGAAGTACCCGGGCACCCATGTGAAGTGGATCGACCAGCCGGCCGAGGGCTACGCCGACAAGATCAGCGCGGACGCGGCCGGCGGCACCCTGCCCGACGTCGTCAACGTCTCCCCGGACCTGGTCGCCCCGCTCGCCAAGGCCGGCCTCGCGCTCGACCTCGACAAGGCCGCGAGCAAGTACAAGTCCGAGTACCTGGCGGGGGCCTGGGCCAGCCACCAGATACCGGGGACGAGCGGGACGTACGCCTTCCCCTGGTACCTGAACACCGGGCCGCTCTTCTACAACAAGACACTGTTCAAGCAGGCCGGACTCGACCCCGACCAGCCGCCCAAGACGTACGACGAACTCTTCGCCGACGCCCTGAAGATGGCCGAGCAGAGCGGCGGCAAGGTCGCCACCCTCGCCAACGTCCCGACCATCGAGGACTTCGGGCGCTACGGCGTCGAGCTGATGGACAAGGCGGGCACCGGCTTCGCCTTCAACGACGCCAAGGGCGTTGAACTGCTCACCAAGTACAAGGAGTTGTACGACGCGAAGGCGCTCGACCCGCAGGCGCTGACCGCCACCCCCGAGTCCACCGGCAAGAAGTTCCTCACCGGGGCCGTCGCCATGAACCCCGGCAGCGCCCTCGACCTCGACAACTTCAAGAAGCAGGCGCCCAGCCTGTACAAGAACATCGGCATCACGGACCAGATCACCAGCACCGGGCACGTCAACATGTACGTGATGGGTGTGATGGTCAACTCGAAGACCAAGCACACCGCGGCCGCCGTGGCCTTCGCGCACTACGTGACCGACGCCCAGAACCAGATGTCGTTCGCCAAGCAGGTCGCGATCTTCCCGAGCACCGCGGGCTCCCTGGACGACCCGTACTTCACCAAGGAGGACGGCACCGACGAGACCCGGGTGCGCATCGCCGCCGCCAAGTCGCTGAAGAGCGCGGTCAACTACACGCCGGTGCTGTTCAGCGACCAGATGAAGACCGCGCTGCGCAACGAGGTGGCCAAGGCGTTGCAGGGCAAGGAGAGCCCCAAGGCGGCCCTCGACAACGCTGTCAAGGCCTGCGACCGGCTGCTCCAGCAGGAGGGCTGACGAACCGATGGCCGGCGTGTCCCGCGTGCGGCGCCAACTGCCCGTCAGCCCCTGGCTGTTCGCCGCCCCCGGGCTGCTGGTCGTCGGTGCCTTCGTGCTCTATCCGTTCGTCTCCACGATCGTCAACTCGTTCACCGACCGGCGCACCCTGATCCCCGGGCACTTCGTCGGCCTCGCCAACTTCCGTGAGCTGATCCACGACGACATGTTCTGGACCGGCCTGCGCAACAGCACGCTGTACATCGCCGGGGTGGTGCCCGCCCTCGTCGTCCTGCCGCTGCTGCTCGCCCTGCTGGTGCAGAAGAACATCCCCGGAATCGCCTTCTTCCGGTCCGCCTTCTACACCCCCGTCGTCGCCTCGATCGTCGTGGTCGGGCTCATCTGGGTGTGGCTGCTCGACGAACGCGGCCTGGTCAACTCCCTGCTGGAGAGCATCGGAATCGGCCGGGTCGGCTTCCTCAGCGACCAGTGGCTGCTCCTGCTGAGCGCGATGGCGGTCACGGTGTGGAAGGGCCTCGGCTACTACATGATCATCTATCTGGCGGCGCTCGCCAACGTGCCGCGCGAGCTGCACGAGGCCGCAGCCGTGGACGGCGCGGGGGCGGTCCGCCGCTTCCTCACCGTCACCGTGCCCGCCGTGCGCTCCACGATGGTCCTGGTCGCCGCGCTGTCCTCGGTCGCCGCCTTCAAGACGTTCTCCGAGGTCTACCTGCTGGCAGGCCCGGACGGCGGTCCGGCCGGCGAGGACACCACCCTCGTGATGCTCGTCCAGCAGACCGGCACCGGTCTCACCGGCCGCGTCGGCTACGCCTCGGCGCTCTCCGTCGTCGTCTTCGTCGTCACCGTCGCGCTGATGCTCCTCGTGCTGCGCGCCGACCGCAGGGAACGCCCATGAGCACTGCTCCACCCGTGCGCGCCGCCAAGAAGCCCCGGGTCACCGACGAGCACGGGCGCCGCATCCGGATCGGCGAACTGGTCCTGCGCTACGCCCTGTTGCTGCTCGTCCTCGCGGTCACCGTCGGCCCGTTCCTGTGGCAGCTGTCCACCTCGCTCAAGGGCCCGACCGAGGACATCTTCAGCTCGCCGCCCAGCTTCCTGCCGCAACACCCCACCCTGCACAACTACCGGCGGGTCGCCGACACCATCCCCGTCTGGGACTACGCCCTCAACTCCCTGAAGGTCGCGGGCGCGAGCGTCGTCACCAACTGCGTCGGATCGGCACTCGCCGGCTATGCCCTGGCCCGGCTGCGCTACCGCGGCCGCCGGATCGCCACCCTCGTGTTCATCCTCGCGATGCTGGTGCCGGTGGAGGGCATCATCATCGCCCAGTTCACCACCATGCGCGAACTCGGCCTGAACAACACCCTGATCGGCGTCGTCCTGCCCGGCTCGATCGGCGCCATGAACGTGCTGCTGATGCGCAACGCCTTCCTCAACCTGCCCTACGAGATCGAGGAGGCGGCCTACGTCGACGGGGCCAACGCCTGGCAGCGGTTCCTGCGGATCGCCCTGCCGTCGGTGCGGGGCACCCTCGCCGTCGTCGCGATCTTCGCCTTCATGGGTGCCTGGGACGACTTCCTGTGGCCGCTCATCGTGCTCAGCGACCCCTCCAGGTTCACGCTCACCATCGGCCTCAACTACCTGCACGGCACCTTCGCCAACGACGAACGGCTCGTCGCCGCCGGCACCGTGATCGCCGTGGCCCCGCTCATCGCCCTGTTCGCCTGCCTGCAGCGGTACTTCTTCCGCGGGGTCGGCGAAGGCGCCGTCAAAGGCTGAACACCCCGTTCCCGCAAGGAGACCGCATGCCTGAGGCCGTGCGCTTCGGCGTCAACTACACCCCGAGCGAAGGGTGGTTCCACCACTGGCTCGACTTCGACCTGGACTCAGTACGGGCCGACCTCGACTCGATCGCCGCACTCGGCCTGGACCACATCCGGGTCTTCCCGCTGTGGCCCTACTTCCAGCCCGACCGCACCCTGATCCGCCCCCGCGCCGTCGAGCAGCTCCTCGCCCTCGCCGACGCGGCCGCCGAACGCGGCCTGGACGTCAACGTCGACGGTCTGCAGGGGCACCTGAGCAGCTTCGACTTCCTGCCCGCCTGGACCCGCACCTGGCACCGGCGCAACCTCTTCACCGACCCGCAGGTCGTCGAGGGCGAGGCCGCCTATCTGCGCACCCTCGCCGCGGCCCTCGCGGACCGGCCCAACTTCATCGGGATGACCATCGGCAACGAGGTCAACCAGTTCGCCGCGGGACCGCACCCCGATCCGGACCGGATCAGCGCGGCGGAGGCGGAACAGTGGCTCGGACGGCTGCTGGCCGCCTGCGCCGAGGCCGCCCCCGGCCGGCTGCACCTGCACGCCTCCTACGACGCGGCCTGGTACCAGGACGACCAGCCCTTCACCCCCGCCCACTCGGCCCGCCTCGGCGACGTCACCGCCGTGCACTCCTGGGTGTTCAACGGCACCGCCCAGCGGCACGGCCGCACCGCCCCGCAGACCGAGCAGCACGCCGCGTACCTGGTGGAGCTGAGCAAGGCCTGGGCCGAGGACGCACACCGGCCCGTCTGGCTCCAGGAGGTCGGTGCCCCCGCGCCGCTGATCCCCGCCGAGCACGCGGCCGCCTTCGCCGAGGCGACGATCACCGCCGCACTGGACTGCCCCGACCTGTGGGGCATCACCTGGTGGTGCTCCCACGACGTCAGCCGGAGCCTCGCCGACTTCCCCGAACTCGAATACGGGCTCGGCCTGTTGACCAACGACCGCAAGCCCAAGGACATCGCCCACGTCCTCGCGGCGGCCGAGTCCGGAGCGGCGACGACGCGCGGCACGGCACTCGTCGTGCCCTCCGAGCCGGCCCTGCGCTCCCGATGCGCGCCCGGCGGCCCCGTCTTCGACGCGTACTTCCGGCTCGCCGCCGACGGCGCCCGGCCCACCACCGTCCTCGACAGCCGTGCCGCCGACCGGGACCATCTCACCGCGCGCGGCATCACCGAAGTCGTCAGCCCCGAACAGGTTCTCCCCACCCCACAAGGAGGCACCCGCTCGTGAACCCCAGCAGACGCACCGTCCTCGTCGCCGCCACCGCGGCCGCGTTCCTGCCCACCCCCGCCACGGCCGCCACCCCGAAGGCCACCCCGAAGGCCACCGCTGCCGCCACCACGGCCGCCCCGCCGTACGCGTCCTACTTCTACCCGGACTCGTTCCCCTCCGGCAGCCCGGGCACCGGCATCACCTGGCGCAGCCTGAAGGCCTGGACGGCGGCCGGCGACACCGACCTCGCCTTCAACGCCGCCTCCGTGCCGCTCGCCGCCCGCTTCACCCCGACCCCCGCCAACACCACCGCCCGCTCCGGGCAGGCCCGCATCCAGTCGCTGGTGTCCTTCGGACCGACCTCCAGCAACCCCTCCCAGGGCTCGGCCACCGCCGACTACTACGCCCTCACCCACTGGGCGTACCTCGACGAGCTGGTCTTCTGGGGCGGCTCGGCCGGAGAGGGGCTGATCCTCGCCCCGAACGCGCCGATCGTCGACGCGGCCCACCGGCACGGCGTGCCCGTCCTCGGCAACATCTTCCTGCCGCCCACCGCCTACGGCGGCCAGCTCCAGTGGACCCGCGACCTGGTCCAGACGGACACCACCGGGCACTACCCCCTTGCGGCCCAGCTCGTCGCCCTGGCCGCCGCCTACGGCTTCGACGGCTGGTTCGTGAACGCCGAGACCAGCGGCGGCAACACCGCCCTCGGCACCGCCATGCTCGGCTTCGTCACCGAACTCAAGTCCCTCGCGACGGCCCGGGGACAGCGGGTCACCTGGTACGACGCGATGACCGTCAACGGCACGGTCAGCTGGCAGGGCGCGCTGAACAGCCAGAACCAGTCGTTCTTCCAGGCCGCCGACGACATGTTCGTGGACTTCCGGTGGAGCGCCTCGACGCTCGCCGCGTCGGGCACGAATGCGGTGCAACTCGGGCGCAGCCGCTACGACTTGTGGGCCGGGGTCGATGTAGAGTCCAACGGCTCCAACACCTCCGTGAACTGGGACGCGATGGTGCCCGGCGGCTCGGCGCACGTCACGTCCGTCGGCTTCTACCGGCCCGAGTGGACCCGCAACCACCTGCCCGCGAGCCGCACCCCCGGCGACTTCCACGCCGCCGACGACCGGTTCTGGACCGGACGGTCACTGGACCCGTCCCGGCCCGACAGCACGGATCCCTGGCGGGCGCCGGCGGTCTCGGTGGCGGACCGGTCGACGGTGTCGGCGGTGCCGTTCGCCAGCGTCTTCAACACGGGGCACGGGCTGCGCTGGTACGAGGACGGCGAGGTCGCCTCGGACGCGCCCTGGAATCACCTCGGCCTGCAGGACCGGCTGCCCTCGCGGCGGTGGGCGGTCCGCACGACGGGCACCGGACCGGCCGTGACCTTCGACTTCGCGGCCGCCTGGCGGGGCGGCAGCAGCGTGCTGGTCAACGGCGCACTGGACCAGCCCGCGGTCCTGGACCTCTACGCGACCCAGCTCCCGATCACGGACCGGACGGTCGTCGAGCTGACGTACCGGACCGACGCAGGAAGCGTGGACGTCGAACTCGCCGTCGCCACCGCCGAACCGGGCAGCGCCGGTGCGGCGCCGCCGTACAGCTACCTGCCGGTGGACTCCGGCGGTGACGGCTGGACGACCGCGACCGTCCCGCTGACCGGTCTCTCCGGCACCGTCCACGCCCTCGGTGTCCGCCTCACCGCGACCGAGGGGCCCGTCCAGTGGCGGCTCGGCGGCATCGCCGTACGGGAGGAGCCGAGCACCCCCGCCGCTCCCGCCGCCGCGCAGATCACCGGGGCCGACGGCGGCAGCCTGCGGCTCGTCTGGGACGCCGCGCCGGGTGGCGTGCGGCAGTACACCCTGCACCGGCTGCTGCCCGACGGCACCCGGCGCTTCCTCGGCGCCACCGGCCAGCGGGCCTGTTTCCTGACCGGCCTCCAGCCGGAGCAGGGAGAGACGACGGCACGGTTCGAAGTGCGCGCGGTAGGGGAGCTGTACACCTCGTCGGACCCCGTCACCGTCACGCACACCTGGTAACCGGTAACCAACAAACGGAGCACCCCACATGCATGACGACCGCAGCCTGGTCGAAGCCCGCCTCCGGCGCGTCCTCGACGAGCGCATCCGCCCCGCCGTGTACCCCGAGTCCGTACCGCTCGACGTCGCGGTCTGGCACGCGCCCGGCGAGCCCGTGCCGGTCGCCGAGGGACTCGCGGCAGAGCCCGAGCCGATCGCCGTGGGCGCCCGGTGGGGTGCTCCGTGGGGCACCAGCTGGTTCCGGGTGACCGGGACCGTCCCCGAGGAGTGGGCAGGGCGGACCGTGGAGGCCCTCCTGGACCTCGGGTTCGACGAGAACATGCCCGGCTTCCAGTGCGAGGGCCTGGTCTACCGGCCCGACGGCACCCCCGTGAAGGGCCTCAACCCGCGCAACCAGTGGGTGCGGGTCGGCGCCCCGGTGGCCGGCGGCGAGGAGGTACGGCTGCACGTCGAGGCCGCCTCCAACCCGGTCATCCTCGACTACCACCCCTTCCGGCCCACCTGGCTCGGCGACAAGGACACCGCCGGGCAGGAACCGCAGTACACGCTCACCCGGATGGACCTCGCCGTCCTCGACGAGACCGTGTGGCAGCTCGTCATCGACCTGGAGGTGCTCGGCGAGCTGATGGCCGAGCTGCCGGCCGACGCCCAGCGCCGGTACGAGATCCTGCGCGCGGTCGAGCGGGCCCTGGACGCCGTCGACCTCCAGGACGTGAACGGCACGGCGGAACGGGCGCGTGCGTGTCTCGCCGAGGTCCTCGCCGTCCCCGCCGCGCCCTCCGCGCACCGGATCAGCGCGGTCGGGCACGCCCACATCGACTCGGCGTGGCTGTGGCCGCTGCGCGAGACCGTCCGCAAGGTCGCCCGCACCACCGCCAACATGACCGCCCTCATCGAGGACGAGCCCGACTTCGTGTTCGCCATGTCCCAGGCCCAGCAGTGGGCGTGGGTGAAGGAGCACCGGCCCGAGGTGTGGGCGCGGGTGAAGAAGGCGGTCGCGGACGGGCGGTTCGTGCCGGCGGGTGGGATGTGGGTGGAGTCCGACACCAACATGCCGGGCTCGGAGGCGATGGCCCGTCAGTTCGTGCACGGCAAGCGGTTCTTCCTGGACGAGTTCGGCATCGAGAACGACGAGGCCTGGCTGCCCGACACCTTCGGCTTCGCCGCCGGGCTCCCGCAGATCATCAGGGCGGCGGGCTCGACACGGCTCCTGACCCAGAAGATCTCCTGGTCCCAGACGAACAGGTTCCCGCACCACACCTTCTGGTGGGAGGGCATCGACGGCACCCGGATCTTCACGCACTTCCCGCCGGTCGACACCTACAACTGCTCCATGAAGGGCAGCGAACTCGCCCACGCGGCCCGCAACTTCAAGGACAAGGGCCGCGCCCGGCACTCCCTCGCACCCACCGGCTGGGGTGACGGGGGTGGCGGCACGACCCGCGAGATGGTCGCCAAGGCGGCCCGGGTACGGGACCTGGAAGGCTCGCCGACGGTCGTCTGGGAAACCCCGCGGGAGTTCTTCGCGAAGGCGCAGGCCGAATACCCGGACCCGCCGGTCTGGGTCGGCGAGCTCTACCTCGAACTCCACCGCGCCACCCTCACCAGCCAGGCGAAGACCAAACAGGGCAACCGGCGCAGCGAACACCTCCTGAGGGAGGCCGAGCTGTGGGCGGCGACCGCTGCCGTGCGCGCCGGATTCCGCTATCCCTACGAGGAGTTGGACCGCATCTGGAAGACGGTCCTGCTCCACCAGTTCCACGACATCCTGCCGGGCTCGTCGATCGCCTGGGTGCACCGGGAGGCCCGGGCCACGTACCAGCGGGTCGCCGCCGAACTCGACGGGATCATCGACGCCGCCCAGCGCGCGCTGGCGGGCGACGGCGACCGGACGCTGTTCTTCAACGCGGCACCGCACAGCCGGGGTGGCGTCCCCGCCGGGGGCGCGGGGCCGGAGCAGCCGTCCGGGGAGGTGACGGTCTCGGAGCGGCCCGAGGGCGGATACGTCCTCGACAACGGCCTCCTGCGCATCGGGATCGACGCCCGCGGCCTTGTCGTGTCCGCCTACGACCCGGCCGCCGACCGCGAGACCATCGCCCCCGGCACGGCCGCCAACCTGCTCCAGCTCCACCCGGACTTCCCCAACATGTGGGACGCCTGGGACGTCGACGCCTTCTACCGCAACGCGGTCACCGACCTCACGGACACCGACGAGCTGGCCTCCGGCGAGGACGGCCGGTCCGTCCGGATCGTACGGTCCTTCGGCTCCTCCCGCGTCACCCAGGTGCTGTCGCTGCCGCCGGGCGAACGCCGGCTGCTCATCGAGACGGAGGTCGACTGGCACGAGACGGAGAAGTTCCTGAAGCTGGCCTTCCCCCTTGACCTGCACGCCGAGCGGTACGCGTCCGAGACCCAGTTCGGGCACTTCCACCGCCCGACCCACACCAACACCTCATGGGAGTGGGCCAAGTTCGAGGCCTGCAACCACCGCTTCGTCCAACTGGGCGAACCGGGCTGGGGCGTGGCGGTCGTCAACGACTCGACGTACGGCCACGACGTGACGCGCAGCGTCCGCACGGACGGCGACCGGGGTACGACGACCACGGTCCGGGTCTCGCTGCTGCGGGCGCCCCGCTTCCCGGACCCCGAGACCGACCAGGGCATCCACCGCTTCCGGCACGCGCTGGTGCCGGGCGCGGGGATCGGCGACGCGGTACGCGAGGGCTGGCGGATCAACCTGCCCGAGCGCCGGGTGACGGGCGCGAGCGATGTCGCCCCGCTGGTCACGGTCGACAACGACGCGGTGGTGATCACGGCGGTGAAGCTTGCGGACGACGGCAGCGGCGATGTGGTGGTCCGTTTGCACGAGGCCCACGGCGGCCGGGCCCGCGCGACGCTGACGGCGGGCTTCGACGTCGGGGGCGTCACGGCGACGGACCTCTTGGAGCGTCCGTCGGCCGACGCGCCGGAGCACGTCGGCAACAGTGTCGGACTGCGCCTGCGCCCGTTCGAGCTGGTGACTCTGCGACTCCGGCGAGCCTGAGCGCCCCGTCAGGGGCGCGGGCTGTATCCATTTGCGGCTCCGCCGTGTGGGCGCGACCAGCCACAACGCACCCGCAGTCGAAAGCATCGGCCTACCCGGCCAACTGTGCGCGCAGCCACTCCTCCACCTCACCCACATGCGCGGCCGCCGCCGCACGCGCCGCCTCCGGATCCCGGGCCACCAGCGCCCGGTGGATGGCGGCGTGCTCGCGGCGCGTCCGAGCGAACGCACCCTCCTCCTCGTACCCCCGCCACACCCGGGCCCGGAAGGTCCGCGACGACAGCCCCTCCAGGATCGCGGCCATCGTGTCGTTCCCCGCGGCGCCCGCGATCACCCGGTGAAAGGCGAGGTCGTGCGCGAGGATCTCCTCGGGATCCTCCGTCGCGTTCATGGCCGTCAGGTGCTTCTCCACCTCCGCCAGCTGGTCGGCCGTGATCCGCGCCGCGGCCAGTGCCGTCGCCGTCGACTCCAGGACCCGCCGCACCTCCAGCAGCTCCACCAGCTGCGGCCCGCGTGACAGATCGGCGACCACACCGAACGTCTCCAGCAGGTCGCCCGCCTCCAGCTGGGTGACATAGATGCCCGAGCCGTGCCGGGCCTCCAGGACGCCCAGGACCGTGAGCGCGCGGATCGCCTCGCGCATGGAGCTGCGGGACATGCCCAGCTGGGCGGCGAGATCCCGTTCCGTCGGCAGCCGCTGGCCCGGCTCCAGGCGGCCCTCCGCGATCATCGCCTTGATGCGCTCGATGGCGCGCTGCGTCACCGTGCCCTTCTGCGGGACCGTCTCGTCCACACTGCTCCTCCTGTCGCCGGTGCGCCGAAGTCTAGTCAGTGATGTGGTCGGACCACTATGGCTCGTTCGACGGGAAAATCGCGTCCGCGGGGTGTTGAAATCGCTGAGTGGTCTGATAAGTATGCGGACAACTGCTCGATCACGCTCGATGAGGAGCTGACAGATGGCCGGCTGGACGGCGCGGAACGGACGGCACAACAGGCGAGTGAACGCGTGGGCGGTGCGTACGGCGGCCGTGGCCGCGTGCGGCGCCCTCGTGCTCACGGCATGCGGCAGCACCAAGGACACCGGCAGCGGCAGCGCCGGAGGCGGCGGCACCGGCAAGGTCGGGGTGATCCTGCCCCTGCTGACCTCGCCGTTCTGGCAGTCGTACAACGACTACGTGCCCAAGATGGCGAAGTCCGAGGGCGTGGACGCGCTGAAGACGGTCAACTCCAACAGCGACCCCTCGCAGCAGATCACCGACATCAACAACGAGCTCAACCAGGGCGTGAAGGGGCTCGTCGTCGCGCCGCTCGACAGCGCCGCCATCGAGGCGGGCCTGGACCAGGCCGAGCGCAAGGGTGTGCCGGTCGTCGCCGTGGACGTGGCGCCCGACAAGGGCAAGGTCGCCATGGTGGTGCGCGCCGACAACGTCGCCTACGGCACCAAGGCCTGCGACTACCTCGGCCAGCACGTCACCAGCGGCAAGGTCGTGCAGATCATGGGCGATCTGGCCTCGGTCAACGGCCGGGACCGCTCCGAGGCGTTCCGTACCTGCGTGAAGAAGAAGTACCCCAAGCTCAAGGTCCTGGAGATCCCCGCCAAGTGGGAGTCCGACACGGCCGCCTCCCAGCTGAGCACCCTGCTCAACGCCAACCCCGACATCAAGGGCATCTACATGCAGGCCGGCGGCGTCTACCTCGCCCCGACCCTGCAGACCCTCAAGTCCAAGGGCATGCTCAAGACCGCCGGGCAGAGCGGGCACATAGTGATCGTCTCCAACGACGGCATCCCGCAGGAGTACGACGCCATCCGCAAGGGCCAGATCGACGCCACCGTCTCCCAGCCCGCCGACGCCTACGCCAAGTACGGCATGTACTACATCAAGGCGGCGATGGAGGGGAAGACCTTCAAGCCCGGTCCGACCGACCACGACTCCACGATCGTCAAGCTGGCGAGCGGCATCCTGGAGGACCAGCTCCCGGCACCCCTGGTCACCAAGGACAACGTGGACGACCCGAAGCTGTGGGGCAACACGGTCAAATGATCACGCCACTAGTTGAGGCCCGGGACATCGTCAAGCGGTACGGCCCCACCGTCGCCCTCGCCGACGGCCGGCTCACCGTCCTGCCCGGCGAGTCCCACGCCCTCGTCGGCCGCAACGGCGCCGGCAAGTCCACCCTGGTCAACGTCCTCACCGGCCTCCAGGCCCCGGACGAGGGCACGGTCCGCTTCGACGGCGAACCCGCGCCCCCGCTCGCCGACCGGGACGCCTGGCGGCGCAAGGTCGCCTGCGTCTACCAGAAGCCCACGGTCGTACCGGAGCTGACGGTCGCCGAGAACCTGTTCATCAACCGGCAGCCCCTGCACCGGGGTTTCATCAGCTGGCGCCGGCTGCGCGGCGAGGCAGCCGCGCTCCTCGACACCTGGGACGTCCGCGTCGACCCCGAGGCGCGCACCGCCGACCTCAAGGTCGAGGACCGCCAAATGGTCGAGATCGCCCGGGCGTTGAGCTTCGGCGCCCGGTTCATCGTGCTCGACGAACCGACCGCCCAGCTCGACAACCGGGAGATCGAGCGGCTGTTCGGCCGGATGCGGGCGCTCCAGGACTCGGGCGTGACCTTCCTGTTCATCTCGCACCACCTCCAGGAGGTCTACGAGGTCTGCCAGACCGTCACCGTGCTCCGCGACGCCCGCTGGATCACCACCGCCCCCGTCGCCGACCTGCCCAGGGCCGCCCTGGTGGAGGCGATGGCGGGGGAGGCCGTGACCCGGCAGGAACAGGCGGCACGGGACGCGGTGGCCGCCGAGGCGCCCGTCGTCCTCAGCACCAGCGGGCTCACCTCCGAGTCGTACGACGGGATCGACCTCACCGTCCGCGGCGGCGAGGTCGTCGGCCTCGCCGGCACCAGCGGCAGCGGCAAGATCGAACTCGCCGAGACCATCGCCGGCCTGCGCACCCCGACCGGTGGCTCGGCTCGACTGGCCGACGGGAAGCTCCCGTTCGGTGATGTGCACGCCGCGCTGAAGGCCGGTGTCGGCTTCGTGCCCCGGGACCGGCACGACCAGGGCCTGGTCCCCGGCATGAGCATCGGCGACAACGCCACCATGACCGTCCTTGACCGGCTCGGCCGCGGCGGGTTCGTCGGCACCGACCGCAAGCGCGGCTTCGCCACCGGCCTGATCGAACGCCTCGACATCCACGCCGAGGGCCCCGACCAGCCCGTCTCCGACCTGTCCGGCGGCAACGCGCAGAAGGTCGTGATGGCCCGCGCGCTCGCCTCCGACCCCCGGCTGCTGGTCCTGGTCAACCCCACCGCGGGCGTCGACGTGAAGTCCAAGGAATCGCTGCTGGCCCGCGTGGACAGCGCCCGTGAGGACGGCACCGCCGTGCTGGTCGTCTCCGACGAACTGGACGACCTGCGCCGCTGCGACCGCGTCCTCGTCCTCTTCCACGGCCGGATCGTCGCCGAGCACCCGGCCGGCTGGCACGACCACGAGCTGATCGCCTCCATAGAAGGAGTGGACTCCATGCCCGAAGGAGTGAACCATGGCTGAGACCAAGGCCCCGCCGCTCACCCCGGTGCGCTCCCCGGACCCGCGCGCGGCCCGTACCGTCCTGCTGCGCCGGGCCCGTGAACTCGCCCTCGTCCCGGCCCTGTTGCTGCTCATGGTGCTGGGCGCGGTGGTCAACGACTCGTTCCTCACCGAGCGCAACCTGATCTCCATCCTCGGCGCCTCCGCCGCGCTCGCGATGGTGGTGCTCGCTGAGTCGCTGGTCCTGATCACCGGCAAGTTCGACCTCTCCCTGGAGTCGGTCGTCGGCATCGCCCCCGCCGTCGGCGCCCTGCTCGTCCTGCCGTCGGCCGAGTCCGGCTGGGGCACCGAGTTCCCCGCCGCCCTCGCCATGGTGGCGATCCTGGTCGTCGGCGCGGCGGTCGGCGCCTTCAACGGGATCCTGGTCGTCAAGTTCAAGCTCAACGCGTTCATCGTGACGCTCGCGATGCTGATCGTGCTGCGCGGTGTGCTGGTCGGCGCCACCAAGGGCAAGACCCTGTTCGGGATGCCCGACAGCTTCTTCACCCTGGCCACCTCCACGTTCCTCAGCGTCCCCATGTCGGTGTGGCTGGCCGCGGTCGCCTTCGCGGTCACCGGCCTTGTGCTGAAGTACCACCGGGTCGGCCGCGCCCTCTACGCCATCGGCGGCAACGCCGACGCGGCCCGCGCCGCCGGCATCCGCGTCGACCGGGTGATGCTCGGGGTGTTCGTGGTGGCCGGGGTCCTCGCCTCCGTCGGCGGGATCATGCAGACCGGGTACGTGGGCGCGATCAGCGCCAACCAGGGCAACAACATGATCTTCACGGTCTTCGCCGCGGCGGTGATCGGCGGCATCAGCCTGGACGGCGGCAAGGGCACCATGTTCGGCGCCCTGACCGGCGTACTCCTTCTGGGGGTCGTACAGAACCTGCTCACCCTGGCGCAGGTGCCGTCGTTCTGGATCCAGGCCATCTACGGCGGCATCATCCTCGTCGCCCTCATGATCGCCCGTGTCACCACGGGACGGGCCCAGGACTGACCGGTCCGCGTCCGAAATCCCCCGACGGAAAGGCAATCCGTGTCCCCGAGCCCCGGCCCCTCCAGTCGCGTCATCGCGCTCGAGACCTACGACATCCGCTTCCCCACCTCGCGCGAGCTCGACGGCTCCGACGCGATGAACCCGGACCCCGACTACTCGGCGGCCTACGTGGTGCTGCGCACCGACGCGGGCGACGGGCACGCGGGGCACGGGTTCACGTTCACCATCGGGCGGGGCAACGACGTCCAGGTCTCCGCGATCGACGCGTTGCGGAACCATGTGCTCGGCCGCGCGGTCGACGAGATCTGCGACGACCCCGGATCCCTCTACCGGGACCTGATCGGCGACAGCCAGCTGCGCTGGCTCGGCCCCGAGAAGGGCGTGATGCACATGGCGATCGGCGCGGTGACCAACGCCGTCTGGGACCTCGCCGCCCGCCGCGCCGGAAAACCCCTGTGGCAGCTGCTCGCCGACGCCGAACCCGAGTGGATCGTCAGCCAGATCGACTTCCGCTACCTCACCGACGCCCTCACCCCCGAGGAGGCCCTGGCCATCCTGCGCCGGGGCCGCGAGGGCGCGGACGAACGCCGGGCCCGGCTCCTGGAGCGCGGCTTCCCCGCCTACACCACCTCCGCCGGCTGGCTCGGCTACGACGACGAGAAGCTCACCCGGCTCGCCGCCCAGGCGGTCGCCGACGGCTTCAAGCAGATCAAGCTGAAGGTGGGCGCCGACATCGAGGACGACATCCGGCGCTGCCGGGTCGCCCGCCGGGTCGTCGGCCCGGACATCCGGATGGCCGTCGACGCCAACCAGCGCTGGAACGTCGACGAGGCGATCCGCTGGACCAAGGCCCTCGCCGAGTTCGACCCGTACTGGATCGAGGAGCCCACCAGTCCGGACGACATCCTCGGCCACGCGGCGATCCGCCGGGCGGTCGCCCCGGTCAAGGTCGCCACCGGCGAGCACGTCCAGAACCGGATCATCTTCAAGCAGCTGCTCCAGGCGGGTGCCATCGACGTCGTCCAGATCGACGCGGTCCGGGTCGCCGGCGTCAACGAGAACCTCGCCATCCTGCTGCTCGCGGCCAAGTTCGGTGTCCCGGTCTGCCCGCACGCGGGCGGCGTCGGACTGTGCGAACTCGTCCAGCACCTCTCGATGTTCGACTACCTGGCCGTCTCCGGCACCACCGAGGACCGGGTGATCGAGTACGTCGATCATCTGCACGACCACTTCCTCGATCCGGTGGTGATCCGCGAAGGTCACTACACGGCACCCACCGCACCGGGCTACTCGGCCGCCATGCGACCGGAGTCCGTCGCGGAGTACACCTATCCGGGCGGCACCTTCTGGGCCGCCGATCCGGAAACGCAGAAGGGACAGGCGGCATGACCGACTTCGAGGGGCTGAAGGCCCTGGTCACCGGAGGGGCCTCCGGGATCGGCAGGGCCACGGCCGACCTCCTCGCCGAGCGCGGCGCGCAGGTCGCCGTCCTCGACCTCGACCCGTCCTCCGTCGAGAAGCCGCTGCTGGGGTTCCAGGCAGACGTCACCGACGACGCGTCCGTGCGGACGGCCGTGACGAGCGCCGTGGAAGCGCTCGGCGGCCTCGACGTGCTTGTCAACAACGCCGGCATCGGCGCCCAGGGCACGGTCGAGGACAACGACGACGACGAATGGCGCCGGGTCTTCGACGTCAACGTCCTCGGCATGGTCCGCGCCGCTCGCGCCGCCCTGCCGCACCTGCGCCGCTCGGAGCACGCGGCGATCGTCAACACCTGCTCCATCGCCGCCACCGCGGGCCTGCCGCAGCGCGCCCTGTACAGCGCCACCAAGGGCGCCGTGTACTCGCTCACCCTGGCCATGGCCGCCGACCACGTCCGCGAGGGCATCCGGGTCAACTGCGTCAACCCCGGCACGGCGGACACCCCGTGGATCGGCCGGCTCCTCGACAGGGCGTCCGACCCGGCCGCCGAACGCGCCGCCCTGGAGGCCCGCCAGCCCGCCGGGCGTCTGGTCTCCGCCGCCGAGGTCGCCGGCGCCATCGCCTACCTCGCCAGCCCGCTGTCCGGCGCCACCACCGGCACCTCCCTCGCCGTCGATGGCGGCATGCAGGGCCTCAGGCTGCGCCCGGTGGGCCAGTGAACGCCCTCGGCCGCAGCGGCGTCCAGGTCGGCCCGCTGGGCCTCGGCGCCGCCGTGATCGGCAACCTCTACACCGAAATCCCCGACCAGCAGGCGCACGACACCGTCACCGCCGCCTGGCAGCAGGGCATCCGCTACTTCGACACCGCTCCGCACTACGGCCTGGGGCTGTCGGAGCGGCGGCTGGGCGAGGCCCTGAGCCCGTACGACCGGGACGCGTACACCCTCTCCACCAAGGTCGGCCGCCGGCTGGAGCCCGGGCCCGGCGACGGTGACGACCTCGCCAACGGCTTCGCCGTGCCCGACACGCTGCGCCGGGTCTGGGACTTCACCGACGACGGTATCCGCCGCACCCTGGAGGGGAGCCTGGAGCGGCTCGGCCTCGACCGGATCGACGTCGTCTACCTGCACGACCCCGACGAACACGCCGAAGAGGCCTTCCGCGAGGGCTACCCGGCCCTGGAGAAGCTCCGCGCCGAGGGGATCGTGGGCGCGATCGGCGCCGGCATGAACCAGACGGCCATGCTCACCCGGTTCGTCCGGGACACCGACATCGACGTGGTGCTGTGCGCGGGCCGCTACACCCTCCTCGACCAGAGCGCCCTCGCCGACCTCCTCCCGGCGGCCGAGGAACGCGGCACCTCGGTGGTGATCGGCGGGGCCTTCAACTCCGGCCTGCTGGCCGACCCGAAGCCGGACGCCACCTACAACTACGCCCAGGTGTCGGGCGAGTTGCTGTCCCGTGCCCTGCGTCTGAAGGAACTCGCCGAGCAGCACGGCACCACCCTGCGCGCCGCCGCCCTCGCCTTCTGCGCGGCCCACCCGGCCGTGGCGAGCGTCCTGGTCGGGGCCCGTTCCGCGGCGGAGATCGAGGACGGGGCCAGGCAGTTCGCCACCCACGTCCCCGCCGCCTTCTGGCAGGAGCTGCACGCCACCGGCCTGCTGCCCGCCGACGTCCCCGTGCCCACGGAGGACCCGTCATGAGAGTCGCCCTGCACACCAAGGTGCACGCCGACCGCATCCCCGCGTACGAGGCCGCCCACCGCGAGGTCCCCGCCGAACTCACCGACGCCATCCGCGCGGCCGGCGCCACCTCCTGGACCATCTGGCGCAGCGGCACCGACCTCTTCCACGTCCTCGACTGCGCGGACTACGGTCACCTCCTCGCCGAACTGGAGAAGCTCCCGGTCAACGTGGCCTGGCAGGCCCGGATGGCCGAGCTTCTCGACGGCGTCCACGACTACTCCGAGGCGGGCTCGGAGGCCGGTCTGCCCGTCGTATGGGAGCTGCCATGACCGTCGATGCCCACCACCACGTCTGGGACCTCTCGGTACGCGACCAGGACTGGATCGCCGGACCCGAACTCCAGCCGCTCAGGCGGAACTTCACCGTCGAGGACCTCGAACCCGAGGCGGCCGCGGCCGGGGTTACCGGCACGGTCCTGGTCCAGACGATCACCGTCCCCGAGGAGACCCCCGAGTTCCTCGCCCTCGCCGACACCCACGACCTGGTCGCCGGGGTGGTCGGCTGGACCGACCTGACCCGCCCGGACGTCACCGAGGAACTCGCCCGCCTGCGCGCACTCCCCGGCGGCTCCTACCTGAAGGGCATCCGCCACCAGGTCCAGGGCGAACCCGACCCGGAGTGGCTGCTGCGCCCGGACGTCGGCCGCGGCCTGGCCGCGCTCGCGGACGCGGGCCTGGTCTACGACCTGATCGTCCAGGCCCACCAGCTCCCGGCCGCCGCCAAGGCCGCGGAGACCCACCCGCAACTCACCTTCGTCCTGGACCACCTGGGCAAACCCCCCATCGCCGACGGCACCCTCGAACCCTGGGCCACCGCCGTCCGCGCCCTCGCCGCCCTGCCCAACACCGTGTGCAAGCTCTCCGGCATGGTCACGGAGGCCGACGCCGCCTCCTGGACCGTCGACGACCTGCGCCCGTACGCCGAGACGGTCCTGGACGCCTTCGGCCCGGACCGCCTGATGTTCGGCTCGGACTGGCCGGTGTGCGTCCTGGCCGGGACGTACGGCGAAGTCTTCGACGCGGCAACGGAGTTGATCGCCCCGGCCGACCGCACCGCCGTCTTCGAGACCACCGCCACCCGCGTCTACGGCCTCTGAGCGGCCCCCGCCAGCCGCGTCGGCGGCAGGAACTCCCGTACGTAGGTCCGCTCCCAGCACGCGCCCGTCTCCCGAAGCTCCCGCCAACTGGTGTAGCGGTAGCGGAAGATGCGGGCGCGGACGAAGCGCGGGGGCTCGTCGGGCGGGAAGGGGGAGCGGCGCAGCAGCCGCAGCGTGTCCCGGTCGTTCTCCAGGAGGCGTTCCACCAGGCCGCCGAACCAGTCGCCGGCGTACGCGGGGGAGAGCGCGGCGAACCACATCAGCCAGTCCAGGCGGAGGTGGTAGGGCGCGAACTGGCGTGGCCAGTGCCGGGGATCGCCCGGCTTGCCCCTGAACTCGTACTCCCGCCAGTCCGAGTCCTCGCGCGGGGTGCCGTCCAGCGTGCCCTCGACCACCACCTCGTAGCGGATCCGGCTGACACTGCCGAACGCGCCGTAGGTGTTGACCAGGTGGAGCGGGTCGAAGGAGCGGTTCATGACCTGGCGGCGGGAGACCATGTTCACCACCGGGTGGTAGCTCAGGTAGAGGAGCAGCGCGGCCACGGTGAGCACGACCACCTCGTACCAGAGCGGGGCGGGCGGCGCCCCGGTGTGGTCGGTGGGCAGCCGGAGCGCCGACAGGGCCAGCACGATGGTGATCCAGTTCAGCCAGGAGAAGTTCCCGGAGACCACCAGCCACAGCTGGGTGAGGATCATCAGGGACGCGGCCGCCGTCGCGATCGGCTGCGGGGTGAACAGCAGCACGGGGACCAGCAGCTGGGTGACGTGGTTCGCGGCCACCTCCGCCTTGTGCACCGGCCCCGGCAGGTGGTGGAAGAACCAGCTCAGCGGGCCCGGCATCGGCTGGGTCTCGTGGTGGTAGTGGAGGCAGGTCAGCTTGCGCCAGCAGGCGTCCCCGCGCATCTTGATCAGGCCCGCCCCGAACTCCACCCGGAACAGGATCCAGCGCAGCAGGAAGAGCACCACGACCGGCGGGGCCACCTCGTCGTTGCCCAGGAACGCGGCGAGGAAGCCGGTCTCCAGGAGCAGCGACTCCCAGCCGAACGCGTACCAGGTCTGCCCGACGTTCACGATGGACAGGTACAGGGCCCAGGGGATCAGCCACAGCACCATCCCGGCCCACAGCGGGAGTTCGGCGTCCGCTCCCGCGAGCAGCGCGGCCGACACCACGCAGCCCGCCCAGGCACAGCCCGCGAAGAAGCGGTCCGAGTAGTGCAGGTGGAAGAGGCTGGGGGCCCGCCGGAACGGGACCCGGGCGACGTACCGCGGGATCGGCAGCATCCCGCGCTCGCCCAGCAGGGCCCGGAACTGGAGCGCCGCCGCCAGGAAGCCGACGAGGTACACGCCGGCCAGGGCCCGCTGGAAGACCAGCCGGCTCAGCCAGTACCCGGGTGCGGTGAACCAGTCCACGGCCGTGCGCTCCTGCCTGTCTCCATTGTGCGGCCCCGGATCGGCAGGGCCTGTCACCCTGTGTACCGCGCCTCCCCGGTTGCGTAACCCGAGCGAGTGAAGCAGACAATAAGGGAGGAATTGCCCGTTATCGGTTCCCCTGGCATGGTGGCCCCATGGCTGATCGGGGAGCGCGCGCTCCGTCTCTCCCGGACGACTGGCCCGCCCACCCGGACCACCCGATCCTGGCGCTCAACCACCTGGGCACCTTCGACTGGGACCTCGACGCCGGCCTCTTCCACATGGACGCCCAGGCGTACGAGGTGTTCGACCTGACCCCCGAGGAGTACGACGGCCGCCCCGAGACCCTCGCCGCCCGGGTACCCCCCGCGGAGTCCAGCAGACTGGACGCGGTGGTGTCCCAGGCCATCAAGGACGGCAGCGAGAACTACGGCACGTACTTCCGCATCCGGCGCCGCGACGGCACCCCGCGCTGGACCCACACCCAGGGCTACATCCGGCGCGACGAGACCGGCCGCCCGCGCCGGGTCGTCGGGATCGTCCGGGACGCCACCCAGGAGCTGGAGGACGGCGAGGCGCGGAACCTGCGGGACGCCCAGGGGCAGGCGCTGCGCCGGCAGACCGGGGTCGTCCAGGCGGTCACCGCCGCCCTCGCGCACGCCCGCAGCGTCCAGGAGGTCATCGACGTCCTCAAGGACACCCACGGCATCCCCAACCTGGGCGCCACCAGCCTGGTGATGGGCCTGGTCGAGGCCGGCCGGATCCGGCTGGTCGCCGAGGGGCCGGCCGGCAGCTTCGTGCCCGGCACCCGGATCACCCGGATAGAGGAGCCGTACCCGATGGGCGAGGTGGTGCGGACCCTCAGCCCGTGCTTCATCGAGTCACCGGAGGAGTTCGCCGAGGGCTACCCGATACTGTGGCCGCACATCACCGACCTGCACATCACCTCGGCCGCCTACCTGCCGCTGATCGCGCAGGCCCGCCCGATCGGCGCCATGGGCCTGCTCTACAACGACCGGCACGGCTTCTCCGCCGAGGAGCGCGCCGTGCTGGTCGCCCTCGGCAGCAGCATCGCGCAGAGCCTCCAGCGGGCCATGCTCTACGAGCAGGAGAAAGACCTCGCCCAGGGCCTCCAGCAGGCGATGCTGCCGCGCACCATCCCCAGCGTGCGCGGCGCCGACATCGCCGTCCGCTACCGCTCCCCGACCGCCGGCGGTGTCCTGGGCCGGGACATCGGCGGCGACTGGTACGACCTGATCCCGCTGCCCGGCGGCCGGGTCGGCGCGGTCATCGGCGACGTCCAGGGGCACGACACGCACGCGGCGGCCGTCATGGGCCAGCTCCGCATCGTGCTGCGCGCCTACGCCGCCGAGGGCCACGCCCCGGCCACCGTGATGGCCCGCGCCTCCGTCTTCCTGGACGAGCTCGACACCGACCGCTTCGCCACCTGCCTGTACGCCGAGGCCGATCTGGCCACCGGCGTCCTCCAGGTGGTCCGCGCCGGGCACATCGACCCGCTGGTCCGCGCCGCCGACGGCGGCTGCCGCCGGGTCCCCGTCGAGGGCGGGCTCCCGCTCGGTCTCTCCGCCGAGTTCCAGAGCCTGGAATACCCGGTGTCCACCCTGGAGCTCGACCCCGGCGAGACGCTGCTGCTGTGCACCGACGGGCTCGTCGAGCAGCCCGGCACCGACCTCGGGGAGGGCATGCGGGCCCTGATCGAGCAGGTCGCCGAGGGGCCCGAGGACGTCCGCGACCTCGCCGACCGGCTGATCGAGATCGCCGAGGAGCGCGGCGGCGACGACGACGTGGCCCTGCTCCTGCTGCGCCGCCGCGGCACCGACCCCGCGCAGGCCGTCGGCCGCCTCCAGCAGCACGTGGCCTCCGGCGACCCGGAGGCGCTCGCCCTGGCCCGGCACATGGTCCGCGCCGCCGTCCGCGCCTGGGGCGCCGGGGACCGCGCCGACGAGATCGAGCTGGTCGCCGACGAGCTGATCACCAACGCGCTGATGCACACCGAGGGCTCCGCGATCGTCACCCTCCGGGTCCTCGGCGGCAGCGACCGCCGGCTGCGCGTCGAGGTCGAGGACTCCTCCAGCGCCCTGCCGCGCCGCCGCGAGGCGGGCGAGGACGGGGTGTCCGGCCGGGGGCTGCTGCTCGTCGACGAGATCGCCGACGTGTGGGGCGTGGAGGCACGCGGCGGCGGCAAGGCGGTCTGGTGCGAGTTCCGGATGCCGGAGAAGGAGGACGGGACCTGATCCCTGGCCAAGCGGCAGCGCCCCGAAGGGGCGCGGGGCCGAGACATGTGCGGCTCCGCCGCGTGGGCGCGGCCAGCCCCCACGGCGCCGCAGACGCCGGACGACCTGATGCAGCACTTCCGGCGGAGCGTCCGGGCCCCGGGGTGGCACCCTGGACGCATGCCCGAACTGCCCGAGGTCGAAGCGCTCAGGGACTTCCTGACCGAGAACCTGGTCGGCCACCAGGCCGTGCGCGTGCTGCCGGTCGCCATCAGCGTCCTGAAGACGTACGACCCGCCGGTCGGCGCCTTCGAGGGCAGCGAGGTCGTCGCCGTGCACCGGCACGGCAAGTTCCTGGAGATCGAGGGGGACCGCGGACTGCGGTTCGTCACGCACCTGGCCCGTGCGGGCTGGCTCCAGTGGAAGGACCGGCTGCCGGACGGGCTGCCGCGTCCCGGCAAGGGACCGCTGGCGCTGCGGGTGGCTCTGGAGACCGGTGCGGGCTTCGACCTCACCGAGGCCGGCACCCAGAAGAAGCTGGCCGTGTACATCGTCCGGGACCCGCGGGACGTCCCCGGTATCGCCCGGCTCGGCCCCGACCCGCTCGCCGCGGACTTCGACGAGGACCGCCTCGGGGCCCTGCTGAAGGCCGAGCGACGGCAGCTGAAG
Source organism: Streptomyces sp. NPDC054770 (assembly GCF_053611985.1). Classification (NCBI taxonomy): domain Bacteria; kingdom Bacillati; phylum Actinomycetota; class Actinomycetes; order Kitasatosporales; family Streptomycetaceae; genus Streptomyces; species Streptomyces sp. NPDC054770. The sequence continues at coordinate 103,785 of NZ_JBSHBL010000022.1, forward strand.
GGCGCCCTGCGCGACCAGAGCCTGATCGCCGGGGTGGGCAACGCCTACAGCGACGAGATCCTGCACGCGGCGAAGATGTCCCCGTTCAAGCTGGCCGCGTCCCTGACGCCCGAGGAGCTGCACCGCCTGTACGAGGCGCTGCGCGCCACCCTCACCGAGGCGGTGGAGCGCTCCCACGGCCTGGCGGCGGGGCGGCTCAAGGCCGAGAAGAAGAGCGGGCTGCGCGTCCACGGCCGGACCGGCGAGCCCTGCCCGGTCTGCGGCGACACCATCCGCGAGGTGTCCTTCAGCGACTCCTCGCTGCAGTACTGCCCGACCTGCCAGACCGGCGGCAAGCCGCTCGCGGACCGCCGGATGTCGCGGCTGCTCCGGTAGCCGGCGGTCACTTGGGGTCCAGCGTCACCAGGCGCTGCCCGTCCGAGTTGCGCACCTCGTAGCGGTCGATCTCGTCCGGGTGCATCGAGGAGCCGCCCGTCATGGTGCTCATCCGGCCGTCGTGGTCCCGCTCCGCCCAGGTGGTGACGACCTGCTCGGAGCCGTCCTGGCCGACGGCGACCAGACGGCAGGAGCGCGGCCCGTTCGGGTCCTTGACCTCCAGCACGATCGAGCTGCCCGAGTCGGTGTCCTCCGACTTCACCTGCGCCCAGATGCCCGACTGCGCGTCGGTGGCCGCGGTGACCTGCACGGTCGGCGCCGCGTCGTGACCGGCGTAGACCGCGATGCCGGGGCCGGCGACCGCGAAGACCACCGAGGCGGCGAGGCCGTAGAGCAGCTTGCGGCGCTTGGCGCGGTGCCTGCTCGCGACCTCGGCGAGCAGCCGGTCGAGGAGCCGGGGGCCGGGCTGGGCCATGGGGTGCACGAAGCGCGGCGTGGCCCTGCGGTACAGCATCAACTGCCGTGCCGCGGGGCCGAACTCGGTCACGTGTGCCGTACAGCTGGGGCACTCCATGAGATGGTCCTCGAAGCGGAACGCCTCCGCCTCGTCCAGCACGCCGAGCGCGTACGCGCCGACGTCGCGATGCCGTTCCAGGGACCTCATGCCGAATCCTCGTGCCGAAGGTGCGGGTGGGGGTTACTCGTTGTTCCTTGCTCCCACCCGTACGCAGTCGGCAGCCGTTTCACTCAAGCCACGTACAGAATCGTAATCAACGGATTCGGAGCGGCCGGGCCCGCGGATTGGTCCTGAATCAAAAAAGATGGATGGCGAGATGACCGAGGGGCAGACCGAGCCGCCAGGCGGCCGTCCACACCTTCGGTCCGTCGTCCTCGCCGAACACCGAACCGCCGCCCGGTACCGCGTCCAGGTCGGGCGCGAGCAGCTCGGTCTCCTCCAGCCAGCGCCAGGCGGCCGCGGCCAGATCCAGGTCCGGTGACGGCCCGCCCGACCGGGTCGCCTCGGCACCCAGTACAGCCATACGTTCCCGAACCCAGTCCTGCCACGGCTGGTCGTACGCCGTCAGCGAAAGCCAGGTCTCCAACTGGGACACGACCCGGATGCCCGACAGTTCGCCGTCCGTGTCGGAGAGGAAGATGGTCAGCGCCAGCGCGTCGCGGCCGGCCCGGAACTCGAAGGACGTCGGTGGCATGAGATCGCCGGTGCGCAGCAGCTCGTCGGCGATGTACTCGGCGTACAACCACGCCATCGGGACCGCCAGTTCCCCGCTCCCGGCCCCGCCCGTGCTCTCTTGACCTCTGTGCAGCATCCCGTCCTGCCTTCCTCCGGTGCGCGCGTGGCCCCGACCCCGGGTCCGTCCCTCTCCCGGTGCGGAACACGGATGAAGACAGCTGATGGCCCAAACACGGTACTCAGCAAGGCGCTTTACCGAGGTTTGACCTGGCTTACGGTTTCATCGCAGGTCGGGTGCATAACCGGGCAGAACCCGGCGCAGGGCGCGCAGCGCGTAGTAAGCGCGCGACTTCACGGTACCGGGTGGAATCCCGAGGGCTTCGGCGGCTTCCGCAACACTCGCCCCCTGGAAATACACCAGCACCAGGACTTCACGGTGTTCGGGGGTGAGAGTCTTCACAGCCTCCCGGACGTCGAGCGTGGCGGCGGCGCGTTCGGCGTGGTCGCCGATCGCGCGGGTGTTCTCCAGGACGGCGTCGTGCACCTCGGCGGGCCGCGCCTGCCGGGCCCGCCGCGCGTCGATGGCGAGCCGCCGGCCGACGGTCAGCAGCCAGGGCAGCACGGAGTCGAAGGCGTCGGCGCGCAGCGCCTCGGGGTGCTGCCAGGCGCGTACGAGGGTCTCCTGGACGAGGTCCTCGGCCCGCTGCCGGTCCCCGTCGCTGAGCCGCAGCAGCAGCGCGAAGAGCGGTCGGCCGTGCTCGCGCTGGAGTGCGACGAGCTCGTGCTCGGCGGTCGTCGTCCCGTGGGGAAGGGTGGTTCCGGCCGTCATGGCCGTATGGCATCGCAGGGGCGGGCCGGGGGACAGGGGGCGCACAGAGATGGTGCGGCGGACGGTCGATCGCGTCGGCGAACGGTACGACGAACGGTCCGTCACACCCCGAACCCGACCCGGATGGGTCAATCGAGGCGCCTGAGTTGTTTGCGGTCGCCCTCACCTTCGTACCCATTGATCTGTAAATCGGACAAGGCTTGCGACTGTGGGGTGCTCCTGATGATCAATCGCAGACGCCAGGCGGCCCTGGCCCTGACCGCCCTGCTCGCCGCCGCGGCCGCCTGTCAGAACCATGTGCGGGCGGAGAACGCCGCCCCGCCCGGCCAGCCGGCGCCCGCCGTGCCCGCCACCGGCTTCACCCTCGTCGCCTCCGGTGACGTCATGCCGCTGAGCTCCGCGATCGACCACGCGAACTTCGACGCGGGCGGCAACGGCTACGACTTCCGCCCGATGCTGGCCGGCGTGGCACCCGTGGTCTCCCGCGCCGATCTGGCGCTCTGTCACCTGGCGACCGTCACCGGCGCGGACGGCGGCCACGCCGGCCTCACCTCCCCGCCGCAGCTCGCCGAGGCCCTCGCCGCCACCGGCTACGACGGCTGCTCCACCGCCTCCGACCGCGCCCTCGACGACGGCGCCGCCGGCATCCAGCGCACCCTCGACGCCCTGGACCGGGCGGGCCTCAGGCACTCCGGCACCGCCCGCACCGACGCCGAGGCCGGCACGCTCACCCTGATGAACGCGGGCCGCGCCAAGGTCGCCCAGCTCTCCTACACCTACGACGTCAACGGCAACTCCCTGCCGCCCGGCCAGCCCTGGGCGGTCGGCCTCCTCGACGAGAACCGCATCCTCGCCGACGCCCGCGCCGCCCGGCAGGCCGGCGCCGACGTGGTCGTCGTCTCCGTGCACTGGGGCACCCAGGGCACGGACGCCCCCGACCAGCAGCAGCTCAGCCTCGCAAAAAGCCTCACCGCCGCGCGCACCGGCGGCCGCCCCGACATCGACCTGCTGCTCGGCACCCACGCGCACATCCCGCAGGCGTACGAGAAGATCAACGGCACCTGGGTGGTCTACGGCCTCGGCGACCAGCTGGCCGGCGAGATGCACAACAGCCAGGGCCGGCTGGACCCGCGCGGCAACCAGTCCACCCTCGCCCGCTTCACCTTCACCCCGCCCGCCCGGCCGGGCGGCCGCTGGGAGGTGGCCAAGGCCGAGTTCATCCCCCAGCTCTACGACCTCGACGCCGGCCGGGTCGTCGACCTGAACGCCGCCATCGGTCAGGGCGCCGACTACACCGCCGACCGGGACGCCATCCGGGACGTCGTGCTCAGCCGCGGCGCCGCCAAGGACGGGCTGACCATGGGGGAGTAGCGGCGGTCACTCGACGTCGACGTGGTCGAAGGTCACCAGCAACTGCTTCAGCACCCGTACGCACGCGGTGATCTCGGCGTCGGTCAGGTCGCCGCCGACCTGCCGGTTCAGGGCGTGCTCGCGGGCCAGGACCGCGGTGACGGTCGACCGTCCCTCGTCCGTGAGCCGGATCAGGGAGGAGCGCTGGTGTGCCGGGTTGGGGGTGACCTCGGCCCAGCCGCGCGCCACCGCGTCGTTCACCATGCGCTGCACGAACTGCCGGCTCAACGCCATGATCCGGCCCATCTGGGGCACCGTCATGGGCTCGTACCGGCGCAGCAGGTCCAGCACCGAGCGCACCCCGACCGAGGCCCCCTCGATCTGCTCGCCCTGCTCGATCTTGCGGAAGGCGCGCCGGTAGAGCGGGCCGATCAGATCGAACACCTCGGTGATGCGCTCGCCCAGCTCGTCGGGGGCGAGGGGCTTGTCGATGTCGTTCACCCGGCCATCATGCACCGGGCCGTCATGGCAACCGGGGTGTCGAACCCATCATGACAACCCAGTTGTCAAAGTTCACACGAGATGACACCTTGGTTGTCATGAACGATGTTGCGGACGTCCGCTTCTTCCCGTCCTCCGACGGCGACCTGGCCTACCTCGACACCGGCTCCGGTGACCCGGTGGTCCTGCTGCACTCCGGGTACGTCGACCACCGCTTCTGGTACCCGCAGATCCCGGCGCTCGCCGCCGAGTACCGGGTGATCGCCCCGGACGCGCGCGGCCACGGCTTCTCCGCCAACGCGAGCGAGCCGTTCCGCTGGGCCGACGACCTCGCCGGACTCCTGCGCCACCTGGGCGCCGGACCCGCCGTCCTCGTCGGCGTCTCCATGGGCGGGGTGATCGCCACCGACACCGTGCTCGAACACCCCGAGCTGGTCCGCGCGGTGGTCACCTGCGGTGCCGCCACCGGCGACTTCCGGTTCACCGACCCCTGGCACACCGAACTCCAGGCCGAGTACGCCCGTACTCTCGGCGCCGGTGACATCGAGGGCTGGCTCGACGCCTTCGTGAAGGTCGTACCGGGCGCGCACCGCACCCTCGACGCCGTCGACCCGGAGATCCCGCGCCGGCTGCGGGAGCTGGCCCTGCACTCCATCTCCAAGCACACGCCCGACGAGCCCGACCGGCTGGTGCGCGTGACCGATTCCTGGTCCCGGGTGCCGAAGACCGACGTGCCGGTCCTCACGATCAACGGCGACCTGGAACCCGCCGACCTGCTCGCCGCCGCCGACCGCCTGGCCCGCGAGGTCCCGAACGGCCGCGCCGAGATCATCGAGGGCACGGGCCACTATCCGAACCTGGAGCAGCCCGAGATCTTCAACTCGATCCTGCTCGGCTTCCTGCGCGGCCTCTAACGCCCGGCCAGCCGCGACCTCTTGTACGAGTAGCCGAAGTAGATCACGCACCCGACCACGAACCAGACGGCGAACCGCACCCAGGTCTCCCACTTCAGGAACGTGATCAGCCAGACCGAGAAGACGACACCCAGCGCCGGCAGGAACGGCATCCACGGGGTGCGGAAGGTGCGCGGCAGGTCCGGCTGCCGGTAGCGCAGCACGATCACCGCCGCGCACACCACCACGAACGCCAGCAGGATGCCGATGTTGGTGAGTTCGGCCGCCTCGCCGATCGGCACGAACCCGGCGAGCAGCGCCGAGGCCGCCCCGACGATCCATGTCACCCGGGTCGGCACGTGCCGCGTCGGGTGCGTCTTCGCGAACCAGGCGGGCAGCAGCCCGTCCCGGGACATGGCGAACCACACCCGGGTGACGCCCAGCATGAACGTGAACATGACCGTGAGGATGCCGATGATCGCGCCCACCGCGATCACGTCCGCGAGACCGCTCAGCCCCACCGACTTGAACGCCGTCGAGAAGCCGCTCTCCGGGTCGATGTCCTTGTAGTTCTGCATGCCCGTCAGAACCAGACAGGCCGCCACGTACAGCACCATCGAGATCGCCAGCGAGTAGATGATCGCCTTCGGCATGTGCCGCTGCGCGTCCTTCGACTCCTCGGCCGCCGTCGACATCGCGTCGTACCCGAAGACCGCGAAGAACACGGTCGCCGCACCGGTGAACGCGCCGCTGATGCCGAACGGGAAGAAGGGGTGGTAGTTCGCCGAGCTGATGTGGAAGACGCCGACGCCGATCACCAGCAGTACCACCAGCACCTTGAGTGCCACCACGAACGTCTCGAAGCGGGCCGCGCTGCGGATGCCGAGGTTGAGCAGGTAGGCGATCAGCAGACAGAGGATCGCGGCGAACAGGTCGACCCGGTGGCCGGACCCGGTGCCGGGGGCGCCGAGCATCCAGTGCGGCAGGTTCGCGCCCATCTCCTCGACCAGGAAGCCGAAGTACCCAGAGATGCCGATCGCGACCACCGCCACGATCGCCGTGTACTCCAGGAGCAGGTCCCAGCCGATGAACCAGCCCGCGAACTCGCCGAGCACCGCATAGCCGTACGTGTACGCCGACCCCGCCTTCGGGATCAGCCCGGCGAACTCGGCGTACGACAGCGCGGCGCAGGCGCTCGCCAGCCCGGCGATGAGGAACGAGACCAGGACGGCGGGTCCGGCCGTCTCGTTGGCCACCGTGCCGGCGAGGGTGAAGATGCCCGCGCCGATGATCCCGCCCACGCCGATCGCGGTCAGCTGCCACAGCCCCAGCGACCTGTCCAGCCGGGGTCCCTCGGTGACCTCGGTCTCCTCGAAGTGTTCGATGGGTTTGCGACGGAGAATTCCTTCACCCATACGGAGCTTGGCCATGTGCCTCACCTCTTCGCCGATCGCGAACGGCTGACGGCCGATCATGATGGCCCAGGGGCGTCAAGGACGGAAGACGCCACGCACGGTCTCGGCCCAGCCCGGCATCCAGGTACGGGCCGCGGTGCGCGGCGGTCGGGTGTCCGCGAGATGGGCGCGCAGGGCGGTGAGCGCCGGGTGCGGGTTGGCGGCGGCCCACAGCAGCGAGTGCGGGTAGAGGGGGGTCGGGTCGAGCAGCGGGATCCGGCGCAGATCGTGGCCGTCCGGCCAGCCGAGTCCGGTCTGCTCGCTGACGAGGGTCGCCAGGGTGTCGGAGCCCGCGAGCGCGTCCTGCAACGCCCCGGAGAAGTTGGCGCCGGAGGAGTCGATGGCCAGCCCGAACTCGTCCGCGAGGGAGGCGTAGTACGCCGCCCACTCGGTGCCGTCCACGATCCCCGGGATCCAGATCCGGTGCCCGGCCAGCTCCCCGGGCGTGACCGAGGTCCGGCCGGCCAGGGCGTGCCCCGGGCCGGTGAGCAGCTGGACCGGCTCGTCGTACACCCGGGCTGCCTCGACGCCCCTGGGCAGCGGTCGGCCGGGCATGGCGACGGCCCGGAAGGACGCGTCGACCGCACCGGAGCGCAGCGCGGTCAGCGCCGAGTCCACGTCGAAGAGCGTGACGACGTCCAGCGGAAGGTCCGGGTGCGCCTCGTGGAAGCCGCGCAGCAGCGCCGCCGGGGCCAGCCGGGCGCCGACCACGTCCACCCGCAGGGGGCGCCGCCCGCGCCGTACCGAGGCGGCCGCCCGCTCCTCGGCCAGCAGCAGCTCGCGGGCGTACGGCAGGAAGGTCCGGCCGTCGACGGTCGGCTCGGCACCCCGGGCGGTCCGGGTGAACAGCCGCACCCCCAGCTCCTTCTCCAGCGCCGCGATCCGCTTGGACACGGCCTGCTGGGTGACCGCCAGCACGGCCGCGGCCTCCTGGAACTGTCCGGATTCGGCCACGGTGACGAAGGTGCGCACGGCGGTGAGGTCCACGTCCACACCGTACAACCAGTGGTTGTGGCAGCGGGCCCGGAAGTTGTTTGATCCGGGGGCCACCTGCACGTTTTCATGTCCCGGGTCAACGGGAGGTTGTGCATGGGACGGCGGTTCGGGTGGCTGTGGGCCGCGTACTCGGTGAGTGCGCTCGGCACCTGGCTCGCTTTCGACGTGTTCTCGGTGATCGCCGTCATCGCGCTGCACGCGAGTTCCGCCGAGGTGGCGCTGATCGCCGCGACCGGGCCGGCCGTGGGCGCGGTGGCGGCGGTGCCGCTCGGGCCGTGGGTGGAGTTCCGGCGCAAGCGGCCGGTGATGATGGCGATGGACCTGATCAGGTTCGCCGCACTGCTCACCGTCCCGGCCGCCTACGCGCTCGGCGCCCTGGGCGTCGGCCAGCTGCTGCTGGTCTCGGTGATCGTCGCGGCCGCCGACATCACCTTCGGCGCGGCCTCCGGCGCCTTCCTGAAGTCCCTCGTCCCGGCCGACCGGCTGCTCACCGCGAACGCCCGCTTCGAATCCGCCAACTGGACCGCGCTGGTCCTCGGCCCGCCCCTCGGCGGCGCCGCGATCGGCCTGTTCGGCCCGGTCACGACCGTCGCGGCCAACGCGGTCAGCTTCCTGCTGTCGGCGCTCGGCATCCGGGCCGTCGGCGGCGGCGAACCCCGCCCCGCACCCAGGGACACGCAGCGCCTGCGCGCCGGCGACCTGCTCGACGGCTGGCGGTACATCCTCACCAGCCCGGCCCTGCGGCCCCTCTTCTTCAACAGCCTCGCGGGCAACGCCCTGATCATGGTCGCCGCACCACCGCTGGCCGTCCTGATGCTGGGCCCGCTCGGCTTCACCCCCTGGCAGTACGGCCTCGCCTTCGCCGTGCCCTGCCTGGGCGGCCTCCTCGGCTCCCGGCTGGCCCGGCCGCTGGTCGCCCGGTACGGGCAGTGGCGGGTGCTGCGCACCGCGAGCGCCCTGCGCGCGGTCTGGCCCCTCGGGCTGGCCTTCATCGGGCCGGGGCTGCCCGGACTGCTGCTGGTGATGTTCCTGGAGTTCGGGGTGATCACCTGCTCGGCCGTCTACAGCCCGGTGTACGCCACCCGCCGCCTGGAGCACACCCCGGACGACCGGGTCGCCCGCACCCTGTCCGCCTGGTCGATCACCGGCAAGGCCACCACGGCCGCCATGACCGCCCTGTGGGGCCTGCTGGCGAGCCTCACCGGCCCGCGCACCGCGATCGCCCTCGCCGGGATCCTGCTCCTTGCGACTCCGCTGCTGCTCCTGCGGGAGACCGCTACGGTACGACCGTCACCGGCCACCGTCCCGCCTTCACCAGACGGATCGCGACCGAGCCGATGAACCGGTGGCCGGCCTGCTCGGAGGCGCCCACCACGACCGCGTCGGCCTTCAGCTCGTCCGCCGCCTTCACCAGTCCGCTGTAGGCGTCGCCGCGGAAGGTGTGGAACTCCCAGCGCACCTCGAATATCCCCCGGAGCCGCTCGGCCGCGTCCCGGATCTGCGTGACCAGCTCCTCCGCGATCTCGTCGGTGGTCTCCGCGACCGGCGCCCCGAGCGCCGCCCCGGCCGCCAGCAGCGGCTGGACGTACACGACGGCCAGCAGCGCGTGCTGCCGCCGGGCCAGACCGGCGGCATAGGAGGCCGCCCGCCACGAGGAGTCCGAGCCGTCCATGCCGACCACGATGACCTTGGGGCCGTCCGTGCCCCGCTCGAACTCATGTTGTTCCGCCACGGTCCGAGGCTATCGGAATACGCAGGTCCGGTGGGTGTCAGGGGCCCCGCCGGTCCCGACCGCGCGCCGTAGGGTGCGGGCCGGTGGGGGCTGGTCGCGCAGTTCCCCGCGCCCCTGAAGGGGCGCCAGGTGTACGCCCCTGAAAGGGGCGCGGGGAACTGCGCGAGCAACCACCCACAGCCCGCACCCGTACGCCGGGCGAGCTGGGTCCGGCCGGGCCCAGGCCGCTCGACGGGCGGGCCGGGCGGGCGCTTCCTACAGTCGGAACATGAGTGCCGCCGTGGAGCCCGCCGCGGGCCGGGAGCCGGCGGGGCCGATACGGCCGTCCGGCGGCGGGCGGCTGACCTGGGTGCCGGAGGCCTTCGGGACGTTCTTCGGCGCCCTCGCCCTGCTGTGCGCCCTGCTCTCCTTCATCGCCCCGCTGCGCGTACTGCTCCACCCGGTCGTGCACTTCATCGACGCCGTCGTGGTACCCGTCAGCCCCAACCTGGCCTACGCGGTCTTCCTGTTCCTGCTCGGCGGCGCCACCGCCGCCCGCAAGAAGGTCGCCTGGTGGCTGGTGGTGATCTACCTCGGCCTGCTGGTGCTGGCCGACATCCTGACCGTCGCCTTCGGCTTCGGCTGGTACCCGTTCAGCTCACTGGTGGTCTGCGGCCTCGCGCTGGCCCTGCTGATCGCGGCCCGCCGGGAGTTCTACGCCGCCTCCCGCCGGGCCGCGGTACGCCGGGCCCTCGGCGTCCTGCTGATCGGCCTGGTGGTGGCGATCCTGGCCGGCTGGGGCCTGGTCTCGCTCTTCCCCGGCCCGCTCCCGCACGGCCAGCACCTGGCCTGGGCCGCGGACCGGGTCTGCGGCGGACTGGTCTCCGTCCGCAGCTACGGCGGCCGCCCGCCCCGGTTCGTCGCCTTCCTCCTCGGCCTCTTCGGCGCCCTCGCCCTGCTCAACGCCGCCGCCGCCCTGTTCCGTTCGCAGCGCCTGGAAGCCGCCCTGCACGGCGACGAGGAGACCCGTATCCGCGCCCTCCTCAAGGCCTACGGCGACCGCGACTCCCTCGGCTACTTCGCCACCCGGCGCGACAAGGCCGTCGCCTTCTCGCCCAGCGGCAAGGCCGCCGTCACCTACCGGGTCGAGGCCGGCGTCTGCCTGGCCAGCGGCGATCCCGTCGGCGACCCCGAGGCCTGGCCGCACGCCGTCGCCGCCTGGCTGGACGTGGCCCGCCGGCACGCCTGGGTGCCCGCCGTGATGGGCGCCTCCGAGGACGGCGCCAGAGCCTACGTCCGGGCCGGCCTCGGCGCCCTCCAGCTCGGCGACGAGGCGATCCTGCACGTCGCCGGCTTCGACCTCGGCGGCCGCGAGATGCGGGTCACCCGGCAGGCCGTCAACCGCGTCCGGCGCACCGGCGCGAGCTGCCGTATCCACCGCCACGCCGACCTCACCGAGACGGAGATGGAGGAGGTCGTCGACAAGGCCGACGCCTGGCGCGACACCGAGACCGAGCGCGGCTTCTCCATGGCCCTGGACCGGCTCGGCGACGCCGCCGACGGCGACTGCCTGCTCGTCGAGGCGATGGCCGAGGACGGCCGGCTGCTCGCCCTGCTCTCCTTCGTGCCCTGGGGCGCCGACGGCATCTCCCTCGACCTGATGCGCAGGGACCGTGCAGCCCCCAACGGGGTCATGGAGTTCATGGTCGCCGACCTGTGCGCGGCCGCCCCCAGACTGGGCGTGCGGCGCGTCTCGCTGAACTTCGCCGTCTTCCGCTCGGTCTTCGAGGAGGGCGCCCGGATCGGTGCCGGACCGGTACTGCGGATGTGGCGCGGGCTGCTGCTCTTCTTCTCCCGCTGGTGGCAGCTGGAGGCCCTGTACCGCTCCAACGCCAAGTACCGCCCCGAGTGGTACCCGCGCTTCCTCTGCTACGGCGACGCCGGCTCCCTCGCCCGGATCGGTCTCGCCTCCGGAATCGCCGAGGGCTTCGTCTCCGTACCGTCCCTGCGCAAACTCTGGGGAAAAGGGCACCCGCAGACCGGACCGCGGCCCGTCGAGGCGCCGCCGTCCGCGCCGGTGCCCGGTGTCGACGGAGGGGACGAGACCGGGCCCGGCGCACCGGACGCCGGCCTGCCGGACCAGTTCCGGGTCCGGCGCCGCAAGCTGGAGCGGCTGCGGGCGGCGGGCGCCGACCCCTACCCGGTGGCCGCCGGTGCACCGCCCGGTGCCCTCGCCGACGTGCGCGACGGGGACACGGTCACCGTCGCCGGACGGGTCATGCTGGTCCGCGACTTCGGCGGCATCGTCTTCGTGACGCTGCGCGACTGGTCCGGCGACCGTCAACTCGCCCTCACCCGCGACGGGTCGGGACCCGCCCTCGGCCGGTTCACCGCCGACACCGACATCGGCGACCAGATCACCGCCACCGGCCGGGCGGGCGTCAGCGACACGGGCGAACCCACCGTGTTCGTCACCGACTGGCAGCTCACCGCCAAGTGCCTGCGCCCGCTGCCCGACAAGTACCGCGGCCTCGCCGACCCCGAGGCCAGGGTCCGCCGCCGCTACCTCGACCTCGCCACCAGCCCCGCCGCCCGCGCCGTGGTCCGCGCCCGCTCCACCGCCGTACAGGCGCTGCGCCAGGGCCTCCTGGACCGGGGCTACCTGGAGGTCGAGACCCCGATCCTCCAGCAGATCCACGGCGGCGCCAACGCCCGCCCCTTCACCACCCACAGCAACGCCTACGACCTCGACCTCCATCTGCGCATCGCCCCCGAGCTGTACCTCAAACGGCTCTGCGTCGGCGGCCTGGAGAAAGTCTTCGAACTCGGCCGGACCTTCCGCAACGAGGGCGTCTCCCACAAGCACAACCCCGAGTTCACGATGCTGGAGGCCTACCAGGCGTACGCCGACTACGACGTGATGCTCGACCTCGCCCGCGAGCTGATCCAGGGCGCCGCGACCGCCGCCCTCGGCGCGCCGGTCGCCCGCAGGGACGGAGTGGAGTACGACATCTCGGGCAGCTGGCCGGTCAAGACCGTGCACGGGGCGATCTCCGAGGTGCTGGGGGAGGAGATCGGCCCCGGCACCGAACTGCTGCGGCTGCACCGGCACTGCGACCGCGTCGGGGTGCCGTACACCGCCGACGACGGGCCCGGCGACGTGGTGTTGGAGATGTACGAGCGCCTGGTGGAGGAGCGGACCGAGCAGCCCACCTTCTACAAGGACTTCCCGACCGACGTCTCCCCGCTCACCCGGCAGCACCGCACCGAGCCGCGGCTCGCCGAGCGCTGGGACCTGGTCGCCTTCGGCACCGAACTCGGCACCGCCTACTCCGAACTGACCGACCCCCTGGAACAGCGCCGCCGGCTCACCGCCCAGTCCCTGCTCGCCGCCGGCGGCGACCCCGAGGCGATGGAGCTCGACGAGGACTTCCTCGACGCCCTCGAATACGCGATGCCGCCCACCGGCGGCCTCGGCCTCGGCGTCGACCGGCTGGTCATGTTCCTCACCGGCCTGACCATCCGCGAGACGCTCCCCTTCCCGCTGGTTCGCCGCCGCTGACGCCTTTTTGGCCTTTTCTTACCGAAACCTTCCTGTGCTGGTCCGTGCGGGTGCAATCGCGCCGCCGCACCGGTGTCGAAGTGGTGCTGTGGTGCCCCGCCGGGCGACTGATGAGTCATGCCGAAGGATCAGTTGTTCACCCGACGCCGGCTGCTGCTCGCCGGCGGCGCCGCTCTGGGAGCCGCGGGTACCGCGGGAATCGTGCTGGCGAGCAGTGCCGAGGAAGCGGGCGGAGGGGTCGTCCCGGCCGCGGGCGCGCAGGCCCGCCCGGCGCTCAGGTCCTCAGCCTTCCGGCTCCAGCCGCTCACCGGATACGGCCCGCCGCCCACCAAGCCGGGAAAGCTCAAGGTCCGCAAGGAACCCATCACGGAGATCTCCCGAAGCGGCAGACGCATGATGCTCACCTTCGACGACGGCCCCAACCCGAACTACACCCCGCACATCCTGGACACCCTCGCCAAGTACGACGTGCGGGCGATGTTCTTCCTGTGCGGGGAGTGCATCGTCGTGAACCGGGAACTGGTCGCGCGGATGGCCGACGAGGGGCATGTCGTGGGCAACCACACCTGGACGCATCCGCTGCTGACCACCCTGAACCGCCGTGAGATCCGCGACGAGATGGCGAGCACCAGCGATGCCATCGAGGACACCTACGGCGAACGCCCGCAGTGGTTCCGCGCGCCCTACGGCGCCTGGAACCGCGCGGCCTTCCAACTCGGCGCGGAGATGGGCATGGAGCCGATGGCCTGGACCGTGGACAGCACCGACTGGACCGAACCGGGCACCCGCACCATCGTCGACACGATCGAGAACGGCGCCGCCCCCGGTGTCGTGGTCCTCTCCCACGACGCCGGGGGCGACCGCTCGCAGAGTGTCCAGGCGCTGCGCGAGTACCTGCCCTATCTGCTGGACAACGGCTACCGCCTGACCGTGCCGCGCCGCCGGACGTGAACGGGCGCGCGCCCGCCCGGTGGTGGCCTCAGCGGGCCTCGACCAGGCGGGCGAAGACCACGACGTTCCCGTCGTAGCCGTTCTGCTTCGAGAAACCGCCGCCGCAGGTGATGACCCGCAACTCCGGTGTGCCCTTGGAACCGTAGACCCGGTCGCCCGGGAAACCGGCCTTCGCGAAGACCTCGATTCCGTAGATCTCGAACACGGCCGTCCTGCCGTCCTGCCGGTCGACCTCGATCCGGTTTCCCTTCTTCAGGGAACCGAGTCCGTAGAAGACCGCCGGACCCTTCGTGTTGTCGACATGACCCACGACGACGGACGTGCCGTTCTCCCCGGGCGAGACACCGCCGCTGAACCACCCGGCCAGATTCGGGTCGTCCGGCGGCGGGGGCGCGATCCAGCCGTCCGAGTCCAGACCCACCGGCATCACCGGCGCGTCGACCCGGATCGCCGGGATCCTGATCCGGTCCGCCGTGGCGAACGGCAGCGGGGCGGGCGCCGTGGCGAAGGTGCCCGGGACCGTGGTACGGGTGTCCGGGGCGGCGGCCGAGGCCGGCTGCGGCGGACCGACGTCGAACTCTCCCGAACCGTTGCGGATGAGTGCCAGACCGGTCAGCAGGACGAGCGCTATCACGCCCCAGGGGGCACGCTTTCGCCGCCGCTCCTCCTCTTCCGCCACCTCGGAAAGTTCGGACGCAGACATTCGCCATCCCCTCTCGACGCGGCCGCCTTCAGGTCCGTATCGCGCATGGGAAAAAGCTAAGTCCCCCGCGCACCTGCGGCGACGGGGCGACGGGCGAACGGGTGGCCCGCGGGTATTCCGGTGCGCCATCCGAGTTGCCGTTCCCAGGTTTTTTCTGACGGTCCGTGACCTGCGGCAATATCCGATTGTGTGCCTTTCGTTCGGCGTGTCCCCTCACCAGGACGGACCATTCTCGACATGCGGGCGTGTTCAGGGCATCTGAGGGTCTAATCGGGAGGTGCTTTCTCGCCGATCCACCGGGGACCGTTCCCGGGGCGCCTTCCGCGGAGGAAGAGATGCGAAACTCACGTGCGCTGGCGGCCGCGTGCACCGTGGTCGCCGTTCTCGGCGCCGCCGCCCCCGTGGCCGTCGCCGACGGCCTGGGCAACCCCGGTGGCCCACCCAACACGCAGGCCCCGGTCGTCGGTGGGACGGGCGTCGCCCCCGGGTCCGGAGTCTCCGGGGTGGGGGGAGTCGGAGTCGCGCCCGGGGTGGGCGGGGTGGGCGCGGTGGGCGGGGTGGGCGGGGTCGCGGTCCCCGGAGTCGTGGTCCCCGGCGTCGGGGTGGGCGGGTTCGGCGACGGGCGTTTCAACGGCGGCTTCGGTGGCCGGGGCAGGAACGACTTCGACGGCCGGGGCAGAGACGACTTCGACGGGCGCGGCGACGGGCGCTTCGACGACTTCGGCGGCCGGGGCGACGACGACGGCGGGCGCAACATCGACGTCCAGCCCAGGGCGATCGCCGCAGGCAACCGGATCACCGTCACCGTCAACAACTGCCGCAGCGGCACCATGACCTCCCGCGCCTTCCACACGGCGCAGCTGTTCCCGTTCGGCGGCGACATGGCGCGCGGTGTCGCCACCATCGAGCGGAACGCCAGCCCGGGCCCGTACGACCTGACGGTCCGCTGCGACGGACGTACCTTCCTCCGGCGGGACGCGTTCTTCGTGATCGGCGGGACCCGCTCCGGACTCGGCGGCAGCATCTCCAGCGGGGCCACCCCGGCCGACATGGCGGTCGGCGGCGGTCTGGTGGGCGCGGCCGTGCTGGCCGGCTGCGGCTTCTGGCTGCGCCGCCGGCACGAGAAGCGGATCTGACCCGGCGGGCCTGTGCTCCCGTCCCCCGGCCGACCGGGGCACGGGCCCGTCCGGACGTGTCATGGTCAGGCGCCGTCCTCGCCGGCGTGCCTGCGCGAGCGCCGGTAGGCCGTACCGACCGTGCCCACGACGAGCGCCGCGCCGAGACCGATCTCCTGGAGGTCGAACCCGCCGATACTGCCGCCCTCACCGGCCTGGACACCCCGCCCCGGCGGAATGGGCTGCGGATTGAGCGACTCACCGCTGCCGGAACCAGCGTCCGTTCGCCCGTCGGTGCGGCTGCCCGTGCCGTCTTCGGTACGCCCGACCGTGCCGCTGCCCGTGCCGTCGTCGGTATGCCCGTCGGTACGTCCGTCCGCGCGGCTGTCCGTGCCGTCGTCGGTACGCCCGCCGGTCTGGCCGTCCGTGCGTCCGTCGCCCTGTCCGGCGGCCTGGTCGTCGGTGCGTCCGTTGCCGTCCTCGTCGCTGTGCTCGTCCGTGCGGCCGTCCGAATGCCCGTCGCTGCGACCGGCCGACACACCGCTCGCGATGGACAGTTGGGTCGACACACTGGACCCGTCGCAGTTGAACGTCACCCGGTACGACCCCTGCGACTTCGCGTTCCGGTCGACCGTGGCCGTCACCGAGTCCCGCTCCGACGGGATGCTGATCGTGTCGAACAGGCCCGAGGTGACCGTCGCGGCACCCCGGCAGCCGCCGCCGCGGTCCAGGTGCAGACTCACCCGGCCGCCCGCCGCCACGGTGGAGGGCGTGACCCGGAAGCCGAAGGGTGTGGCGTCCCGCCCCCCGCCGCCGCTGTCGCTGCTGTCGCTCGCCAGGATGACCGGAGCGGAGAGGGCGAGGGCACCGACACCCAGCAGTGCGGCCGAAGCGACGCGTATCGCGCGCATGTGGTTCCTCCGGTCCCCGAGGAGCAGCATGCGGACCTGTTCCGCCAGTGCCGGGAATGCACCTCGATGATCGGAACGCTAGAAACATCCGCACACGCGCGCGAACGCAGTAGTGCGAACGGGGGAGGTGCCTGAGCCGACCGGGGGACACCGGCGGCGTGGTGCCGTGTCCCCCGGGGCGCTTCCTGACCGTCGATGTGCGGCGGCTACCCCTTGAGGTGCGGGAAGAGGTTCAGGAACGGCTGCGCCGTCGCCGTGATGCCGCGGCTGTACGGTTCGTCGAAGTCCCAGATCAGGAACAGCATGAAGGTGATGGTCGCGGTGAACAGGCCGGCCAGGATCAGCTCGCGCCGGGTGCGCCTGATCTGCAGCGCGAAGACCATGCCGATGGTGATCGCGGCCCCGGTCAGCAGCCCGATCCACACCACGTTCGGCATGGTCGCCCCGGTCGAGTCGGCCCGGGCGCTGCGCGCCTGGTCGAGAGCGGCCACCTGGTCCACCAGCGGCTGGTAGGCCTGTGCCTGGAAGTCGGTCTTCGGCTGGTAGTCGGTGACGTCCTGACGGATCTGCGCGAGCAGATCGGCACCGTGCTGGGAGAGCCGGCCGTGGTCGGCCATCTCCTTCCATTCCTTGTCGACGACCTGGGTGGCGTAGGCGTCGAGGTCCGCCCGGATCCGGTCACGGGTGTCCGGCGGGTACACCCGCACCCGTTCGTAGATCTCGTGCAGCGCCTGCGCCTCCGCCTGCACATGGTCCTGGGCGGCGCTGCGGGCCTCCCACACCCCGGCCACCGCCAGACCGAGGACGATGGCGTAGATGACGCCGATCCACATGGTCATGTACTCGATGACGTCCGGCGTCTCGGAGGGATCCTCGTCCTCCGCCGCCCTCTTGTCGCGGAGGAGGGTGATGATGACGACCACGACGACAGCCGCGAGCATCGCGAGGACGAGAACAAGCCAATCCGGCAACGGAAGCCTCCAGGAATCAGTGGGCAGGCCGTCAGCGCGCGCGGAACGCGGCGACGGCGATGATCGCGGGTACGGCGATGAGCAGGACGTAGGTGACCGGGGAGGTGCGGTTCGGGGCCGCCGCGCCGGTCGACTGGACGTGGTACGGCGGATAGGTCACCGGGGTCGGCGAGGGCCGCGGGGTGGGCTTCGGTGACGGGGTGGGGGTCGGCGTCGGCTTCGGCCTGGGCCGGGGAGCCGGTGGCGGGGCGGGCGTGGGCTTCGCGGCCGGCGCGGGCCGGGGTGGCGGCGGAGGTGCCGGACGCGGTGCCGGCGGCCGGGAGTGCGTCGGCTTCGGCGTCGGGGTGGGCTTGAGGGTGGGCTTCGGAGTCGGAGTCGGAGTCGGTGTGGGCGTCGGTGTCGGTGTGGGCGTAGGGGTGGGTGTGGGGCAGGGCGGCGGGGTGGGTACCGGACACGGCGGGGGAGTGGGCCAGGAGCCGCCGGCGACAGCCACCGCGTGAATGCCGTCGGGGCCCGTGGAGGCGGAGGCGCAGGCGTCGGCCGACGCCGTGCCGACCGGACAGCCCACCAGGGTCCACGTCAGCGTCAGCAGGGCCAACACCCTCGGGACGGGCGCGAGTCTGGTCGCTTCGGGTGCATGCACGACGGAGATCATGGAGCGTCGGGCGCCGTCGCACGCCGGAGTACCGGGTGATTGGCCCGAACGGGGGACATCAGCCGTAAACCGGTTTGAATCACAACGTTCCGCGAATGGCTCGAAGCGTACGCCCGTGCGGGATGCGGTCCGCGGCCACAGTGTGCCGAAAGAAATTTGTGCGCCCGTTGAACACTTCGGCCCCCGGCATCCGTACCTGGTGTCGTGCGGCGGCGCAGAGGCGCTGCAATAACCAGGCGATTATGGGGAGTTGACGATGAAGACCTCGTGGAGGAGCGCCTCGCTGGTGGCCACGGCCGCGGGGGTGATGGTGTTCGCGACGGCGTGCGGTCAGGACAACACGACCACTCCGTCCTCGGCGGCCCAGAACGTCGGTGCCACGGCCCCGGCCGGCATCGGCAGCATCACCAACCCCTCCGCCTCCACCGGCGCCGGCAACGGCTACGGTGCCGACGGCAACCAGGCATCCAGCTCCCCGGCAGCGGTCGCGCCCGCCGGCAAGCTGACCGTTGCCAGCAACCCCGACCTGGGCAAGGTGCTGACCGACGGCAGCGGCCTCACCCTCTACCGTTTCGACGCCGACACCGCCAATCCCCCCAAGTCGAACTGCGACGGCGACTGCGCCACCACCTGGCCGCCGGTGCCCGCCGACGACGCCACGGCCGGTGCGGGCATCGACAAGTCCCTGCTCGGCGAGGTCACCCGCGCCGACGGCACCAAGCAGCTGACCGTCTCCGGCTGGCCGGTGTACCGCTACGCCAAGGACGTCAACGCCGGTGACGTCAACGGCCAGGGCGTGGGCGGCAAGTGGTTCGCGCTGGCCCCCGACGGCAAGAAGGCCACGCTGGCCGACCTGCCCGGCCTGTCGGTCCGCAAGGACGCCAAGCTCGGCGACATCGTCGTCGACAAGAACGGCATGACGGTCTACCGCTTCATCAAGGACAAGGCGTGGCCCAAGTCCGTCTCGAACTGCACCGGCGACTGCCTCGTGAAGTGGCCGGCCGTCGCGGAGGTCGCCTCCAGCGACACCAAGGGCGTCGTGAAGAAGGGCCTGATGGGCTTCACCCGGCCCGACAACGGCGAGAAGCAGCAGACGGTCAACTGCTGGCCCATCTACACCTTCTCCGGTGACGCGAAGGCCGGAGACACCAACGGCCAGGGCGTCGGCGGCACGTGGTACGCCGTCTCGCCCGAAGGAAAGCTGGTCGGCGCACCGAACAGCTAGGGATCACCTCCCCAGATCTGACCGCCCGCCCCCTCCACACCGCACGGAGGGGGCGGGCTCTTTGGTGTGCGACCCTGGTGCCTTTTGACGCGCCTCGTGTGCAGCGCCCCGTCAGGGGCGCGGGGAACTGCGCGAGCAACCACAACGCGCCCGCACCCGACGGAATGCCCGAACACCCCCAAAGCAACACCCGGAATTCCCAGGCCATGACCGGGAACGGACGGTCAATTTCCGTTTCGGCTCGCCCTGTTCGCAGGCGATCAGTAGCCTCAGCTCGAACACCGGATCGCCTCAGCCTTGGAGAGATACATGGAGCGTCCCGCCTGGGCCCCACGGAGCATCGACATCTCGGTGCCGAGCGTTTCGCGTATCTACGACTACTACCTGGGCGGTTCGCACAATTTCGAGGTCGACCGGGAGGCGGCCCGCAAGGCGATGACCCACCTGCCCGGCCTGCCGAAGATCATGCAGGCCAACCGCGCCTTCATGCGCCGCGCCGTGCGCTACGCGGTGGGCACCGGCATCGACCAGTTCCTGGACATCGGTTCCGGCATCCCCACCTTCGGCAACGTCCACGAGGTCGCGCAGGCGGCGCACCCCGGCGCCCGCGTGGTGTACGTCGACCACGACCCGGTGGCCGTGGCGCACAGCAACGCCGTCCTGGAGGGCAACGAGGACGCGGACGTGGTCGCCGCCGACCTCCGCAAGCCCCAGGAGATCCTGTCGAGCCCTCAGGTGGAGCGCCTCATCGACCTGAATCGGCCAGTGGCCCTGCTTCTCGTTGCCATACTGCACTTCGTGGAAGACGCGGACGACCCGTACCAGGCAGTGGCACAGCTGCGCGACGCACTCGCGCCCGGCAGCCTGCTTGTTCTGACGCATGCCTCGTACGAGGGAATCCCGTTGCCGGCCGAGCGGGCCGAGGGCGCGGTGGACGTATACAAGGACATTCGCAACCCGCTGATCATGCGCTCGCGCGACGAGGTCGCGCGGTTCTTCGAGGGGTACGACATGGTGGAACCCGGACTGGTGCCGATGCCGCACTGGCGGCCGGAGTCGGCGCCGGAGGACGAGGATCCGTATGCCTTCGCCGGGTTCGCCGGCGTGGGGATCGCGGCGTGACCGCGGAGCCGGGCGGCCCGGAGGACAGACTGCGCAGGTTCGCGACGATCTGGAGCCGGGCGGTGTTCCCGGTCACCTCGACGTCCCTGACCCGCCCCGAGTTCGAGGAGCAACTGCTCCCGCTGGCCCGCCGGCTGAGCGAGATCCTGCTGGCGCACGGCTTCGACGCCGACGAGGCCCGGCAGGTGGGCGCCGCGCTGATCGACGCGCACTGCACCGACCCCGAGGCGCTGACCCGCTCCCTCGACTGCGTCGACGCGTACCTGGTCCTGTACTGCGGCGAGGACGGCCCGCAGGACGAGCTGCGGATGCGGTCCTCGCGGATCCAGCACGCGATGGCCGCCGGGTTCGCCCAGGCGCTGCGCGAGCGCACGCTGACCGAGCAGGAGGCCATCGCCCAGGCCGCGTTGCGCGCCCAGGGCGTGGTGGCGCAGGCGCTGCACGCCAGCGAGGCCCGCTTCCGCGCCGTCTTCGAGGGCGCGGCGATAGGAATCGGCATCGCCGACCTCGAAGGAAACGTCCTCCAGGTCAACGGCGCGCTGCTGCGCATGTTCGGCGGCTCCGAGCAGACCCTGCGCGGCCGCAAGGTCATGGAGTGGGCGCACCCCGAGGACGCGCCGCAGACCTGGCGGCTCTACGAGGAGCTGGTGCGCGGCGATCGCGAGCACTACCACGTCGAGAAGGCCTTCAACCGGTCCGACGGAACGGTCCTGTGGACCAACCTGACCGTCTCCCTGCTCCGGGACGCGGACGGCGACCCGCAGTACCAGCTGGCCCTCATGGAGGACACCACCGAGCGCCGGCTGCTCAACCTCCGGCTGCGCTACGAGGCCACCCACGACGCGCTCACCGGTCTGCCCAACCGTACGCTGTTCTTCGAGCGCCTGGAGAAGGCCCTGTCGGCCGGCGAGGGTCAGCGGTTCGGGCTGTGCTACCTCGACCTGGACGGCTTCAAGACCATCAACGACAGCCTCGGCCACTCGGCCGGCGACCGGCTGCTCGTGGAGGTCGCCGACCGGCTGCAGTCCTGCGCGACCGCCCCCGGCGAGATGGTCGCCCGGCTCGGCGGCGACGAGTTCGTGGCGCTGACCACCGGCCCGGCCACCCAGCGCGAGGTCGACGACCTGGCCGACCGCATCATGAACGCCCTGGTCACCCCGATCAGCATCGACGGCCGTGAGCTCATGGTCCGCGGCTCCATCGGCATCGTGGAGGGCCCGGCGGGCGAGCGCACCCCGGCGGAGGTGCTGCGCAGCGCCGACATCACGATGTACCGGGCCAAGTCGGCGGGCGGCAACCGCTTCGAACTGGCCGACCCGGAGGCGGACGCCCGCGCGATCACCCGGCACGGTCTGACCACGGCGCTGCCCGCCGCCCTGGACCGGGGCGAGTTCTTCATCGAGTACCAGCCGCTGGTCCACCTCGGCGACGGCAGCGTCCGCGGCGCCGAGGCCCTGGTCCGCTGGCTGCACCCGCAGCACGGCGTGCTCGGCCCCGACCGGTTCATCCCGCTCGCCGAACACACCGGTCTCATCGTCCCGTTGGGCCGCTGGGTCCTGGAGGAGTCGATCCGGCAGGCCAGGGAGTGGCGAGAACGCTACGGCGAGCAGACCGCTGCCGGGCCGCTGCGCATCAACGTCAACCTGTCCCCCTGTCAGCTCTCCCATCCCGGCCTGGTCCAGGACACGGTGGAGATCCTGGAACGGACCGGAGTGGCCCCCGAGGCGCTCTGCCTGGAGGTCACCGAGTCGGCGCTCATCGGCGCCGACGACGATCTCCTCAAGCCCCTGCGGCGCCTCGCCGAGATGGGCGTGGACATCGCGCTGGACGACTTCGGCACGGGGTACTCCAACCTCGCCAACCTCCGCCGCCTCCCGGTGAGCATCCTCAAACTGGACCGCTCCTTCACCCAGAGCATGCAGCAGTTCCCGGCGGACCCGGTCGACCTCAAGATCGTCGAGGGCATCGTCTCCCTGGCCCACAGCCTGGACCTCGCGGTCACGGTGGAGGGCGTGGAGACGGGGGCGCAGGCCGAACAACTCCGCATACTGGGCTGCGACACGGCCCAGGGCTGGTACTACGCCCGCCCGGGCCCACCGGAACGCCTGCACGAACTGGCCCTGGTGGACGCGACGGGCTGACCCGGCACCCTCGAAGAATCTGCTTCATTCGACAGGTGGAACCTCAAGGATCACATCCATCTCGTACAACGGCCTGCAGGATGCCTCCTGTGGGCCGTTCTGCGTTGCCTCATCCGGCACTTGAAGCCAGTTTCGTCCGACGTCTTCCCTCCGTGTGGCGTGGGTGCCATAGTGACCACCGCCGATGAATCTGATTCATCTGAACGTCAAGGAGGGGATACATCGTGGCCGATCCGTCACCGGGCTCCGACGGGTCCTACCGGCCGGGGTACGAACTGGTCGCCGAACAACTGCTGGAGTACATCGCCGGGCAGAACCTGCGGCCGGGCGACCGGCTGCCCACGGAGGCGGGCCTGGCCGAGATCCTCGGCGCGTCCCGCAACGTCACGCGCGAGGCCGTCAAGGTGCTGGCCGCCATCGGCCGGCTGAGTGTGCGGCGGGGCGCCGGCATCTTCGTCGCCGAGGCGTCCGGCGGACTCGCGGACGACCACCTGTCGCGCTTTAGGCCGACGAGCATGGAGGACGTCCTCATGCTCCTCGACTACCGCACGGTGATCGAGTCGGAGACGGCCCGCCGGGCCGCCGGCCTCGCCACCCCCATCGAGGTCCGCGCCGTCCGGGAGGGCGCCCAGAACTCCCTGACGGCGGCCCAGCAGAACGACGTGCACGCCTTCGCCCGGGCCGACGAGGCCTTCCACGACGCGGTGGGTGCGGCCTCGCACAACGTGTTCCTGCGGTCGAGCGTCGCCGGCGTACGGCGCCTCGCGTCCCAGTCCGACGTGCTGCTCTTCCACGGCGACGCCCCCGGCTCGCTGGAGGTCGCCGCACGCCAGCATCTCGCCATCGCGGAGGCGGTCGCCGCGGGGGAGGCCGACCTCGCGAGCGAGTTGATGGTGGAGCACATCGCCACCACGCAGAGCCAGTTCGAGCGCAAGATCCGCGACCGGCTGTTCAACCTCGGCGACCGCCCCGCCCCCGGCGCACCCGCAAGCGACCCCGGGGACTCCGCGCTTCCGCCGCAGACATCGGTGTCGTAAGCCGGTCTGCGCAGCGCGGGCTGTGGGTGGTTGCTCGCGCAGTTCCCCGCGCCCCTAACACCAACAGGCAACACAAGCCCCCCAACCCGGGCGCAGGGACCTTATA
>NZ_JBSHBL010000023.1:0-126984 GCF_053611985.1 Streptomyces sp. NPDC054770
TTCATCGTGGAGGGTGATTCGGCGCTGGGTACGGCGAAGCTGGCGCGGAACTCGGAGTTCCAGGCGTTGCTGCCGATCCGGGGCAAGATCCTGAATGTGCAGCGGTCGTCGGTGACGGACATGCTGAAGAACGCCGAGTGCGGGGCGATCATCCAGGTGATAGGAGCGGGTTCGGGGCGGACGTTCGACATCGATGCGGCCCGTTACGGCAAGATCATTATGATGACCGATGCGGATGTGGACGGTTCGCACATCCGTTGTCTGCTGCTGACGCTGTTCCAGCGTTATATGCGGCCGATGGTGGAGGCGGGGCGGGTGTTCGCGGCGGTGCCGCCGCTGCACCGTATCGAGATCGTCCAGCCCCGGAAGGGGCAGGACAGGTATGTGTACACGTACTCGGACCGTGAGCTGCGTGACCGGCTCATGGAGTTCCAGAGCAAGGGGATCCGGTACAAGGACTCCATCCAGCGGTACAAGGGTCTTGGCGAGATGGATGCCGATCAGCTGGCGGAGACGACGATGGATCCGCGTCATCGGACCCTGCGCC
This sequence comes from Streptomyces sp. NPDC054770, assembly GCF_053611985.1. NCBI lineage: Bacteria > Bacillati > Actinomycetota > Actinomycetes > Kitasatosporales > Streptomycetaceae > Streptomyces > Streptomyces sp. NPDC054770. The sequence goes on from NZ_JBSHBL010000023.1 coordinate 548, forward strand.
GGATCAACCTCTCCGACCTGGATGCCGCGGAAGGCGTGTTCGACCTGTTGATGGGCAACGACGTGGCTCCCCGCAAGGAGTTCATCTCCAGCTCCGCCGCCACACTCGACCGGTCACGCATCGACGCGTAGCCGCTGCGCTGAGCTCTGGGCCAAGCGGTGGCGGCCCAGAGCGCGGTACGCCCGCGGGGCGGTAGTCCGGGGCCGAGGCAGGCCGGGCGGCGGTGAGGTGATCGCTGTCCGGCCGAACGCCTCGGCAGGCAAACCCGCCGACCGCCCCGCCAGACGCCGACCGGCCGCTCACGCGGCGCGCCTGCCGCTTTCCCCGCGGGGTGCCGACTGCGCGTTTTGCGGGTTCCTGGGCATTGTGTTGCGGGAGGCGTGGTTCCCGGCTGTGCTGAGGTGCCGGCTGGTTGTTCCTTGAGGTGTCTGCCGCTGCTGTGCTGCGGGGCGTCTGCCGGTTTTCTCCAGGACCGGCTGGTTGCTTTCGCGAACTGTCCGGCGGCTCCGCCCCGAGCTGCCTTCGGGCTGTGCTGCGGGGCGCCCGCCGGCTGTTCCGCGCGATGCCGCCCCGGCCGTTCTGCGCGATTCCCACCGTTGATCCGTCCGGGGCCCGTGGACTCATCCGAGGCCATCGGCTCATCCGACGCCCGTCGGTCTCCCCGAGGCCTGCCGCCCTCCCCGAGACCTGGCGGTCTCCGCGAGGCTGCCGGTCCGTCCGAGATCCGGTCGGTCCGTCCGAGGCCTGTCGGTGCACCCGAGGTCCCTCGGCCGACCACGCGGCGACGCGTGTGGTTCTCCACCCGGGGGTGGAGAGATCCCGCTCGCCGGAATCCACCCGTGATCCACCCCCGCTCCGATCTGCTGACCTGCACATTTCCGTAGCGTCGAAGGCGTCGGCAGCTCCCGCTCCCGGCACCGCCCCTTCCCGCTCACGGAGGCTCTGATGTCCGGGCTCGTCAACGCGTTGCTGATCGTGGCCGTCGTCGTCGTGGTGATCGTGCGCCAGTTCCGCGCCCGCCCGATCGACACGGGCCGGCGCTGGTGGCTGCTGCCCGTGATCCTCGCGGTCGTCGCGTTGCGCGAACCCGGCATACTCGACGCCCACCACCGCACCGCATCCGCCCTTCTGCTCGCCACAGAGATGCTGGTGGGACTGGTGATGGGCGCAGCATGGGCCTGGACCACCCGACTGTGGACGGAAACCGACGGCGTCGTGTGGACCAAGAGCACCAAGGCCAGCGCGGCCGTCTGGTTCGCCGGCATAGCCGCGCGTGTCGGTCTCTACGCCCTCGGAGCCGTCGTCGGCGTCCACCAGGACAGCGCGGCCCTCATGCTCGGACTGGCGCTCACCCTGCTCGTCCGGGCGGGCATCCTCGTCTGGCGTGCGCAGTCGCTCCCCTCCGCACTGGCCGTGAGCGGCCCCATCCGGGCGTACGGTGACGACATGGCTCGGGTCACCCGGAAGGAGGGCGTGTGACGGAGAACGCCTGGACGCGCTGGCCCTCGCGAGAAGCGCTGAGCCGTGCGGGGATCTCCCGGCCGCGGCGCTTGCTCGCCTGGGGAGTGCGACTGTTCGTCCTCGCCCTTCTGCTGTGGAGCGCCTTCAACCAGTCACACGTCCACGGCTGGGGCGTGGCCGCGGCGGTGGCGGCCGTCCTGCTGACGGCAGCCGTCTCGTGGGCCTTCTACCGGACCACCTACGCCCACAGGCTCCTGCCCTCGCTCGCCCTCCTCGCCGTCCTCCTGGCCATCGCCGTGGTGGCGGAGACCACCGGCTTCCGGGGACCGGCTCTCGTGATCTGGTGCGGCTGCGGTATCTCGGCCCTGGAGCGGCTGCCGATCGCGGTCGCGCTGCCCGTCACGTCCGTGGCCCTGGCCTCGTACTCCGCGTTCAACAACGACGTGTGGCTGACCACCGCCGCCACCGTCGTCGGATTGGCACTCGCCGGCTACGTCATGAGACTCGACGCCGAGGCCCGGGGCCACGCACAGCTGCTGCTGGCCCAGGAGCGCGCCGCGCGAGCGGCCGAGGCCGAGTCGGCGGCGCTGGGGGAGCGGGCCAGGATTGCACGGGAGATCCACGACGTGCTGGCCCACAGCCTCTCCGCGCAGATGGTGCACCTGGAGGCCGCACGGCTGCTGATCGAGCGCGGAGCCGACCGGGAGCAGATCCTCGAACGGGTGGTGGCCGCCCGGGGAATGGCCCGGGACGGACTCGCCGAGACCCGTCAGGCCCTGTCAGCGCTGCGGGGCGAGCTCACCCCGCTGGAGGACTTCCTGACCGAACTCGTCGGCTCGACCGACGGCGCCGACGTAACCGTCACGGGTGAGCGCAGGTCCCTGCCCGCCGAGGCGTCGCAGACGGTACGACGGGTCGCCCAGGAGGCGTTGACGAACGTCCGCAAGCACGCCCACGGCGCCAAGGTCCATGTGCGGCTGGACTACACCGAGCACGAAGTGACGCTGAACGTGCGGGACTCGGGCGGTCGTCCGGGCGAACTCACCGGTGCCGGCAGCGGGTACGGTCTGCTGGGTATGCGGGAGCGGGCCGAGCTGCTGGGCGGGTCGCTGGAGGCAGGGCGTGATGACGAGGGGTTCGAGGTGAGGTTGAGGGTGCCCGTATGACGGAGGGGGAGAAGAAGCCCGCGCGGGTCGTGGTCGCCGACGACCAGACAGTGGTCAGGGAGGGCATCGTGATGCTCCTCGGGCTGCTGCCCGGCGTGGAGGTGGTCGGAGCGGCGGGTGACGGGGAGGAGGCTGTCCGGCTGGTCGGCGAACTCTCCCCGGACGTGGTGCTGATGGACCTGAGGATGCCGCGTTGCGACGGGGTGGAGGCGACCCGGCGGATCCGGTCGGAGTACCCCGGGACCCAGGTCGTGGTGCTGACCACGTTCGCGGACGACGAGTCGCTGTTTCCGGCGCTGAGAGCCGGCGCCCGTGGGTATCTGACCAAGGACGCGGGCGGCGACGAGATCGTACGAGCCGTGGAGAGCGTGCTCTCGGGAGATGCGGGACTGTCGCCGAGCATCCAACGGCGGCTGCTGGAGCGGCTGTCACAGCCCGAACCGGTGCCCGTGGTCACGGAGGCGCCGGACGGGCTGACCGCGCGGGAGACCGAGGTCCTGGTGCTGATCGCCGAGGGGTTCACCAACCAGGAGATCGCCCGGAAACTGCACGTCTCCACCGCGACCGTGAAGACACACATCAACAACCTGTTCGCGAAGACGGGGCTCAAGGACCGGGCCCAGGCGGTGCGTTATGCCTACGGGAAGGGATTGGTGCGGCCACCAGCGGATTGAGTCACCTGATGGGGTGAAGAGCCAGGGGAAGAGAGTCGGGGATCTTCCCGATCTGTCCATCCTTGGGCATGCAGTCAAGCAACGGGCGTCACCGCGACGGCGAAGACGACTCAGAGAGTTCGGCCGGGCGGTACGAGGACCAGGGTGAGTACGGCACGGCCTCCCGAGAAGTCAGGTACGAGGACCCCTGGTACGACGCACTGGCCTCGGGCTGGGGCGAGCCGGACGGCACCGGCGGGCCGGTGCCCGCTGTGCCCGGCGCGCGGACGGAGGGTGAGGGGGCGGCTGTTCGCGCCCGCGCCGCCCGTGACGTGTATCTGGAGGTGCAGCGCAGCGCGGCCTTCCAGGAGGTGCGCGGCCGCTACCGGAGGTTCGTGGTGCCGGGTGCCGCCGTCTTCCTCACCTGGTACGTGGGATATGTGGTGACCGCGACGACGGCGCCCGGACTGATGGCGCGGCCCGTCGCCGGAGCGGTGAACGTGGGGATGGTCGCGGGGCTCGGACAGTTCCTCAGCACGTTCGTGCTCACCTGGGCGTACGCACGGCACGCGCGGTTGCGCAGGGACCGTGCCGCGTTGGAGCTGCGCTGGGACACCCAGGAGCTGACCCGGGGTGCCCGGGGTGGTGCGTCATGACGGGCCACCATCAGACGCTGGCGCTGCTGCTGTTCAGCGTGTTCGTCGCCGTGACGCTCGGGATCACGACGTGGGTGAGCCGGAAGCGGCACGGTTCGGCGGAGGAGTTCTATGCCGGTGGTCGGCTCTTCTCGCCTATGGAGAATGGTTTTGCCATCGCGGGCGACTACATGTCGGCGGCCTCCTTCCTCGGAGTGACCGGGCTGATCGCGCTGTTCGGCTACGACGGGCTGCTGTATGCGGTCGGCTTCCTGGTGGCGTGGCTGGTCGTGCTGTTCCTGGTGGCCGAGCTGGTGCGCAACTGCGGCCGGTTCACGCTGGCCGACGTGATCGCGGCGCGGATGAGCGAGCGGCCGGTGCGGATCGCGGTGGGGGCGTCCTCGGTCACCGTGTCCGTTCTCTATTTGGTGGCGCAAATGGTGGGGGCGGGCAGTCTGGTCGCGCTGCTGCTCGGGCGGACCAGTGAGGCGGCGCAGGCGTGGACGGTCATCGGGGTCGGCGCGCTGATGGTGATCTACGTGTCGTTGGGAGGGATGCGGGCCACCACCTGGATCCAGATCGTGAAGGCCGTCCTGCTGATGGGCGGCACGGTGGCGCTGACCGTGCTGGTGCTGCTGCGCTTCCACGGCGACGTCGACCGGCTGCTGCTCACGGCCGCCGAGCGCAGCGGGCACGGGAAGGCGTTCCTGGCGCCGGGGCTCAAGTACGGCGGGAGCTGGAGCGAGCGGCTGGACTTCATCAGCCTGGGACTGGCGCTGGTGCTGGGCACGGCCGGCCTGCCGCACATCCTGTCCCGCTTCTACACCGTGCCGACCGCGCGGGCGGCACGGCGTTCGGTGGTCTGGTCGATCGGGCTGATCGGGAGCTTCTACCTGATGACGATCGTGCTCGGTTTCGGGGCGGCGGCCGTGGTCGGGCCGGACGCGGTGCGTGCGTCGAACGAGGCGGGGAACACGGCGGTGCCGCTGTTGGCGCTCGACCTGGGCGGCGGCCCGGGCTCCACAGGCGGAACGGTTCTGTTCGCGATCGTCGCAGCCGTCGCCTTCGCGACGATCCTCGCCGTGGTCGCCGGGATCACCCTCGCCTCCTCGGCGTCCGTCGCCCATGACCTGTACGCCTCGCTGCGCAGGCCGCACGCCAGGCATCGCAGCGAGGTCGGGGTGGCCCGCACGGCGGCGGTCGGAATCGGGGTCGTGGCGATCGCCCTCGGGCTGCTGGCCCGTGACATGAACGTCGCCTTCCTGGTGGGGCTTGCCTTCGCGGTGGCGGCCTCGGCGAACCTCCCGGTGCTGCTGTACTCGCTGTTCTGGCGGAACTTCACGACACGCGGCGCGGTGTGGGCCGTATACGGCGGGCTCGTGCCCGCGCTGGCGCTGGTCGTGCTGTCCCCGGTGGTGTCCGGGAGCCCGGGCGCGCTGTTCCCGGAGGTCGACTTCCAGTACTTCCCGTTGCAGAACCCGGGGATCGTCTCCGTCCCGCTCGGCTTCCTGGCCGGCTGGCTCGGCACGGTCACCTCGGACGAGGTCCCGGACGAGGCCGGGCACGCGGAGACCGAGGTCCGGTCGCTGACGGGGGCGGGGGCCGTCTAGCGCGCCCCGAAACGACTACGGCGCCACCCAGGCGTAGCGATGCTCCGGGCGGCCCGTGTCGCCGTACTTCAGGGAGAGGTGGAGGCGGCCTGCCTGTTCCAGGTGGCGGAGGTAGCGCTGGGCCGTGGAGCGGCTCAGGCCGGTCTCGGCGGCGACCTCGTGGGCGGAGAGCGGATGGTCGGCGCGGTGCAGAACGCCGCAGATGAGGTCCGTCGTGGGCTCGGACTGGCCGCTGGGCAGGCCGGGCATGGACGGTGCCGGTGAGGTGCGCAGGGCACCGAAGATCCGGTCGACCTGCTCCTGGCCCGTCAGGCCGCGGCCGCCGACCCGGTCGACGGTCCGGCGCAGGGCCGCGTAGGAGTCCAGGCGGGTGCGCAGGGCGGCGAAGGTGAACGGCTTGACCAGGTAGTGCAGGGCGCCCAGGCGCATCGCCTTCTGGACGGTCGTCACATCGCTGGCCGCCGTGATCATGATGACGTCGGTGCCGTGGCCCTGCTCCCGCATCTGGTGGACGAGTTCGAGGCCGGTCCGGTCCGGCAGGTAGTGGTCCAGCAGGACCAGGTCGATGGTGCCGCGGTTCACGGCGGCCAGGGCCTGGGCGGCGCTGTGCGCGCGGGCGGCCACCCGGAAGCCGGGAACCTTCCCCACGTATTTGGCGTTTATCTCAGCGACGCGGAAGTCGTCGTCGACCACCAGGACGTCAATCATCAGGCCTCTCCTTCAAGGCCGGCGAGCGTTAGCCCGTGTTTCGGCTCCGCAGTTGTAGCGCGAGCAAAAAGAGCACAACAGATGCTTGCGAGCAAAAGAACGGCTTGCGCCCAGAAGACTGCTGTCGTGGTCCGGGTCACACCTACCGTCCCGGCCCATGAGCGCAGACACCAGCCCCGCCATCGAGCTGCGGGGCGCGAGCAAGATCTTCAAGACCCCGTCGGGGGGTCTGCACACGGCTGTCCGCGACCTCGACCTCACCGTGGGGCGTGGTGAGTTCGTGGCCGTCGTAGGGCCGACGGGTTGCGGCAAGTCCACCACGCTGACCCTGGTCAGCGGGCTGGAGGAGCCCAGCGAGGGCGAGGTCCTGGTGGCCGGTGAGCCGGTTGCCGGCGTCGGCGACAAGGTCGGCTTCGTCTTCCAGCAGGACGCCACCTTCCCCTGGCGGACCGTGCTGTCCAACGTGATGGCCGGGCCCCGTTTCCGGGGCGTACCCAAGGCGGAGGCCAAGGAGAAGGCCCGCGCCTGGCTGGCCAAGGTCGGACTCGCCGCCTTCGAGGACCGCTATCCGCACCAGCTCTCCGGCGGCCAGCGCAAGCGCGTGGCGCTCGCCGCGACCTTCGTCAACGACCCCGAGATCCTGCTGATGGACGAGCCGTTCTCCGCGCTCGACGTGCAGACCCGGGCCCTGATGTCGGACGAGCTGCTGGACCTGTGGGAGGGCACGGGCGCCTCGGTCGTCTTCGTCACCCACGACCTGGAGGAGTCCATCGCGCTGGCCGACAAGGTCGTCGTCATGACCGCCGGGCCCGCGACCGTGAAGCAGGTCTTCGACATCGACCTGCCCCGCCCCCGCAAGGTCGAGTCGGTGCGTCTGGAGCCGCGGTTCATCGAGATCTACCGCGAGATCTGGGAGTCCCTCGGCGAAGAGGTCCGCATCACCCGCGAGAGGGGTGCCGCCAATGTCGCCTGAGACGCTCAGCACACCGGTCGTCGACACGGTCAAGGCCGGCCCGGACCGCGCCCGGTCGCGGGCTCAGGCCGCCCGCAGACGCAAGGCGATTGTGTTCGCCGTGCGCGTACTGCTCCTGGTGGCCGTCCTCGGCCTGTGGGAGGGCCTGTCCCGGGCCAAGGTCATCGATCCGTTCAACTTCTCGATGCCGTCGAAGATCTGGGACCAGATCTGGACCTGGGTGACCCACGGCACCGCGCTCGGCCCCCTGGGCGAGCAGATCTGGTACACGCTCTACGAGGCGCTGCTCGGCTGGGTCATCGGTGTCATCGCCGGTGTGGTCTTCGGCATCGCCCTCGGGCGGATCGCCTTCCTGGCCGATGTCCTTGGTCCATACATCAAGGTGCTCAACTCGATCCCCAGGATCGTGCTCGCCCCGATCTTCGTGATCTGGTTCGGGCTCGGCGCGTCCTCCAAGGTCGCCTCGGCCGTCGTGCTGGTGTTCTTCCCGGTGTTCTTCAACGCCTTCCAGGGTGCCCGCGAGGTCGACCGCAACCTGGTCGCCAACGCCCGGATCCTCGGCGCGAGCGACCGCAGGGTGACCCTCCAGGTCGTCATCCCGTCGGCCACCTCGTGGATCTTCACCAGCCTCCACGTCAGCTTCGGCTTCGCCCTCATCGGCGCCATCGTCGGCGAGTACATCGGTGCCACCAAGGGCATCGGCCTGCTCGTCGCGCAGTCGCAGGGCACCTTCAACGCGGCCGGTGTGTACGCCGCGATGGTCATCCTCGCCGTCGTCGCACTGGCCGCCGAAGGGCTGCTCACCTTCGCCGAGCGCCGCATCTTCCGGTGGAAGCCGTCGGACTCCGACAGCTGACCCCTCTCCTTCGCTCCTCCCCGCACCGCCTTCTCACAAGGACGTGAACCGCATGCGCAAGTCCGCCAGATACAGCACCCTGGCCGCCGCCGGCCTGCTCGCCGTCTCCTCCCTCACCGCCTGCGCCAACGACGCGGCGAGCACGGCCTCCACCGGCTCCGGCAAGGGCACCAAGGTCAAGATCATGGTCGGTGGCCTGGACAAGGTCATCTACCTGCCCGCGATGCTCACCCAGCGGCTCGGCTACTTCGACGCCGAGGGCCTCAATGTGGAACTGCTGACCGAGCCGGCCGGTGTCCAGGCCGAGACGGCGCTCGTCGCCGGGCAGGTGCAGGGGACGGTCGGCTTCTACGACCACACGCTGGACCTGCAGACCAAGGGCAAGGCCGTGGAGTCCGTCGTGCAGTTCTCCCGCGCGCCCGGCGAGGTGGAGATCGTCTCCACCAAGGCGGCCGGTGACATCACCTCGCCCAAGGACTTCAAGGGCAAGAAGCTCGGCATCACCAGCCTCGGCTCGTCGACCGACTTCCTCACCAAGTACCTGGCCGTCAAGAACGGGGTCAAGGTCAGCGACTTCTCGCCGGTCGCCGTCGGTGCGGGCGCGACCTTCATCTCGGCGCTCCAGCAGGGTTCCATCGACGGCGGCATGACCACCGACCCGACCGTCGCGACGATCCTGGACAAGAAGGCGGGCAAGGTCCTGCTGGACATGCGGACGCCGGAGGGCTCCCAGAAGGCGCTCGGCGGGCCGTACCCGTCGTCGAGCCTGTACATGCAGACGGACTGGGTCAACGGTCACAAGGACACCGTCCAGAAGTTGGTCAATGCATTCGTCAAGACGCTCAAGTGGATGTCCACGCACAGCGCCGCCGAGATCGCGGCCAAGATGCCCGCCGACTACTCCCAGGGCGACAAGGCTCTCTACACGCAGTCCATCAAGAGCACGCTGCCGATGTTCACCGACGACGGTGTGATGCCCGAGAACGGCCCGGAGACCGTGGAGAAGGTGCTCAAGGCGTTCAACACGAACATCCAGAACGCCGATGTCGACCTGAGCAAGACCTACACGACCGAGTTCGTCAAGGCCGCCAAGTGACAGCCGGGTGAGCGGGTCTCAGCCGCGGGTCGCCCACACGTAACGGTGTTCGGGGCGGCCCGCGTCGCCGTACTTGAGAGTCAGCCGGGCCCGCCCGGTACGTTCCAGCAGCTTCAGATAGCGCTGGGCGGTCTGGCGGCTCACCCCCGTCCGCTCGGCGATCTCCTGGGCCGACAGCGGGCCCTCGGCGCTCATCAGGGACTGGCGCACCAACTCCGCGGTGGTGGGGGAGTGCCCTTTGGGCAGCCCCGGCTCGGACGGCGCGGACAGGGCGCCGAAGATGCGGTCCACCTCGGCCTGTTCGGCCTCGCCGCCGCCGTCCAGGGTGCGCCGCAACTGCGCGTACGCCTCCAGCTTGGCGCGCAGCCCCGCGAACGCGAACGGCTTGACCAGGTACTGCAGGGCGCCCTGCCGCATCGCCGCCTGCACGGTCGACACGTCCCGGGCCGCCGTCACCATGATCACGTCGGTCTGGTGACCGCGCCGGCGCATCTCCTGGACCACCGAGAGGCCCGTGTCGTCCGGCAGATAATGGTCCATGAGGACGAGGTCGAGGCGGGGCAGGGTCTCCAACCGGTGCAGGGCCTCGGCCGCGTTGTGGGCCTCGCCGGCCACGTGGAAGCCGGGCACCTTCTCGACGTAGGCGGAGTTGACCCGGGCGACCCGGGTGTCGTCGTCCACGACCAGGACCTCGATCATCGCGCCTCCTCCTCGGCCGGGGTGAGCGCCGGCTCCCGCTCCAGCTCCGGCGCGGTCAGCGCCTCCGGGAGCACGACCGTGAACTGGGCGCCCCCGCCCTCCGGTTCGCCCACGGTCGCGCTGCCGCCCTGCCGCCCTGCCGTTCGGCGAGCCGGCGTACCAGGGAGAGCCCGATGCCGCGCTTGCCGTGCGTGGGCGGCTTCTTGGTGGACCAGCCGTCCGTGAAGACCAGTTCCCGCTGCTCCGCCGGAATGCCGGGCCCCGTGTCACGCACCCTGAGGACGATCGCCCGGCCCTCCACGCGCAACTCGACCTCCACGCGCGCGTGCGGCGTACCGGCGACCGCGTCCAGCGCGTTGTCCACCAGGTTGCCCACGACCGTGACCAGGCCCCTGGGGTCGATCAGCCGGTCCGGGAGCCAGGTGCGGTCCGACACCCACAGGGCGACCCCGCGCTCGGCCGCGACGGTGGCCTTGCCGACCAGCAGGGCGGCCAGCAGCGGGTCCTGGATCTTCTCCGTGACCTGCTCGGCGGTGACCCGGTGGTCGCCGACCACCTCGCCGACGAACTCCACGGCGTCGTCGTACATCTCCAGTTCCAGCAGCCCGAGCAGGGTGTGCATGCGGTTGGCGTGCTCGTGGTCCTGGGCGCGCAGGGCGTCGATCAGACCGCGCGTGGAGTCGAGTTCACGGCCGAGCTGCTCCAGCTCGGTGCGGTCGCGCAGAGTGGCGACGGCGCCGCCGTCGTCCGTGGGCATGCGGTTGGCGACCAGCACCCGCTGACCGCGCACGGTGAGCAGATCGGTGCCGGTCACCCGGCCGGCCAGGACGTCGGTCGTACGGCCCGTGCCGAGCGCGTCGTCGGGGGAGCGGCCGACGGCCTCGTCACCGATGCCCAGGAGCCGTCTCGCCTCGTCGTTCAACAGGCGGATGCGGCCGCCGCGGTCGAGCGCGACGACGCCCTCCCGGATGCCGTGCAGCATTGCCTCGCGTTCCGAGAGCAGCGCCGAGATGTCGGAGAAGGCCAGGTCGCGGGTCTGCCGCTGGACCCTCCGGGAGATCAGCCAGGCGGCCAGCGCGCCGACCGCGAGAGCGCCGCCGGCGTAGGCGAACAACCCGGGGATCGTGCTGAGCAGCCGCGCCCGCACGCTGTCGTAGGCGATGCCTACCGAGACCGCCCCGATGATCCGGTGCTTCGAGTCGTACAGCGGCACCTTGCCGCGTGCGGAGCGGCCCAGGGTGCCGTTGTCGATCTGCATGACCTCCTGGCCGTCCAGGGCCTCCTTGGGCGAGGTCGACACATGCCGGCCGATCTCCGAGGGCGTGGTGTGCGACCAGCGGAATCCGCCCCGGTCCATCACCACGATGTACTCGGCGTTGGTGGCCTTCCGGATCCGCTCCGCCTCCTTCTGCACCGGCCCGTTCACGGTCGGCGCGGTGGTCAGGAGGCCCTCGGCGATCTGCGGGTCCTGAGCGGTGGTCTGGGCGATCGCCAGCGCCCTGTGCATCGCCTCCTGGTCCAGCTGTTTGCTCAGCGGCGCCAGGAAGAGTCCGGTCGCGAGCACCGCGACGCCCGCGGCGATCGCCAGCTGCATCAGCAGGACCTGCGAGAACACCTTCCGGGGCAGCCGGGGACGCAGACGGCGCACAGGGGGCGTGGGGCTCATACCCACGACGGTACGTGGGCGGGTACGCCGCGCTTAAGGGGGTGTGGCGCGGATCTCTTGACCAGTTCTTGGGAAAGTCCGGGTCAGCTCGCCAGCGCGGTCGTCGTCCGCAGTTCCCGCAGCGACACCACGTCCATCCGGGCCGGCGACCCCAGCACCGACACCCCGCAGCTCTCCGGACGCGGCGGCAGCGAGGCGCCCTGGGCCACGCACACCCGCCAGCGGCGGCCGTCGGCGTGGGCGACCGTGACCTCCCAGCGCGGGGCCGCGCCCTCGGTCCGTACGACGCTCAGCACGCCCGCCGTGTACTCGGCCGCCGCCTCCCGCACGGCCAGTTCGGCCGCCTGGCCGGGCCGTTCCCAGGCGGAGCAGCCCCGGCACCCCTCCAGCACCACACGGCCGTCCTGGATGCCGTGCAGGACCTCCTTGACGGCATGGGCCTCGGCGCGGCCGTACGCGTAGCCGTACGGCAGCACGAGCAGCGTCGGCGAGAAGCGATGACCACCCAGATGGGTGACCTCCCAGGTGCCCGGTACGCCGGACGCGGCCAGCTCGGCGGCGAGCGGGCGGCCCAGCAGGGCGCAGCAGCGGTCGCGCTTGCCGTTGGTGCAGACGAGCGCGAGCGGGCTCCCTGTGTGCGGCCGGCCGTCGAGCGCGGCGCCGAACGAACGGTGGTCGCCCGCGCCCAGCGCGGCGAAGTCGAGGCCGAGCAGCCGGCGGGGGTCGCGGGTCGTTGCGCTGTGCAGCCAGACGTTCCCGGGGACCGTGTGGGCGACGTACACCTGGCGTACGGCGGAGGTGCCCGGGTCGGCGTGGCGGCCGGGGCGGCGGATGAGCGCGATCCGTACGCCGGTCCCCTTGGCGGCGGCCTCCAGGGCGCGGCCCAGCGCGGGGTCCAGGTGGCTCGAAGTGAGCGCCTTGGGACCCCACGGGCCGGGTTGTTCCAGCAGCAGCCACGTCGTCGCGGTGGCGGCGGTACCCGAAACGGGCTCGTCGAGCATCCGGGAGACGGTTGCACACCTACTCACAGAGGTGAGCCTAACCTGACTTTGTCCGGGGTGACTTCCGGCCTCGCCCGTCCGCGCTTCCGAAGGGCCTCAGAAGGGGTTATTCCGGCAGGGGCTGCGGCGGTTGCGGGCCGACGTAGTGGCCGCTGGGCCGCATGCGCAGCGGGCGTTCGCCGTACTCCTCCAGGGCGTGGGCGATCCAGCCCGCCGTCCGGGCGACGGCGAAGATCGTCTCGCCCGCGGTGGCGGGCATGCCGCAGGAGGCGGTGAACACGGCCAGCGCCAGGTCGACATTGGCGTGCAGCGGGGTGTGCCGGGCCGTCGTGGCGACGATGTCGCGGGCCGCGAGCAGGGCGGGCTCCGCGCGGGGCACCTGCTCCAGCAGTGCGAACAGGACCCGCGCGCGTGGGTCCTCGCCCTGGTAGAGGCGGTGGCCGAGGCCGGGGATACGGCGGCCCGCGCGGAGTTCGTCCGCGATCACGGTGACGGCGCTGCCCTGGTCGAGGACGTCGAGCAGCATCCGGTGGGCGAGGCCGCTGGACGCGCCGTGCAGGGGGCCTTCGAGCACCCCGAGCCCGGCCGACACGGCCGCGTACGCGTGCGCACGCGCGGAGGCGGCGACCCGGACCGCGAGGGTGGAGGCGGCCAGGTCGTGGTCGACGAGCAGTCCGAGCGCGGTGTCCAGGACGCGCAGCGCGGCGTCGCTGGGGTCGATGCCGGTCAGCCGGCGCCACAGCCGGTGGGCCAGCGGGCCGTCGTCGGTCCCTCTCCGGCGCTGCACCGGGAGTGCGGCGACGAGCGTGGGGATCAGCACGCGCGCGGAACCGAGGACGGACTCCTCGGACAGGTCGAAGCGCAGCGGGTCCTCGGCGGCCGCGGCGATCGTGGCGACCCGCAGCCGGTCGGTGGGCGAGGTGTGCTCGGGCAGCGCGTCGACGGTCCGGCGCGCGGCCGCCGCGGTGGCCTCCGGGGCGGTGAAGGTCACGCCCCGGGTCATGCGGCCCGTCCACAGCCACTCGGCCACCTCCTCGTAGGAGCGGTGCGTGGCGAGTTCGGTGGCGTCGACTCCCCGGAAGAAGTACCGGTCCTTGTCGATCAGCGTGATCCGGGTGCGCACCGACAGATCAACACCGGAGCCCGGACTCCCTGCGGCCTCCCGCCTGTTGCGCCGGGCGAGCGCCTCCACCTCCTTGGCGTCGAAGGTGCTGGCGCGGCCCCCGGGTTCGCGTCTGCTGCTGAGCTGGCCCCTGCTCACATAGGCGTACACGGTCTCGGGCTTCACGCCGAGCAGCTCGGCGGTCTCCTTGGTGCTCAGCCGCCGCGCGGGACTGCCGGGAGCGGGGTGTTGATCGCGCATGGGCGTCACCGTAGCCGCTTCGGGATGAGTTGACTCGATCAATGTTGATAGAGGCAGAGGTTGAGCGGCTCATGTGAAGACGATGGTGTGGTTGCCGCGGCACACGACCCGGTCCTCGGCGTGCCAGAGCACGGCCCTGGAGAGCACCGCCCGCTCGGCGCAGAAGGGGACGCCGGAGCCGGAGCGGGCTCGGGCTCCGGGCGTGCGGTGCTGTCGAGGCCGGCGGTCGTGGTGGCCGTCGGGACCATAAGCTCACTGCATGACCGACCACACCCGTACCCTCTCCCTGGTCCTGAGCCTGATCAGGAGCGGCGCGGCCGTGACCAGGCCCGACCTCGGCCGGCAGACCGGGCTGGGCCGGACGATCATCACGCAGCGGGTGGACCACGCGATCCGGGTCGGCCTGGTGGCCGAGGGCGAGCCGGCCCCCTCCACCGGCGGGCGGCCCTCCCGCATCCTGCGCATCGCGTCCGGCCGCGGTGTCGTCCTCGGCGCGGTGTTCGGCGCCACCCATCTGCACGCCGCGGTGACCGACCTCGACGGGACAGTGCTCGCCGAGCGGCGGCTGCCGTGGGACATCGAGTCGGGCCCCGAGGCGTCCCTGGCCACCCTGGTCGAGGCGGCGGGGGAGTTGCTCGCCCCGGAGCTGCGGGAGCGCCTGTGGGGGGTGTGCGTGGGGGTGCCCGGGCCGGTCGACTTCGCGCGCGGGATGCCCGTGCAGCCGCCGATCATGGCCGGCTGGCACGGCTTCCCGCTCCGGGACCGGCTCGAAGCCCACTACGACGTGCCGGCCTGGGTCGACAACGACGCCAACCTGATGGCCCTGGGCGCCTGGAGCCGGACCAGGGCGGCCGCCGGCGACAACATCCTGCTCGTCAAGGCGAGCACCGGGATCGGCCTGGGCCTGATGTCCAGGGGCCGGCTGCACCGGGGGGCGCGCGGCGCGGCCGGCGACCTCGGGCACACCATCGTCGCCGAGGAGTCCCGCCACCGGTGCCGGTGCGGCAAGTTCGGGTGCCTGGAAGCGTTCGCGGGCGGCTGGGCCCTCACCCGTGACGCCCGCGCCGCTGCCCTGGAGGGGCGGAGCCCTTTCCTGGCCGAGCGCCTGGAGCGTACGGACGCCCCGCTGGCCGTCACCGACGTGCTCGACGGCTGCCGGGCCGGCGACCGGGTCAGCACCGAACTCGTCACCAGGGCGGGTGAGCTGGTCGGCGGGCAGCTGGCAACCCTCGTCAGTGTCTTCAACCCGTCGACGGTCTACCTCGCGGGCGTGCTGGCGCAGGCGGGCGACGTGTTCCGGGACCCCGTCGCCGAGGTCGTGGCCAGACGGTCGCTGCCACTGGCCACCGACGAACTCGTCATCGACCGGGTCGCCCTGGACCGCTCCGAGGGAGTCGTCGGAGCGGCGGCCCTGGCCATCGACGAGCTCCTGCACCCGGACCTGCTCGATCAGTGGCTGCGGCGCGGGAGCCCGCGCGGGATCCGCGCCCGCACCGGCGACTTCACCGAGCCACTCTCGCTCGACGTGCCGCTCGCGGGCGCGCGGTAGCAGCTCCGCGGGGACGGACGGCGGGCTGCCCGTGACGAGCTGCCGTGCCTACGCGGACCGGATCACCCGCTCGGCTGCCGGGACGTCGACCCAGCCGCCGTCGCGTGCCGAGTCGACGACCGCCTGGGCGATGTCGGCCGCGCGCAGCCCGTCGGCGAAGGACGGCATCCCGGTGACCTGTTCGCCGCGGATCGCCGCGTAGGCATCGGCGACGAAGTCGGCGAAGGCCTCGTAGTAGCCCTGCGGATGCCCGGACGGCAGGCGGGCCGCCCGCCCGGTGGGGGCCCCGGGCCGGTTCGGGTCGCGCAGCAGCACCTGGTTGGCGTTCCGGCCGCCGATCCACAGTGACTCGGGGGTCTCCTGACGGAACGCGTAACTGGCATCCGGCCCGTCGAAGGAGAACGACAGCGCGTTCTTGTACCCGGCGGAGACCTGACTGACCACCACCGACCCGATCGCTCCGGCATCGGTTTCGAGGAGTACGACCGCGCCGTCCTCGGTCTCGACGGGACGCGGGGTGCCGTCCGCGGCCGGCCGGGCCGGGACCGCGCGGGCGAAGGAGGCGTTCACCCGGGTGATCCGCTGCCCGGTGACGAACTCGGCGAGATCGCACCAGTGGACGCCGATGTCCCCGAACGCGCGCGTGGCACCGCCGTCCGCCGGGTCGACCCGCCAGTTGGTGGCGCCGGGGTCGGCGAGCCAGTCCTGCAGATAGCTGCCGTGGATCAGCCAGGGCGGCCGGTGCCCCGGCTGCCGGATACGGTCGCGTGCCTCGCGGACGGACGCGTAGTACCGGTACACGAAGGGCACGGCGGTGACCAGCCCGCGCTCAGCCGCCAGTTCGGTGAGTTCGCGTGCGGTCGCGGCGTCGGTGGCCAGCGGTTTCTCGCAGACGACCGGGACACCCGCGGCGAGGGCCGTACGGCAGAGGTCGGCGTGCGTGGCGTTGGGCGTGCACACGTGCACCACGTCCACGCCGTGCCGCAGCGCGTCCTCGACCGAGTCGTAGCCGCGGCCGACCCCGAACTCGGCGGCGGCGCGGCGGCCCTTCTCGGGCGTCGACCCGACCACGGCCACCACCTCGCCGCCCGCCACGAGTGCGGACCGGGTATGCACGGCCCCCATGAAGCCGGTACCGATGACAGCGACGCGCATGACACACACCTCTTCTCTCTCCTCCGGAGGCTGTCCTCTGGAGGAGCTAACGCGTGAACAGGTCGAAAAAACGGAGAGTGATGACTCCAGCAAGGTCGACTTTTGCTCACCGTAAGCTAAAGTGTCGGGAACGCCAAGGAGGCTGCACATGAACCAGAGCCAGGAACCGGCCCGGCAGCCGGTCACCCTCTTCACCGGCCAGTGGGCGGATCTGCCGTTCGAGGAGGTGGCGCGGCTGGCGAGCGAGTGGGGGTACGACGGCCTGGAGATCGCGGCCTCCGGCGACCACCTGGACCTGGCCCGCGCCGAGGCGGACCCCGACTACCTGCCCCAGCGCCAGGCCGTCCTGGAGCGGTACGGGCTGAAGGTCTGGGCGATCTCCCACCATCTCGGCGGCCAGGCCGTGTGCGACGACCCGATCGACTTCCGGCACCAGGCGATCCTGCGCCCGGAGGTCTGGGGCGACGGCGACCCCGAGAGCGTCCGGCAGCGCGCGGCCGAGGACATGAAGCGCGCCGCCCGGGTCGCCCGCAGGCTCGGCGCCGACACCGTCGTCGGGTTCACCGGATCGAAGATCTGGAAGTACGTGGCGATGTTCCCGCCGGTCTCCCAGGCGGTGATCGACGAGGGGTACGAGGACTTCGCGCGCCGCTGGAACCCGATCCTCGACGTCTTCGACGCCGAGGGCGTGCGCTTCGCCCACGAGGTCCACCCGTCCGAGATCGCTTACGACTACTGGACCAGCGAGCGCACCCTCGAAGCGATCGGCCGCCGCCCGGCCTTCGGCTTCAACTGGGACCCCTCGCACATGATCTGGCAGGGCGTCGACCCGGTCGGCTTCATCACGGACTTCGCGGACCGCATCTACCACGTGGACTGCAAGGACACCCGCGTCCGGCCGCCGTACGGACGCGCCGGGATCCTCGGCTCGCACCTGCCCTGGGGCGACCCGCGCCGACGCTGGGACTTCGTCTCCGTCGGCCACGGCGACATGCCCTGGGAGGACGCCTTCCGCGCCCTGGCCGCCATCGGCTACGACGGCCCCGTCTCGGTGGAGTGGGAGGACGCGGGCATGGACCGGCTGCACGGCGCGGCAGAGGCCGTCGGCCGGATCCGCGCCGCCCTCTGGCCGCTGCCGAAGGCAGCTTTCGACTCGGCGTTCAGCAACCAGTGACCCGACCGGCGGGCCGTGAGCATTGATTCAATCAATATTGACAGGTATTGAGTCAATCATGGACAGTCGAATCATGTTCAGGGAGGAAAACGGAGGCAGGTCATGACCGTCAACAGGAGTGCGTCGGCCCTTGTCGAGGTGCCGCGCGGGCTCGCCGGTGTCGTCGTCACGGACACGGAGGTCGGTGATGTCCGGGGAACCGAGGGCTTCTACCACTACCGCGAGTACTCGGCGGTCGAACTCGCCCGCACCCGTGGCTTCGAGGAGGTCTGGCACCTTCTGATCCACGGCGGACTGCCGGCCCCGGAACGTGCGGCCGACTTCGCCGCCGAGACCGCCGCGCTCCGGCGCCTGCCCGCAGAGGTTCTGGCCGCCCTGCCCGCGGTGGCCGCGGCCAGCGGCACCTCCGGCCCGCTGGCCGGCCTGCGCACCGCGCTCTCGCTGCTCGGCGCGGCCAAGGGATTCCGGCCGGTGTACGACATCGACGCGGACCGGCGCCGGGCCGACACGGTCGCCGCCTGCGCGGCCGTACCGACGCTGCTCACGGCGCTGTACCGGCTGGGGCGGGGACTCGACCCGGTGGAACCGCGCGAGGACCTGTCGTACGCGGCCAACTACCTGTACATGTTGACGGGTGCGGAACCGGATCCCCGGCGGGCGCGTGCAGTCGAGCAATACTTGATCTCAACCATTGATCACGGATTCAATGCGTCAACGTTCACGGCACGCGTCATCGCGTCGACGGGCGCGGATGTCGCGGCCTGCCTCGTGGGTGCCGTCGGCGCCCTGTCCGGGCCGCTGCACGGGGGTGCGCCCAGTCGCGCGCTGGACACCCTGGACGCGATCGGGACGCCGGACCGGATCGATCCGTGGATCCGTGAACGGGTCCTTGCCGGCGACCGCGTGATGGGCTTCGGCCACGCGATCTACCGCACGGAGGACCCCCGGTCCCGCATGCTCCGCGAGATCGCCCAGGGCTTCGGCGGCCCCCGGGTCGAGTTCGCCGTGGAGGTCGAACGTCACGTCGAGCGCATCCTCGCCGAACTGAAGCCCGGCCGCGAACTCCACACCAACGTCGAGTTCTACGCGGGCGTGGTCATGGAACTCTGCGGTCTGCCCCGTGAGATGTTCACCCCCACGTTCGCGGCGGCCCGCGCGATCGGCTGGAGCGCCAACATCCTGGAACAGGCGACCGACTCGAAGATCATCCGCCCGGTGGCACGGTACGTGGGGCCGGAGCCGGTGGTGGCCGACGCCGTCATCGTGTAGCCGGAACGGGGCGCGGTGCCGGGTCCGGAGGTTTCCTATCCTGGATCGGCCCGCCACCCCGACCCGTGCGAAAGAGGCCCCCGTTGGAGCACCGCCCCACCCCCCAGCAGATCCCGGTCGTGGTCCTCGCCGGATTCCTGGGCTCAGGGAAGACCACGCTCCTCAATCACCTGCTGCACCGCAGCGGAGGCAGCCGGATCGGGGCGATCGTCAACGACTTCGGGGCCATCGAGATCGACGCGATGGCCGTGGCCGGGGCCCTCGGCGACTCGACCGTCTCGCTCGGCAACGGGTGCCTGTGCTGTGCCGTCGACGCCAGTGAACTGGACGTCTACCTGGAGCGGCTCGCCAACCCCGGCACCGGTGTCGACGTCATCGTGATCGAGGCCAGCGGTCTCGCCGAACCCCAGGAACTCGTCCGGATGCTGCTCGCCAGCGAGCATCCCGGGATCGTCTACGGCGGCCTCGTCGAGGTCGTCGACGCCGCCGAGTTCGACGGCACGCGCGCGAAGCACCCCGAGATCGACCGGCATCTCGCCCTCGCCGACCTGGTCGTCGTCAACAAGCTCGACCGGGCCGCGGAGGGCGGCGAGCGCGTCCTCGGGCTGGTGCGGTCGCTCAGCGGTCGTGGGGCCGCGGTCGTCCCGGCGACCTACGGCCGCATCGACCCCGAGTTCCTCTTCGACTGCCGGCCCGGCGAGGAACGCCTCGGCCAGCTGTCCTTCGACGACCTGCACGACCACCATGCGGACGGCGCGCACGAAGGACACCTGCACACCTCCTACGACAGCCTGTCCTTCGCCGCCACGCTGCCCCTCGACCCCCGTCGGCTGATGGCCTTCCTCGACAGCCGCCCCGAAGGGCTCTACCGGATCAAGGGGTACGTCGACCTCGGGCCGTACGACACCGTCAACCGGTACGCCGTGCATGCCGTGGGGCGGTTCCTGCGGTTCTACCCGGAACCCTGGGGGCGGGGCGAGGAGCGGCTCACCCAGCTCGTGCTGATCGGCTCCGGCATCGACGCGGCTGCGCTGCGCAAGGAGCTGGAGGCGTGCACGAACGACGCCCCACACGCCGACGAGCACGGCATGTGGGGCGTCCTGCGGTACGTACCGGGCCTCGAGGAGGGCCCCGAGGCGGACTACGAGGGCTAGACCGGGCCCGCCACCACCGACACCGTCTTCGCGAGCGACACGCCGGAGCCGTCGCGGCGCGGGTCCATCTCCGGGAGCTCGGCCGGTGTGCCGTTCTTCTGGGCAGCCTTTGCCGGGACCGGGCCTGCCCAGGCGAAGGACAGGCAGTCCTCGCCCTTCAGGAAGCGCTGGCAGCGCACGCCACCGGTGGCCCGGCCCTTGCGCGGGTACTGGTCGAACGGGGTCAGCTTGGCCGTCGTCTGCACCGAGTCGTCGAGGGTGCCGCGCGAGCCGGCCACCGTGAAGACCACCGCGTCGGCCGCCGGGTCGACGGCCGTGAAGGAGATGACCTTCGCGCCCTCCGTGAGCTTGATGCCCGCCATACCGCCCGCCGGACGGCCCTGCGGACGCACCTGGGAGGCCTGGTAGCGCAGCAACTGCGCGTCGTCCGTGACGAAGACCAGGTCCTCCTCGCCGGTGCGCAGCTCCACCGCGCCGACGATCCGGTCGCCCTCCTTGAGGGTGATGACCTCCAACTCGTCCTTGTTGGACGGGTAGTCGGGGACCACGCGCTTGACCACGCCCTGCTCGGTGCCGAGGGCGAGCCCCGGCGAGGACTCGTCCAGCGTGGTCAGGCAGATCAGCGTCTCGCCGTCCTCCAGGGAGAGGAACTCCGAGAGGGGGGCGCCGCCCGCGAGGTTCGGGGCGGTCGCCGTGTCGGGGAGCTGGGGGAGGTCGACGACGTTGATGCGCAGCAGGCGGCCCGTCGAGGTCACCGCGCCGACCTCACCGCGCGCGGTCGCGGGGACCGCCGACACGATGACGTCGTGCTTGGCGCGCTTGCCGTCGGTGTCCGCCGGGAACGGCTCGCCGTTCGTCGTGCGCGCCAGCAGGCCCGTCGAGGACAGCAGCACCCGGCACGGGTCGTCGGCCACCTGGAGCGGCACCACGGCCGCCGCCGCGCCGGACGCCTCCAGCAGGACCGTACGCCGCTCGGTGCCGAACTTCTTGGCGACCGCGGCCAGTTCGGCCGAGACCAGCTTGCGCAGCTCCGCGTCCGAGTCCAGGATCCGGGTCAGCTCGGCGATCTCCGCGGTGAGCTTCTCCTGCTCCGCCTCCAGCTCGATGCGGTCGAACCTGGTGAGACGGCGCAGCGGGGTGTCCAGGATGTACTGGGTCTGGATCTCCGACAGCGAGAAGCGCTCCATCAGGCGCTGCTTGGCCTCCGCGCTGTTGTCGCTGGAGCGGATCAGCCGGATGACCTCGTCGATGTCGACCAGGGCGGTGAGCAGGCCCTCGACCAGGTGGAGGCGGTCGCGGCGCTTGGTGCGGCGGAACTCGCTGCGCCGGCGGACCACGTCGAAGCGGTGGTCGAGGTAGACCTCGAGCAGTTCCTTGAGGCCCAGGGTGAGCGGCTGACCGTCCACCAGGGCCACGTTGTTGATGCCGAAGGACTCCTCCATCGGCGTCAGCTTGTAGAGCTGCTCCAGGACCGCCTCGGGCACGAAGCCGTTCTTGATCTCGACGACCAGCCGCAGCCCGTGCTCGCGGTCGGTGAGGTCCTTGACGTCGGCGATGCCCTGCAGCTTCTTGGCGTTGACCAGGTCCTTGATCTTGGCGATGACCTTCTCGGGGCCGACCGTGAACGGGAGTTCGGTGATGACCAGGCCCTTGCGGCGGGCCGTCACCGTCTCCACCTCGACCGTCGCCCGGATCTTGAAGGTGCCGCGGCCCGTCTCGTAGGCGTCCCGCACGCCCTCCAGGCCGACGATCCGGCCGCCGGTGGGCAGATCGGGGCCCGGGACGTGCTTCATCAGCGTGTCCAGGTCCGCGTTCGGGTAGCGGATCAGGTGGCGGGCGGCCGAGATCACCTCGCCGAGGTTGTGCGGCGGCATGTTCGTCGCCATGCCGACCGCGATGCCCGACGAGCCGTTCACCAGCAGGTTCGGGAACGCGGCGGGCAGCGCGACCGGTTCCCGCTCCTGGCCGTCGTAGTTGGGCGCGAAGTCGACCGTGTCCTCGTCGATCGACTCGGTCATCAGGCTGGTCGCCTCGGCCATCCGGCACTCGGTGTACCGCATGGCGGCCGGCGGGTCGTCGTTGCCCAGCGAACCGAAGTTGCCGTGGCCGTCGACCAGCGGGACCCGCATCGAGAACGGCTGGGCCATCCGCACCAGCGCGTCGTAGATCGACGCGTCGCCGTGCGGGTGCAGCTTGCCCATCACCTCGCCGACCACGCGCGCGCACTTCACATAGCCGCGTTCGGGGCGCAGCCCCATCTCGTTCATCTGGTAGACGATGCGGCGGTGCACCGGCTTGAGACCGTCGCGGGCGTCCGGAAGGGCGCGCGAGTAGATGACCGAGTACGCGTACTCGAGGTAGGAGCCGCGCATCTCGTCCACGACGTCGATGTCGAGGATTCTCTCCTCGAACGAGTCGTCGGGCGGCGGGGTCTTCGTGCTGCGGCGGGCCATCGCTGCCGGCTCCTTGCTCATGCGTGAACGGATCTGACGCTGACCATTGTGGACCGCGGCACTGACAACCCGGGCCAGGACCCGGTCGCCGCGAACCGCCCTGGTGCCGGAAGCCGTCACGGGGCGGGTGGGACGCAGGCTACGCGATCCGCCCGGACGATCCGCTGTGGGCGTACGTGGTGCGGGAACTTCGCCGGGTCCCCGCACGCTTGCATACAGTGGCAGGACCGGCAGAGAAACCGCGGTTCGAGACCGCTTCCGCGAGCGAAGGGACGTACATGCCCATGGGTCACACGACCACGGCCGAGACAGGCTCCGGAGGCCTGGCAGCGACCGAGCACCGCTTGGCCAACGGTCTGCGCGTGGTGCTCTCCGAGGACCACCTGACCCCGGTCGCGGCGGTCTGCCTCTGGTACGACGTCGGTTCCCGGCACGAAGTCAAGGGCCGTACCGGCCTGGCTCACCTTTTCGAGCACCTGATGTTCCAGGGCTCCGCGCAGGTGAAGGGCAACGGCCACTTCGAGCTCGTGCAGGGCGCCGGCGGCTCGCTCAACGGCACCACCAGCTTCGAGCGCACCAACTACTTCGAGACCATGCCCGCCCACCAGCTGGAGCTCGCCCTCTGGCTGGAGGCCGACCGGATGGGCTCCCTGCTCGCCGCCCTGGACGACGAGTCGATGGAGAACCAGCGCGACGTCGTGAAGAACGAGCGCCGCCAGCGCTACGACAACGTCCCCTACGGCACGGCCTTCGAGAAGCTGACCGCGCTCGCCTACCCGGAGGGCCACCCCTACCACCACACGCCGATCGGCTCGATGGCGGACCTGGACGCGGCCACCCTGGAGGACGCGCGCGCGTTCTTCCGCACCTACTACGCGCCCAACAACGCGGTCCTGTCGGTCGTCGGCGACATCGACCCGGAGCAGACGCTCGCCTGGATCGAGAAGTACTTCGGTTCCATCCAGGCGCACGACGGCAAGCCCACCCCGCGCGACGGCTCGCTGCCCGACGTCATCGGCGAGCAGCTGCGCGAGGTCGTGGTGGAGGAGGTCCCCGCGCGGGCGCTGATGGCCGCCTACCGGCTCCCGGAGGACGGCACGCGCGTGTCCGACGCGGCCGACCTGGCGCTCACCGTGCTCGGCGGCGGCGAGTCCTCCCGCCTCTACAACCGCCTGGTACGGCGCGACCGGACGGCCGTCGCGGCCGGCTTCGGCCTGCTGCGGCTCGCCGGGGCGCCCTCCCTGGGCTGGCTCGACGTGAAGACCTCCGGTGACGTCGAGGTGCCGGTCATCGAGGCCGCCATCGACGAGGAGCTCGCCCGGTTCGCCGAGGAGGGCCCCACGCCCGAGGAAATGGAGCGCGCCCAGGCCCAGTTGGAGCGCGAGTGGCTGGACCGGCTCGGCACCGTCGCGGGCCGCGCGGACGAACTGTGCCGCTTCGCCGTCCTGTTCGGCGACCCGCAGCTCGCCCTGACCGCCGTCCAGCGCGTCCTGACGGTCACCGCCGAGGAGGTCCGGGAGGTCGCCAAGGCCCGGCTGCGCCCCGACAACCGCGCGGTGCTCGTCTACGAGCCGCTGTCCGCGGAGTCCGCCGAGCACACCCAGGAGGCGGGCCGCGGCGAGGACCCGGAGCAGGAAGCCACCGTAGAGGCCGGCAACGAGAACGAGGAGACGGCCAAGTGACCGAGCTCGCCACCATGGACTTCCACCCCCAGCCGCAGCCGGGCGAGGCCAAGCCGTGGGCCTTCCCCGCCCCGGAGCGCGGCACTCTGGACAACGGCCTGACCGTGCTGCGCTGCCACCGCCCGGGCCAGCAGGTCGTCGCCGTCGAAGTGCTCCTGGACGCGCCCCTGGACGCCGAGCCGGCCGGCCTGGACGGCGTCGCCACCATCATGGCGCGCGCCTTCTCCGAGGGCACCGACAAGCACTCCGCCGAGGAGTACGCCGCGGAGCTGGAGCGGGCCGGCGCCACCCTCGACGCGCACGCCGACCACCCCGGCGTCCGCATCAGCCTGGAGGTCCCGGCCTCCCGGCTCGCCAAGGGCCTCGGGCTGCTCTCCGACGCCCTCAGGGCGCCCGCCTTCGCCGAGAGCGAGGTCGAGCGGCTGGTCCGCAACCGCCTCGACGAGATCCCGCACGAGCTGGCCAACCCCAGCCGCCGGGCCGCCAAGCAGCTCTACAAGGAGCTGTTCCCGGCCACCGCGCGGATGTCCCGCCCGCGCCAGGGCACCGAGGACACGGTCGAGAAGATCGATGCGGCCGCCGTCCGCGCCTTCTTCGACCGGCACGTGCGCCCCGCCACGGCCACCGCGGTCGTCGTCGGCGACCTGACCGGCATCGACCTGGACGAGCTGCTCGGCGAGACCCTGGGCGCCTGGCGCGCCGCCACCGGGCAGCCCCGTCCGGTTCCGTCCGTGACCGCCGACGACACCGGGCGGGTCGTCATCGTGGACCGCCCCGGCGCTGTCCAGACCCAGTTGCTCATCGGCCGCGTCGGCTCCGACCGGCACGACCGCGTCTGGCCCGCCCAGGTGCTCGGCACCTACTGCCTGGGCGGCACCCTCACCTCCCGCCTGGACCGCGTCCTGCGCGAGGAGAAGGGCTACACCTACGGCGTCCGCTCCTTCGGGCAGGTGCTGCGGTCAGCCCCCGACGGCAGCGGTGTCTCGATGCTCGCCATCAGCGGTTCGGTGGACACGCCGAACACCGGCCCGGCCCTGACGGACCTGTGGACGGTGCTGCGCACGCTCGCCGCCCAGGGCCTCACGGACGCCGAGCGCGACGTGGCCGTGCAGAACCTCGTCGGGGTGGCGCCGCTCAAGTACGAGACGGCGGCGGCCGTCGCGGGCACTCTGGCCGACCAGGTCGAGCAGTACCTGCCCGACGACTTCCAGGCCACGCTGTACCGGCAACTGGCCGCCACCGGCACCGTGGAGGCCACCGCGGCGGTCGTGAACGCCTTCCCGGTGGACCGCCTGGTGACCGTCCTGGTCGGCGACGCGGCGCAGATCAAGGAGCCCGTCGAGGCCCTCGGCATCGGCGAAGTCACCGTCGTCGCCGCGGAGTAGGACACACGCGGGTGAAGAGCCCTGATGACCGTCGGGTCATCAGGGCTCTCGCGTGTCCGAATTGAGGTGGAGGTTGCCTGTCTGCCCTGTGGGATGCGCTACAAAAACCGTGATCCGTTTGGGCGGGGCGCGAGCGGCCTCGTAGGTTCTTCCGGGCTGTCCGTCAGGCACCGCGCCGCATCCGCGGCACCGGACAGCCATCGCCGAGTCCCCGTACGGCGCGAGCCAGGGGAGCCGGGGACCCACGCAGTCCCTGGGGTGAATCGGGCGCCCGCGCGTGTCGCGAGGGGGCCCGTAGGAGACCTTCCTGCTCCGAACCCGTCAGCTAACCCGGTAGGCGAGAGGGAAGGAAAGGACCAGCCTCTACATGGCGTTCATGTGCGCCTCCGGGAAGCACCGTCGTCCCGGCCGGGTGAAGCGCACCACCGCGCAGGCCGCCGGTATCGCGGCTCTCACCACCACCGGTGTCATCGGCACCGTCTCCGCCGCCCCGGCGCTCGCCGCCGAGAACTCCGTCGAGCAGACCGGCCTCACCCCGGTCATCACGATCAGCGACTCCGTCGCCGAGCAGATCGACGCCCAGGCCGCCGCCCAGAAGGCCGCCGCCGCGCGCAAGGCGGCCGAGGAGGCCGCCCGCAAGAAGGCCGCCGAGCAGGCCAAGAAGGAGCGCGCGGCCAAGGCCCGCGCCGCCCGCGAGGCCGAGCGCAAGCGCCTGAACACCTTCGTCGCGCCGATCAGCGACTCCTACGTCTCCACCGGCTACAAGACCGGCGGCTCCCTGTGGTCCTCCGGCGCCCACACCGGCATCGACTTCCACGCCGCCAGCGGCACGGTGGTGCACGCGGTCGGTACCGGCACGGTCGTCTCCACCGGCTGGGGCGGGGCGTACGGCAACGAGATCGTCATCAAGATGGCCGACGGCATGTACACCCAGTACGGCCACCTCTCGTCCATCGGCGTCTCGGTGGGCCAGCAGGTCACCCCGGGCCAGCAGATCGGCCTCTCCG
Organism: Streptomyces sp. NPDC054770; assembly: GCF_053611985.1. Classification (NCBI taxonomy): domain Bacteria; kingdom Bacillati; phylum Actinomycetota; class Actinomycetes; order Kitasatosporales; family Streptomycetaceae; genus Streptomyces; species Streptomyces sp. NPDC054770. Next base: position 27,263 of record NZ_JBSHBL010000023.1, read on the forward strand.
GCGCGACCGGCAACACCACCGGCCCGCACCTCCACTTCGAGGCCCGCACCACCCCGGACTACGGCTCCGACGTCGACCCGGTCGCCTACCTCCGCAAGCACGGCGTGAACGTCTGAGGGAGCTGGACGCGGGTCCGGCGCCGAGACCGACGTGGGGGTTGCGGTGCGTGCGCCGGGCGCGGGTGCGCCGTGGCTGGTCGCGCAGTTCCCCGCGCCCCTGAAGGAGCGCTGCGCGTGACGCCCCTGAAAGGGGGTGCGGGCAACCCCCACGCACCCGCACCCGACCACCGAGGCGAACCCGGCAGCGCACTGCGGAAGCAACCCGTGAGATCTTCCGGAGCCCCGGCCCCTGTGCCGGGGCTTTCGTCGTTTTCGTGCACTTGCTGTCCAAAATATATCCCTGGATTCCGGTCCGCCGTCGGAAATTCCGGCTCATTGCAATAGAGTCACGGAACGAGCGCCACTCGGCGGCGTTTCACGGGGATTAAGGCGGAGGTCGGTCATGCGTATTCCGGCGCACTCGGTATGCACGGCGATCCGGGACGACATCGTCGCGGGTGTCTACGAGCGCGGCAGCCGGCTCACCGAGGAACTCCTGGCCCGCCGCTACGGCGTCTCGCGGGTCCCCGTCCGCGAGGCCCTGCGCACCCTGGAGGCCGAGGGCTTCGTGGTGACGCGCCGGCACGCGGGTGCGTGCGTCGCCGAACCGACCGAGCAGGAGGCCGCCGACCTGCTGGAGATGCGCATGCTCCTGGAGCCGCTCGGCGCCTCCCGGGCCGCCCAGCGCCGCACCGAGGCCCATCTCAAGGTGCTGCGCGGGCTGGTCCGGCTGGGCCAGGAGCGGGCCAGGCGCGGCAACAGCGAGGACCTGCGCTCCCTGGGCGGCTGGTTCCACGAGACCCTCGCCCAGGCCTCCGGAAGCCACGCCCTGACCTCCACGCTCACCCAGCTGCGGCACAAGATCGCCTGGATGTACACCGTGGAGACGCCCGCCAACCCCGTGGAGTCCTGGACCGAGCACGGCGCCATCGTGGACGCGGTGGCACGCGGCGACGGCGAACGCGCCCGGGCGATCACGGCCCTGCACACCGAGCGCTCGACGGCCTCCCACCGGCTGCGCTTTTCCGGCGCCACCGAACGGCCGAACGGTGTGAGGACTTCGCAACATCCCGTAAACATGTCGGGCCTGCGGCATTAACACGCGCGCCGTATACAAAGAGGTGTTATTCGGCGGGACCTGTTTTCGCTGCCCGAATTCAAGCGCGCCGGGAATTCACGGTCGCGCCCCTTTCGTGCGCCCACGGTAAAGCCGGGTACCGGGGCCTTGGCAATGTCACGGAATTGCGGCACGTGACCGGTGGCACGATGGCCCGACGCGGACGGCGGGGAAACGGCGAGGCCGCGCCGACCCCCGTGGGAGTGGCGCGGCCCCGGACGTGCGGGTGCAGGCGCTCAGACGGTCTCGGGGAGTTCCTCGAGACCCTCGGCGACCAGCTTGGCCAGGCGGTCGAGGGCGGCGTCGGCGCCCTCGGCCTCGGAGGCGAGGACGATCTCCTCGCCACCCTGGGCGCCCAGCCCCAGGACAGCCAGCATGGAGGCCGCGTTGACGGGGTTGCCCCCGGCCTTGGCGATCGTCACCGGGACGCCTGCGGCCGTGGCGGCTCGGACGAAGATGGAAGCGGGGCGGGCGTGGAGGCCCTCGGCCCAGCCGACGTTGACGCGGCGCTCAGCCATGTGATGCTGCCCTTCGGTGTTCAGGGTTGTCTAGACCAGTTTCCCATATCGTGAAGCATGCCCGGAGGGGGCGTAGGCCCCTCCGGGTGTGTCGTCGGACCGCGGCCTCGCTCCGACTCCCGTCCTCCACAGACTGCCTCGCGCCGTTGTCGGACGCGAGCCGTACTCTGGGGCCCATGCAGACCCCGGCGGACCCGCAGGACAGGCACGAGTACCCGTCCCACTGGGAGGCTGACGTGGTGCTGCGCGACGGGGGTACCGCGCGCATCCGGCCCATCACCGTTGATGACGCCGATCGCCTGGTCAGCTTCTACGAGCAGGTCTCGGACGAGTCGAAGTACTACCGCTTCTTCGCGCCCTACCCCAGGCTCTCCGCCAAGGACGTCCACCGCTTCACGCACCACGACTTTGTGGACAGGGTGGGACTCGCGGCCACCATCGGCGGCGAGTTCATCGCAACCGTACGCTATGACCGCATTGGCGCCGACGGGACGCCCGCCTCCGCGCCCGCCGACGAGGCCGAGGTCGCCTTCCTCGTCCAGGACGCCCACCAGGGCCGGGGTGTGGCCTCCGCCCTCCTCGAGCACATCGCGGCCGTCGCGCGCGAGCGCGGGATCCGCCGCTTCGCCGCCGAGGTGCTGCCCGCCAACAGCAAGATGATCAAGGTGTTCACGGACGCCGGCTACACCCAGCAGCGCAGCTTCGAGGACGGTGTCGTCCGTCTGGAGTTCGACCTGGAGCCCACGGACCGCTCCCTCGCCGTGCAGCGCGCCCGCGAGCAGCGCGCGGAGGCCCGTTCGGTACGACGGCTGCTCGCCCCCGGATCCGTGGCCGTGATCGGGGTCGGCCGCGCGCCCGGCGGGGTCGGCCGCAGCGTTCTCGGCAACCTCCGGGACGCCGGCTTCACCGGCCGTCTGCACGCGGTGAACCAGGCCTTCCCCGAGGACCTCAAGGAGGTCGACGGGGTGCCCGCGCACCGTTCGGTGCGGGACATCGACGGCCCCGTCGACCTCGCGGTGGTCGCCGTACCCGCCGAGCACGTGCCCGAGGTCGTCACCGAGTGCGGTGAACACGGCGTCCAGGGACTCGTCGTCCTCGCCGCCGGATACGCGGAGAGCGGCCCCGACGGCCGCGAGCGCCAGCGCGCGCTCGTCCGGCAGGCACGCACCTACGGCATGCGCATCATCGGCCCCAACGCCTTCGGGATCATCAACACCGCGGACGACGTCCGGCTGAACGCCTCCCTCGCACCCGAGATGCCCCGCCCCGGCCGTATCGGCCTCTTCGCCCAGTCCGGCGCCATCGGCATCGCCCTGCTGTCCCGGCTGCACCGGCGCGGCGGCGGCGTCACCGGCACCACGGGCGTCTCGACCTTCGTGTCCTCCGGCAACCGCGCGGACGTCTCCGGCAACGACGTCCTCCAGTACTGGTACGACGACCCGGAGACCGACGTCGTCCTCATGTACCTGGAGTCCATCGGCAACCCGCGCAAGTTCACCCGCCTCGCCCGCCGGACCGGGGCGGCGAAACCGCTGGTCGTGGTGCAGGGCGCCGGGGCGCCGCCGGGCCACGCGGTACGGGCGACGCGGCTGCCGCGCGCCACGGTGTCCGCGCTGCTGCGGCAGGCCGGGGTGATCCGCGTCGACACGATCACCGAGCTGGTCGACGCGGGGCTGCTGCTCGCCCGGCAGCCGCTGCCGGCCGGGCCGCGGGTGGCGATTCTCGGCAATTCCGAGTCGCTGGGGCTGCTGACGTACGACCGGTGCCTGGCCGAGGGGCTGCGGCCGGCCCGGCCGCTGGACCTGACGACGCGGGCGAGTGCCGGGGACTTCCACGGGGCGCTGTCGCGCGCGCTGGCCGACCAGTCGTGCGACGCGGTGGTCGTCACGGCGATCCCGACGATCGGGGAGGGGGCCGTGGGGGATCCGGAGCTGGCGGAGGCGCTGCGGTCTGCCGCCGAAGAGGTTCCGGGGAAGCCGGTTCTTGTGGTGCACGTGGAGCTCGGGGGGCTGGCGGAGGCGCTTTCGGCTGCGGGCCGTACCGCACCTACGGTTGGTGCGACGGCACCCGGCACTGGGGGCGGTGCCCACCCGTTCCGCCCTGCGGAACGCCTGCCCACCGCAGTACAGACCGCGGCACAGGCGGCGGCCAAGCTCCCGAAGCCCCCCGCCCCCCACCCCTACTCCCGTCTCATCCCCGCCTACCCCGCCGCCGAGCGGGCCGTTCGGGCGCTTGCCGAGGCTGTGAAGTATGCGCAGTGGCGGCGGGAGGCCGCGGAGCCCGGGAAGGTGCCCGAGTACGACGACATCGACGAGCGGGGCGCCGCCGAGCTGATCGGAGGGCTGCTCGAACGCGGGGAGGGGCTCACCATCGGGGTCGAGGAGACCTGCCGGCTGCTCGGCAGGTACGGCATCGACGTGCACCGCGCGCTGCCCGCCGCCACCCCCGACGCCGCCGTCGCGGCCGCCCGCGCCCTCGGCTACCCCGTCGCCCTCAAGGCCACCGCCCCCCACCTGCGCCACCGCGCCGACCTGGGCGGAGTCCGCCTCGACCTGGCGGACGAGGAGCAACTGCGCCGGGCGTACGACGAGTTGAGCGAGCTGTTCGGGCCGCCCGAGGAGCTGCGGCCGGTGGTGCAGCGGATGGCGCCCCGGGGCGTCGACACCGTCGTACGGGCCGTGATCGACCCGGCCGCCGGGGCCGTGGTGTCCTTCGGACTCGCCGGGGCCGCCTCGCAGCTGCTCGGGGACATGGCGCACCGGCTGGTTCCGGTCACCGACCGGGACGCCACCTCGCTGGTGCGGTCGATCCGGACCGCGCCCCTGCTGTTCGGCTGGCGCGGCTCGGCCCCCGTCGACACGCCCGCCCTCGAGGAGCTGCTGCTCAGGGTCTCCAGGCTGGTCGACGACCACCCCGAGGTGGTCGCGGTCACCCTGGAGCCGGTCGTGGTCGCCCGGCACGGCGTGAGCGTCCTGGGGGCGACCGTGCGCCTCGCGCCACCGCCGGCCCGCGACGACCTGGGCCCGCGCACCCTGCCCGCCTACTGACCGCCCGCCGACCGCCCGCCCACCGAGACGAACGCCCGCATCCGTCGGCGGCGTTCGATGCCGCCGCGCGCGACTGGCCCGGGTCCCCTTGCCCACGGATTAGGATGGACGCCATGGCCAAGACCAGTACGACGACCCAGGGGCTGCGTGTCGCGATCGAGCGCAGCGGCTACTACCCGGCCCTCGTGGCCGAGGCGGTGGAGGCCGCCATCGGCGGCGAGCCGATCCGGTCGTACCTGGTCCACCAGGAGACGACGTTCGACCAGAACGAGGTGCGGCGGCACGTGACCGTGCTCGTCCTCACCGGCAACCGCTTCATCGTCAGCCACACCGACGAGCAGGCCGCCGACAGCACCTCCCCGACGCCGTACGCCACCACCTCGACCGAGTCGGTCAAGCTCGGCCGGATCTCGTCGGTCGTGGTCAGCCGGGTCGTGGCCAACCCGGAGCAGTACACGCCGGGCACCCTGCCCCGCGAGATCGTGCTGACCATCGGCTGGGGTGCCGTCTCCCGCATCGACCTGGAGCCCGCCGCCTGCGGCGACCCCAACTGCGAGGCCGACCACGGTTACACCGGCAACTCCACCGCCGACGACCTCAGCCTGCGGGTCAGCGAGGCCGGGGACGGCCCGGAGACGGTGCGCCAGGCGCTCGCCTTCGCGCAGGCCATCTCCGAGGCGACCGCGGACGTCACCCGCTGATGGCGTACGCCGCCTGGGACCATCCGGAACCCCTCGCCCTCGACTCCGCGCCGCTGCCCGAGTACGGCAGCGGTTCCCTCGCCGACCTGCTGCCCACCCTGGCCGCGGGCATGGCCGTACCCGGAACGACCGCGTCGATCACGGAGCTGACGCCCGCCGATCGCAACTGCGTCTTCCTGATCGACGGGCTCGGCTGGGAGCAGATCAAGGCCCACCCGGACGAGGCGCCCTACCTCACCGCGCTGCTCGGCAGCTCGCGCGGCGGCACCGGACGGCCGATCACCGCCGGCTACCCGGCCACCACCGCGACCTCCCTCGCCTCCGTGGGCACCGGCCTGCCGCCCGGCGCCCACGGCCTGCCCGGATACACGGTCCGCAACCCGCAGACCCGCGAGCTGATGAACCAGCTGCGCTGGCAGCCCTGGACCGACCCGGCCGCCTGGCAGCCGTACCCCACCGTCTTCCAGCTCGCCGCCGACGCCGGGGTGCACTCCGCCCAGGTGTCCTCCCCGCACTTCGAGCACACTCCGCTCACCAAGGTCGCGCTCAGCGGCGGAACGTTTCACGGGCGGCTGACCGGCGAGGAGCGGATGGACTTCGCGGCGGAGCAACTCGCCGCCGCCGACCGCTCCCTGGTGTACACGTACTACGCGGAGCTGGACGGTGCCGGGCACCGCTACGGCGTGGACTCCGACACCTGGCGCGGCCAGCTGATGCACGTCGACCGGCTCGTCCAGCGGCTCGCCGAACAGCTCCCGGCACGCAGCGCGCTGTACGTCACCGCCGACCACGGCATGGTCGACATCCCCTTCGACGAACAGCACCGCATCGACTTCGACGAGGACTGGGAGCTGAAGGCAGGCGTGGCCCTGCTCGGCGGCGAGGGCCGGGCCCGGCACGTCTACGCGGTGCCCGGCGCCGCGACCGACGTACTGACCTGCTGGCGCGAGGTGCTCGGTGAGCAGTTCTGGGTGGCCTCCCGGGACGAGGCGATCGCGGCCGGCTGGTTCGGCCCCCATATCGACGAACGTGTGTACGAGCGGCTCGGCGATGTCGTCGCGGCCGCACGGGACGACGTCCTGCTCATCGCCTCCGAGCGGGAACCCAAGGAATCGGCGATGGTCGGCAACCACGGTTCGATGACCCCCGCCGAGCAGCTCGTTCCGCTGCTCGAAGTACGCTCCTGACACCCCTGATCCCGCAACTCGCCGAAAGGTGCGCAACTCCCCATGCCCGAGCTGGTGTTCTTCTCCGGAACGATGGACTGCGGGAAGTCGACACTCGCTCTGCAGCGAATCCACAACCGGTCGGCAAGGGGGCTGCAGGGCGTGATCTTCACGCGCGACGACCGGGCGGGGGAGGGGAAACTGTCTTCGCGGCTCGGTCTGGTGACGGATGCCGTCGAGGCGGCGCCGGGGATGGATCTGTACGCCTATGTCGTGGGTCGGATGTCGCAGGGCGACAAGGTCGACTATCTGATCGTCGATGAGGCGCAGTTCCTGGCGCCGGAGCAGATCGATCAGCTGGCGCGGGTCGTGGACGACCTGGGCCTCGATGTCTTCGCCTTCGGTATCACGACCGACTTCCGGACCAGGCTCTTCCCGGGCTCGCAGCGGCTGATCGAGCTGGCGGACCGGATAGAGACCCTGCAGGTGGAGGCGATGTGCTGGTGCGGGGCGCGGGCCACGCACAACGCTCGCACGGTGGGCGGCGAGATGGTCGTGGAGGGTGAGCAGGTCGTCGTCGGTGACGTGAATCACCCCACTGCGGAAGTCGGCTACGAGGTGTTGTGCCGACGTCATCACCGCCGCCGCATGACGAGCGCCGCGGCGCGTGCCGGCGTGCTCTCGCCGGACGTCCTGCCGTTCGCCCCCTCCTGAGCCTCGAACCCGCCTGCCGCCCGCCGTCCTGGAAGCTCCGCAGACCGAGCGGCACAGACCGAGCGGCACGGACCGGACCGGGTCCACCGCGGTGACGCCATCGGCTCACGCCAACCGCAGTGGGGCCCGTGATCAGATCGCGGATCTGACGGACTCAGCCGCCGCTCTTGCGCCGGAACGACCGCTGGCTCGCGGCCGGGCCGTGCGCCCCACGGATCTTCGACGCATCGGCGTTCGCCGCGAGGTCGGCGGCGTCCGCCTGCGCACCGCGCTTGCGCGCCAGGGCTTCCCGGAACTTGCGTTTCAGGTCGTAGTTGCCGTCACTGTCGGGCGCCAGAGCGGACGTCTCGGGGTCGGTCGGCTCCGAATCTTCTGTGGATGCAGAGTCTGCGGTCATGGCGACCTCCTGGGCTCGAGCAGTGGGAAGCACAGCTTGTCATGCCGGGCACGGTGCGGGGCATCGGCTTTTCAGCGGCCGCGACGCACCAGGGCCGCCTTGCGGGCCTCGGCGAGCTTGCGGGCCTCACCGGTCTTTCGGGACTTGCCGCCGGCGCCGCGCGTGGTGTCCTTGCTGGTGCCCAGGCCGCGGAAGGGAGCGTTGGTGTTCTTGGGCCGGGGCGCGGCGGGCCCGCCGTCGAGCGGGGTGCCGGAGGGGGCCTTGGCCCCGGTGATCCGGCTCAGCTCCGCCTCGCCCGAGCGGACCTTGGTGATGGTCGGCTCGATACCGGCCGCGGCCATCAGCCGGCCCAGCTCGCGGCGCTGGCCCGCCGGCACCAACGTGACGACGATGCCGGACTCACCGGCCCGGGCGGTACGGCCCGCGCGGTGCACATAGTCCTTGGGGTCGGTGGGCGGGTCGACGTTGACCACGAGATCGAGGTCGTCGACGTGCAGGCCACGGGCCGCGACATCGGTCGCCACCAGGACGGTGATCTGGCCGTTCTTGAACTGCGCCAGGGTCCGGGTGCGCTGCGGCTGGGACTTGCCGCTGTGCAGGGCCGCGGCGTGCACTCCGCTGGCCCGCAGATGCCGGGTGAGCTGGTCGACCGCGTGCTTGGTGTCCAGGAACAGCAGTACCCGGCCGTCGCGGGCGGCGATCTCCGTGATGACGGCGTACCGGTCGGGGCCGTGGACGACCAGAACATGGTGCTCCATCGTCCTGACCCCGCCCACGGACGGGTCGACCGAGTGGACGACGGGGTCGTGGAGGTAGCGGCGGACCAGCTGGTCGACGTCGCGGTCCAGAGTGGCCGAGAACAGCATCCGCTGGCCCTCGGCATGCACCTGGTCGAGCACCTCCGTGACCTGCGGCAGGAAGCCCATGTCGCACATCTGGTCGGCCTCGTCGAGGACGGTGATCCGTACTCGCCCCAGGCGGCAGGCCTTGCGCTCGATGAGGTCGTGCAGCCGGCCGGGGGTGGCTACGACGACCTCGGCCCCGTCGCGCAGCGCAGCGGCCTGCCGGCCGATCGACAGTCCGCCGACGACCGTGGCCATCCGCAGCCGGAGCGCGTCGGCGTACGGCGCGAGCGCCTCGGCGACCTGTTGGGCCAGCTCCCGGGTGGGCACCAGGATCAGAGCCAGGGGCTGCTTCGGTTCCGCACGCCGTCCTGCCGTCCGTGCGAGCAGCGGCAGGCCGAAAGCGAGTGTCTTGCCCGATCCGGTGCGCCCGCGCCCCAGGACATCGCGTCCCGCGAGGGCGTCGGGCAGCGTGGCCGCCTGGATCGGGAAGGGCTCGCGCACACCGAGTTCGCCGAGCGTTCGCAGCACTTCGGCCGGCAGGTCCAGGCCGGCGAAGGAAGCGACCGGGGGCGCCGTCGAGGCGGGATCGCTGTGCGAGGTGCCGGGGAGGTCAGGGTGATTCATGAAGAGCCTTCCGTGTCCGGACGTACCGAGGAAGGCCCGGTAGGAATGAGCAGTCGGCGAGCAAGAGGAACCGGACGGGCAGGATCGCCAACCGTCACGAGCACGCAAAAGTATGAGAATAACACAAAGTGGCAGCATCTCGTCCCGAGACCACGGCTCGGCTGCCCCGGCCTCAGCCGGCCGCCCTGTCGCCCGACGTTCTGCCGGTCAGGTAGGGCGCCAACCACCTCTGCGTTCCCTGGATTTAACCCACGGCATCTTGGCGATCCGGCGTCTACACGCGTAACTTGAGCCCGCCTCCCCCCACACGCCCGGTTCAAGCGCCGCCCGCCCGCGGCGTGTTGAAGCATCCGACGTCCGAGGAGACCGCCAGCGTGTCCAGACCCGCAGCGAGCCGATCCCGTATGCGCCGCGCCGCCTACCCGCTGATTTCCGTGAGCGTGGCGAGCGCGTTCGCGATGACCGCTCTTCCCGCCGCGTATGCCACGCCGTCCGCCACGGCGGTGATCGCCGAGGTGTACGGCGGTGGCGGCAACTCCGGCGCGACCCTGACCCGGGACTTCGTCGAACTCGGCAACGCCGGGTCCGCGGCCTACGACCTGGCCGGCTACAGCGTGCAGTACCTGCCCGGGTCGCCGTCGGCGTCCTCGCAGTGGCAGGTGACCGCGCTCAACGGCTCGGTCGCGCCCGGCGGCCGGTTCCTGGTCGCCGAGTCGCAGGGCAGCGGCGGGACGACGGCCCTGCCGGCCGCGGACGCGACCGGCACCATCGCGATGAGCGCGACCACCGGCACCGTCGCCCTCGTCTCCGGCACCACCGCGCTGACCTGCAAGACCGCCGCCGACTGCGCGGCCGACAGCCGTATCGTCGACCTGGTCGGCTACGGCACCGCGGTGGTCCGCGAGGGCAGCGGTCCGGTCACCGGCGCCTCCAACACCGCCTCCGTGGCACGGGCCGGCACCCTGGCCGACACGGACGACAACGCGGCGGACCTCACCGCCGGTACCCCTTCGCCGGTCAACTCGGCGGGGCAGACGCCGGGTTCGGGCGACGGGGACGGCGGGGGCGGCGACGACCCGACCCAGCCGGGCAGCGCCCGTATCCACGACATCCAGGGCACCACCCGCAAGTCCCCGCTCGCCGGGCAGACCGTCGCCAAGGTGCCGGGCATCGTCACCGGAGTCCGCACGACCGGCTCCAAGGGCTACTGGATCCAGGATCCGACGCCCGACGCCGACCCGCGGACCAGCGAGGGCGTATTCGTCTACACCGGCTCGACCGCCCCCACCGTGGCGGTCGGCGACTCGGTGCTGGTCAGCGGCAAGGTCAGCGAGTACTACCCGAGCAGCACCAGCCAGTCGGTCACCGAGCTCGACGGCCCGACCGCGACCGTCCTCTCCAGCGGCAACGCGCTGCCCGCCCCCGTCGCCCTGGATCCGGCCTCCGTACCGGACGCGTACATCCCCACCGCCGACGGCGGCAGCATCGAGTCCCTCGCCCTCCAGCCGACCGTCTACGCCCAGGACTTCTACGAGTCCCTGGAGGGCATGCGGACGACGTTCGCCGACGCCCGCGTGGTCGGCGCGAGCGACGCGTACGGCGAGCTGTGGGTGACCGTCAAGCCCGACGAGAACCCGACCCCGCGCGGCGGCACCCTCTACTCCTCCTACGACCAGCCCGACACCGGCCGTATCGAGGTGATGTCCCTTGACACCACCACCGCCTTCCCGGCGGCCGACGTGGGGGACGAGCTGTCCGGCACCACCACCGGGCCGCTCGACTACTCCACCTACGGCGGCTACAACGTTCAAGCCACCCAGCTCGGCACCCTGGTGGACAACGGCCTGAAGCGGGAGGTGACGCGCCGCCAGAAGGGCGACGAGCTCGCCATCGCCACGTACAACGTGGAGAACCTGGACGCGTTGGACGACCAGGAGAAGTTCGACCGGCTCGCCGAGGGCGTCGCGGTCAACCTCAACTCGCCCGACATCGTGGCCCTGGAGGAGATCCAGGACGACAACGGCGCGACGGACGACGGGACCGTCACCGCCGAGGCGACCCTCAAGCGGTTCACCGACGCCATCCGCGCGGCCGGCGGCCCGCGTTACTCCTGGCGCTACATCGCGCCCGAGAACGACCAGGACGGCGGCGAGCCCGGCGGCAACATCCGCCAGGTCTTCCTCTTCAACCCCAAGCGGGTCTCCTTCACCGACCGGCCGGGCGGCGACGCCACCACGGGCACCAGCGTGGTCAAGACCCGCAAGGGGGCCCGGCTCACCTACTCGCCGGGCCGGATCGACCCGGCCGGCGCCGCCTGGGACGACAGCCGCAAGCCGCTGGTGGGCGAGTTCGTCTTCCAGGGCCAGACCGTCTTCGTCGTCGCCAACCACTTCGTCTCCAAGGGCGGCGACCAGCCCCTGCACGGCCGCTACCAGCCGCCGGCCCGCAGCTCGGAGACCCAGCGCGCGGCCCAGGCCACCGAGGTCAACACCTTCGTCAAGTCCCTGCTCGCGGCGGACAAGGACGCCAAGGCCGTGGTGCTCGGCGACCTGAACGACTACGAGTTCTCGCAGACGGTGACGAAGCTGACGGACGGCGGCGTCCTGACCCCGCTGATCACCACCCTGCCGGCCGCCGAGCGCTACACCTACGTGTACGACGGCAACTCGCAGACCCTGGACCACATCCTGACCAGCCCGGCCGTGACCCGCTTCGACTACGACGTGGTGCACATCAACGCCGAGTTCGCCGACCAGGCCAGCGACCACGACCCGCAGATCGTACGGATCGACGTCAGCAAGTGCCGTAAGCACTGACCGGCGTCACCGTGGCGTGGGGCGGACGGACTCGTCTCGTACCGTCCCACGCCGGCACGGGCACTGGCATCGGCACCGGCACCGGCACAGGCACTGGCATCGGCACCGGCTCAGTGCGGGCTCTGGATCACCGAGAAGACCGCGCCCTCCGGGTCGGCCACCGTCGCGACCCGCCCGTGTGCGCTGTCCCGGGCCGGCTTCAGCACCTGCCCGCCCAGCTCGGCGACCTCCCGCAGGGTCGCCTCCGCGTCGGCCACCTCGAAGTACGTCAGCCAGTGCGGCCCCCGGTCCCGGGGCAGCGAGAGGCCGACGCCGTGGATGCCGGCCACCGGGCGGCCCCCGACGTGCAGGGTCACGTAGTCGAGGTCGGTGGACACCACCGGCTCCTCCTCGTAACCGAACACCGTCTCGTAGAACTTCGCGACGCTCGACGTCTCGAAGGTGAGCAGCTCGTCCCAGACGGGGGTGCCCGGGACGCCGGTCAGGGTTGTGCCGAGGTGGGCCGAGGCCTGCCAGATGCCGAACACGGCGCCGGAGGGGTCGGAGGCGATGGCCATCCGGCCGGCCTCGGCCGCGTCCAGCGGGCCGACGCCCACCGTGCCGCCGCACAGCCGGGCCGTCTCGGCCGTCAGATCCACGTCCTCCGAGGCGAAGTACGGCGTCCAGGCGATCGGCAGGTGCAGGTCCGGCGGCAACTGGCCGATGCCCGCCACCTCCCGCCCGTCGAGCAGGGCCCGGACATAGGGGCCGAGCTGCTGGGGTCCTGGCTCGAACTCCCAGCCGAACAGGGCTCCGTAGAACTCCTCGGTCGCGGTCAAGCCGTGCACCATCAGACTCACCCAGCAGGGGGTGCCGGGCGCGCGCCGAGCGTGCGTGTCGCCGTTCGGGCCGGCCGCTCCCCGTACCTCGGTCATCGTCACTCTCTCCTCGGCCCCTTGCGGTGGCCGTGTCGCTTCCGCTCTCCGGACCGGTTGTACCGCAGCCGCGGACACGCCCCGTGCCGATGCTCGCACCCTCCGTGGTGTCCTGCGTCCACAGGTGTCGGGCGGCTTCGCCGCGAGGATGCCTGGTCTGCCGTTTCTCGCCCGTTCCCGGCCGATTGCCGTCGGGTGTCCATCAGCTGTACAGCATGTGCTCGATCCCGTACACCCGGTGATCGAGGCTGTCCGGCCGAGCAGAGTAGTCGTACCTGGACGATGCGGCCACCCCTGGCGTAAGGATGGGGCCATGGAAGCCATCATCACCGCAACCGAACTCGCCGACGCCCTGGCCGGGCCGACCCCGCCGGTCCTGCTGGACGTCCGCTGGCAGCTGACCCCGCCCGGCACGCCGTCCTTCGACGGCCGGGCGGCCTACGCGGCAGGGCACCTGCCGGGCGCCGCCTACGTGCACCTGGACGGCGAACTCGCCTCGCCGCCCGGCGAGAACGGCCGGCATCCGCTGCCCGACCCGGCCGTCTTCGGCGCGGCGATGCGCCGCGCGGGGGTGTCGGCGGACCGGCCGGTCGTCGTCTACGACGGCGGACAGGGCTGGGCGGCGGCACGCGCCTGGTGGCTGCTGCGCTGGACGGGTCACCCGGACGTGCGGGTCCTCGACGGCGGGTTGCCGTCCTGGGAGGGCGCTCTTTCGACCGACGTGCCCGAGCCGGCCGAGGGCGACTTCGAACCGGCCCCGAGTGCCGGGCAGTTGCTCGACGCCGACGGGGCGGCGGCGCTGGCCCGTTCGGGTGTGCTGTTCGACGCCCGTGCGGGGGAGCGGTACCGGGGTGACGTGGAGCCGATCGACCGGGTCGGCGGCCACATCCCCGGCGCCGTGTCGGCGCCGACCACCGAGAACGTCGGCCCGGACGGCCGCTTCCTGCCCGCCGCCGAACTCCGCGACCGCTTCAAGGGCCTGGGTGCCTCCGGGGCGGCCGAGGTGGGCGTGTACTGCGGTTCGGGCGTGTCCGGCGCCCACGAGGTGCTGGCGCTGGCCGTCGCGGGCATTCCGGCGGCGCTGTACGTCGGTTCATGGTCGGAGTGGTCTGCCGACCCGTCCCGTCCGGTGGCGGTCGGCCCGGACCCGCAGTAGGAGCGCACAGGAATGAGGGGCACGCAGTGTGCCCCTCATTCCTGTGCCTGCTTCGGCCTCTTGCTCCTGCTGCTCCTGCTACTCCTGCTTCTTGCGCCGCGTCCCGAAGACGATCTCGTCCCAGCTCGGCACGGCGGCCCGGCGGCCGGGCCGGACGCCGTCGGCCTCGGCCTGGCGGTCGGTGGCGCCGATCAGCCGGTCGCGGTGGCTGCCGACGGAGCGGGGCATGAGGACGTCCGCGTAGGCGGAGCCGGCCGAGGCCGCCGGGGCCGGGGGCTCCTCCTCCGCCGGTTCCGGGGCGGGCGGCTCCTCCGGGACCTCGGCAGGGCGCTCCGGGACCACCATGTCGCCCCGGAAGCTCGGCACCGCCTCCAGCAGGCTGGTCAGCGAGTCCCGCTCGCCGGCGCTCTCCTCGGCCGGTTCGGACGACTGCGCGGGCAGGCTCGGCCGCTCGCGGTCCCGGTCGGCGGAACGGTCCAGCGGCCGATCGCGCGGCAGTCGCGCGATGCGCGGCACGAACGGAAAGCTGGGCTCCGGCACGGCGAGGTCGTCGGACTCGCCGATCAGCGAGCGCGCCTCGTCGTCGACCGCCTGGACGAGCCGCCGGGGCGGGTCGTAGGTCCAGCTCGCCGAGTGCGGTTCGCCCGCGACCAGGTAGACGAGCAGGACTTCCCAGGTGCCGTCGTCGCGGCGCCAGGAGTCCCACTGCACGGTGTCCTTGTCGGCACCGCGCAGCACGAGCCGCTCCTGCACGGCCTCGCCGAGCAATGGTCCGGAGTTCTCTCCGGGCCGGCGGACGGGCGTCTTGCGGGCCCGCTCGGCCATGAAGGCGCGCTCGGCCAGTACCGGACCCTCGAAGCGCCGCACCCGGTCGACGGGGATCCCGGCGAGCTGTGCGACCTCTTCCGCCGTCGCACCCGCCCGTATCCGCGCCTGGATGTCTCGGGGCCGGAGATGGCTCTCGACCTCGATCTCGATCTGGCCGAGCCGGGGCCGGTCGCCGCGTACGGCGGCACGGAGCCGTTCGTCGATCGGAAGGGTGTACTCCGTAGAGTCGGCAGCCTTGAGCACCAGCCGTGTGCCGTCATTGGAGACGGCCACGACACGCAGTTCGGGCATGGGGACCTCCCGGGTGGTGCCTGCCGACGTCACGTGCGTCGCTGCTTCCGCTAGTCGAGTGTGGCCTGCCCGGGTGCAGCCTGCCACAACCTTGCCGAGTTGCCCGGCGTGTCGGGCATGGGCCCTACGCCGCCGTTATGGCACGGTTACCTATTCGCAACGCTAAGTGACCAACTCCGTCACCCTGTGCAACTAGCCCCCTCCCGGCGGTCCTGCAAGGCCTCGGGCACCCTGGTGGGAGACCGGACCCAGGGCTCGAAACAGTACTCCATTCGGGCCACGTGCGTGGGTTGGCGCGCCGCCCAACTTCTGGCAACAACCGCTTCTCGCCCGTTGTTTGCCCGTCTCGGGCGATCTTGAACGTGGCGTACTTCACGCAATACGCAGAAACGGAACTAATGGTTTCGTGCGTACGTCCCTTTTCTGCCCCGTCGATCGAACAAGTGCGGGAAGGGTGTGCAGGGTTGGGAATGCGCGAAAGGCCCGGTTCGGGGAACCGGGCCGGTGCGGGGAGGGGGCGAGGGGGAGTTCGGAGGCGGGCGGCTCCCCGGCTACTGGCCCAGCACCCGACGCAGGTAGTCGTTCTGGAACAGCCGGTCCGGGTCGAGCCGGTCGCGCAGCGCCGTGAACTCGCCGAAGCGCGGGTACACCCCGGCGAAGTACTCCGCGTCCCGGGTGTGCACCTTGCCCCAGTGCGGGCGGCCCTCGTGCGCGGTGAAGATGCGCTCGGCGGCGGTGAAGTACGCCTGGTACGGCGTGCCCCGGAACATGTGCACGGCGATGTACGCGCTGTCCCGGGCGGACGCGGTGGACAGCGCGATGTCGTCGGCGGGGGCGGTGCGGACCTCGACCGGGTAGCTGATCCTGAGGTCCGAACGGTCGACCATGGCCTTGAGTTCCCGCAGCGTGTCCACCAGGGCCGCGCGCGGGACGGCGTACTCCATCTCCACGAACCGCACCCGGCGGGGCGAGGTGAAGACCTTGTAGGGGATGTCCGTGTAGGTCCGTGCGGACCAGGCCCGGGTGGATATCCGGGCGATGGACGGAATGGTCGCGGGCACCGCGCGGCCGACCATGTTCACCGCCTGCCACAGGCCGTTGGCGACGAACTCGTCGTCGAACCAGCCGGACAACTGTCCGACCGGCTGGGCCGGTCCGGCGCTGCGGTTGTTGCGCTTGGTGTTGGCCGACGCGGTGTGCGGGAACCAGTAGAACTCGAAGTGCTCGTTCTCCGTGCTGTGTTGGTCGAACTCGGACAACACCCGATCGAAGGTCATCGGTTCCTCACGGGCCGTGAGGAGGAAGACCGGTTCCACCGCGAAGGTGATCGCGGTGACGATGCCCAGGGCGCCCAGGCCGACCCGCGCGGCCGCGAAGACCTCCGGGTTCTCCTTCTCCGAGCAGGTGAGCACCGAGCCGTCGGCGGTGACCAGTTCGAGTTCCCTGATCTGTGCGGCGAGCGAGGCCGACTCGCGTCCGGTGCCGTGGGTGCCGGTGCTGGTGGCCCCGGAGACCGTCTGCTCCATGATGTCGCCCATGTTGGTCAGCGACAGGCCCTCGCGGGCCAGGGCCACATTGAGCCTCTTGAGCGGGGTGCCGGCCTCGACCGTGACGGTCATGGCCTTGCGGTCGATGTTGCGGATGCCCGTCAACAGCTGAGGGCGGATCGAGACGCCGTCGGTCGCGGCGATCGCGGTGAAGGAGTGGCCGCTGCCGACCGCCTTCACCTTCAGGCCGTCCTCCGCCGCCTGCCGAACGGCCGCCGCCAGCTCGTCCACGGAGGCGGGCGTGACCTCCCGCGCGGGGCGGACGGTGACATTCCCTCCCCAGTTACGCCACGTGCCGCTCTTCCCGCTCGCTGTACTGCTCAACGGTGCCTCCCCGACCCGTGACCGGCCTGCTGAGCCGGCGGTACCCGAGGAAACCGACCGCGACCGCGACGGCCCCGGCAACGGCCGGAACCCCGTACCCCGCACGGGCGCCGGCCGCGTCGATCACCCAGCCGGCGACCGAGGAGCCGAGCGCCACCCCGACCGCCAGGCCGGTGCTCACCCAGGTCATCCCCTCGGTGAGTTTCGCGCGAGGTACGTGCTTTTCGATGAGGGACATCGTCGTGATCATCGTCGGTGCGATGGACAGGCCCGCAACGAACAGCGCCACGGCCAGAAGCGGCAAGTTTCCGACCAGTAGGAGGGGGATCATACTCACGGCCATCGCACATATGCCCAGCAGCCACCTGCGTTCCGGCTTCCCCCCGAACCGCATGAGCCCGAAGACCGCTCCGGCCACGCAGGAACCCGCCGCGTACAACGCCAGGACGATGCTGGAGGCGCCCTTGTGGCCGCGTTCGTCGGCGAAGGCGACGGTCACCACGTCGACCGCCCCGAAGATCGCTCCGGTGGCCACGAAGGTCGCCACCAGCACCTGGAGACCGGGCGCGCGCAGCGCCGAACCTCCGCCGTGGTGTCCGCGCGGATGCGGCTCGGGCTCGGTGGCCCGCTGGGCGGTCAGCCAGAGGACGCCGGCCGCGAGGAAACCGGCGGCCAGCAGCGGCCCCGCCTCCGGGAACCAGGTCGTGGACAGGCCGATGGAGAGGATCGGCCCGAAGATGAAGCACACCTCGTCGACGACGGACTCGAACGAGTAGGCGGTGTGCAGTTGCGGGGTGCCCCGGTAGAGGGCGGCCCAGCGGGCCCGGATCATCGCGCCCAGGCTCGGCACCGCGCCGATCCCGGCGGCGCACACGAACAGCACCCAGTCCGGCCACCCGTAGTGCGCGGCGAGCAGCAGCCCGGCCGCGGCCACCAGCGCGAGCAGGGTCGCGGGGCGCAGGACGCGGCGCTGGCCGTACTGGTCGACCAGCCGGGACACCTGCGGCCCGATCGCCGCGGCGGACAGCGCGATGGTGGCCGACAGCGCGCCCGCGAGCCCGTACCGTCCGCTGAGCTGGGAGATCATCGTGACCACGCCGATGCCCATCATGGACAGCGGCATCCGGCCGACGAAGCCCGCGGCGGAGAAGCCCTTGCTGCCGGGGGCGGCGAACAGGGCGCGATAGGGGCTGGGCACGGGGGTCTCCGACTGATGTACGAGGTAAGGCGCGATTGCGGCTGATACAGCTTACGAGTGAGGCCGCCGTGTTGCACCCGCTCGGCACCCGGGATAAACCTCCCGAATCCGACTCTTCACGCTCCTGTTTCCGGGCCGTCAGCGCCGGGTGGCAGGATCGGCACATGTCAGACGCGCTCGATGCCACCCCCTACGACGCCCTGCTCCTGCTCTCCTTCGGCGGCCCGGAAGGCCCGGACGACGTGGTCCCGTTCCTGGAGAACGTGACGCGCGGGCGCGGTATCCCGACCGAACGTCTCAAGGAGGTCGGGCAGCACTACTTCCTGTTCGGCGGGGTCAGCCCGATCAACGACCAGAACCGCGCCCTGCTGGACGCCCTGCGCAAGGACTTCGCCGAGCACGGCCTGGACCTGCCGATCTACTGGGGCAACCGCAACTGGGCGCCGTACCTGACGGACACCCTGCGCGAGATGGTCGCCGACGGCCGCCGCCGCATCCTGGTGCTCGCCACCAGCGCCTACGCCTCCTACTCGGGCTGCCGCCAGTACCGCGAGAACCTCGCGGACTCGCTGGCCGCGCTGGCGGCCGAGGGCCTCGAACTCCCGAAGATCGACAAGCTGCGGCACTACTTCAACCACCCCGGCTTCCTCGACCCGATGATCGACGGGGTGCTGGAGTCCCTCGCCGACCTTCCCGAGGACGTCCGCGCGGGCGCCCACCTCGCGTTCACCACCCACTCCATCCCGACCGCCTCGGCCGACACCTCCGGCCCGGTCGAGACGCACGGCGAGGGTGGCGCGTACGTCGAGGAGCATCTGGACGTGGCCCAGCTGATCGCCGACGCGGTCCGCGAGCGCACCGGCATCGACCACCCCTGGCGGCTCGTCTACCAGTCCCGCTCCGGCGCCCCGCAGATCCCGTGGCTGGAGCCCGACATCTGCGACCACCTGGAGGCGCTGCACGGCGCCGGGGTCCCGGCCGTCGTCATGGCCCCCATCGGCTTCGTCTCCGACCACATGGAGGTCCTCTACGACCTCGACACGGAGGCCGCGGCCAAGGCCGAGGAGCTGGGTCTGCCGGTACGGCGGTCCGCGACCGTAGGGGACGACCCGCGGTTCGCCGCCGCGATCCGCGACCTCGTCCTGGAGCGCGCGGCCGTGGAGAGCGGGCGGGCGGTCACGCCGTGCGCCCTGGGCGCGCTCGGCGCGAGCCACAACCTCTGCCCCGTCGGCTGCTGCCCGGCCCGTGCTGCCCGCCCGGCCGCCGCGGGCGCCGACAGCCCCTACGCGTGAGGAGCACCGTGACCGACGCCCTGCACACCGACCTCCTGAAGCTCGCCCGGGAGGCGGCCGCCCGCGCGGGCGAGCTGCTGCGGGACGGCCGCCCGGCCGACCTCGCCGTGGCCCGGACCAAGTCCAGCCCGATCGACGTCGTGACCGAGATGGACATCGCGGCGGAGAAGCTGATCACCGACCTGATCGCCGGTCACCGCCCCGACGACGGCTTCCTCGGCGAGGAGGGTGCGTCGACTCCGGGCACGAGCGGCGTCCGCTGGGTGATCGACCCGCTCGACGGCACGGTCAACTACCTGTACGGGCTGCCGACCTGGGCGGTCTCCATCGCCGCCGAGCAGGACGGGGAGACCGTGGTCGGGGTCGTGGCGGCCCCGATGCGCGGCGAGACGTACCACGCGGTACGCGGCGGCGGGGCCTGGGGGACCGGGGCGTGGGAGGGCGAGCGGGAGTTGCGCTGCCGCCCGGCGCCGCCGCTGGACCAGGCGCTGGTGTCGACCGGGTTCAACTACGTCTCCGCCGTCCGCACCCACCAGGCCGAGGTCGCCGCCCGGCTGATCCCGCTGCTCCGCGACATCCGGCGCAGCGGGTCGGCGGCGGTCGACCTGTGCGACGTGGCCTGCGGCCGGCTGGACGGGTACTACGAGCGCGGGCTGAACGCGTGGGACTGGGGAGCGGGGGACCTGATCGCCCGCGAGGCCGGCGCCCGCACCGGTGGCCGCCCCGGAGAGCCCCTCTCCCGCGACCTGACGGTCGCCGGCACCCCCGGCGTCTTCGAGCCCCTCCAGCGCCTCCTGGAGGACTTCGGAGCGTGGCACGACTGAAGCCCGCCGCACGCCGGGGCCGAGGGAGCGAAGGCACCGCCGAAGACCGTCGCCGTGGCCGAGCGCCGTGGCGGCGGCGGGAAGGGCGACGGTGGGGAGGCTGGGGTAGCCGGGCACCGTTGGGCACTGGTGTGGCGGCCGAGCGCCGTTGCGGCGGAGGAACCGATCGGCGGCGGGCGAGCCCGCTTCGGTAGCGGGGGAGTCGGCAGGGGGTGACCGACGGGGTCGGCGGGCACCGCCGGACACCGCCGTCGTGGCCAGGCGCCGTGGCGGCGGGAAAAGATTTCAGGTGCCGGCGTAGCAAGGGCTCTGAATGCCGGGCGCGAGGTCGGTGCCCCGTTGCCCGGGAGTCTTGAGTGCTCTTGCCCGCGAGGTCGGTGCTCCCCCTGGCCGGGAGCCCCGAGCGCCCATGCCCGCGAGGCCGGTGTCGCCGTGACCGGGAGCTCCGAGCGCCCATGCCCGCGAGGCCGGTGTCCCCTTGCCCGGAAGCTCCCAGTACCCATACCCGCGAGCTCCCAGTGCCCGTGCCCGCGAGCTCCCAGTGCCCGTGCCCGCGAGCTCCCAGTACCCATACCCGCGAGCTTTGAGTGCCCTTGCTCGGGAGTCCCGGCGCTCTTCTCGGAGAGCCCGAGCGCCCTTGCCCGGGAGTTTGGGTGACGTCGCCCCGGGCGGCCGGTGTGCTCTCGTGAAAAAGGTCTCGTGTCCTGGCGGTCGGTAGGAATCGAACGCTGTTGCGGGGGGAAAGGATCAGGTACGAGCAGGGCCCCGGCGCTGGATTCGCCGGGGCCCTGTTCTCGTGGTGCTGTGCTGCGGGACTGTCAGACGCTGGTCGCGCCGACTTCCACACCGTGTTCGGCGGCGAGGCGGCGCAGGTCGTCGAGCTCGGCCTGTTCCACTTCGACGAGGAAGTCGTCACCCTCGTCACGAGCCCGGGTGATGTCGGACTCGGTCGCCTTTATGCGCTGTAGAAGTCCCGTCGTGAAAGCGTCCATGCTGCGCCCCCTCGTCCTGGGTCGTGGGTCGGTGGCACGGGGGTGTGCCGTTCGGAAGGGGCGATCACAGCTCTCGCGGGTGCCCAGCGCTGCCCCGCTGGGCGGCGACGGTGCCTGGACACCCCCATCGTCCACTCTGCTGTAGCGGCGGTGTACGTACCGCATGGTGCTGCGGCACATGCAGAGCGTGATCGCGGGGTGTACCTGCCGTCCTCCCCCCGCTCCCCTCCGTGGAAACCTCAACCGCAGGAGAAAATCCCGCATTCCCGCCCGGCCGCCTCCGATCCCGCTGCCGGGCCCCCTGTCTTACTGCCGACTTATGGCCGAAAAGGGCAGGATGGAGGTCACACACCCCATGGAGCCCCCTGCCCGTGTGCGCCGCTGCGCGCTACGCGAGTGGACAGAGGAAGGACAAGCGACGTGCGCGTACTCGTCGTCGAGGACGAGCAACTGCTCGCCGATGCGGTGGCCACCGGACTGCGCCGGGAGGCCATGGCCGTCGACGTCGTGTACGACGGCGCGGCCGCCCTGGAGCGCATCGGCGTCAACGACTACGACGTGGTCGTCCTCGACCGCGACCTCCCCCTGGTGCACGGCGACGACGTCTGCCGCCGGATCGTAGAACTCGGCATGCCCACCCGCGTGCTGATGCTGACCGCGTCCGGTGACGTCAGCGACCGCGTCGAGGGCCTGGAGATCGGCGCCGACGACTACCTCCCCAAGCCCTTCGCGTTCAGCGAGCTCATCGCACGCGTGCGTGCCCTCGGCCGCCGCACCAGCGTGCCGCTGCCGCCCGTCCTGGAGCGCGCCGGCATCAAGCTCGACCCGAACCGCCGCGAGGTCTTCCGCGACGGCAAGGAGGTCCAGCTCGCGCCCAAGGAGTTCGCCGTCCTGGAGGTGCTGATGCGCAGCGAGGGTGCGGTGGTCAGCGCCGAGCAGCTCCTGGAGAAGGCGTGGGACGAGAACACCGACCCCTTCACCAACGTCGTGCGGGTGACCGTGATGACCCTGCGCCGCAAGCTGGGCGAGCCCCCGGTGATCGTCACCGTCCCCGGCTCGGGTTACCGGATCTGATGACCGTGGCCACCACTCCCGCGCCCCCGCAGGCACCCCCCAAGCCCACCTGGGACCCCCGAAGGCAGCAGCCGGTCCTCCCGTGGCTGCGCCCGACCATCCGCATACGGCTCACCCTGCTGTACGGCGGCATGTTCCTGATCGCCGGCATCCTGCTGCTGTCGATCATCTACCTGCTCGCCGCCCAGGCGATCAGCACCGGCAACCAGCCGCTGTTCAAGATCGTCAACTACGACAAGCTGCAGGTCTCCAGCGACAACTGCCCCGCGATCAACATGGCCGCCACGGCCAACTCCGTGTCGCTGTCGGACTTCAACAACGCGATCGCCCAGTGCGTGGACCACCAGCGCCAGGCGGCCCTGGACAACCTGCTCAGCCGCTCGCTCCTCGCCCTGCTGGGCCTGGCCGTGATCGCCTTCGCGTTCGGCTACGCGATGGCCGGCCGGGTGCTGTCCCCGCTCGGCCGGATCACCCGCACCGCCCGCGCGGTGGCCGGCTCGGACCTGTCCCGCCGGATCGAGCTGGACGGCCCGGACGACGAGCTCAAGGAGCTCGCGGACACCTTCGACGACATGCTGGAGCGGCTCCAGCGGGCCTTCACCGCCCAGCAGCGCTTCGTCGGCAACGCCTCGCACGAACTGCGAACGCCCCTGGCGATCAACCGCACGCTCCTGGAGGTGCACCTCTCGGACCCGGGCGCGCCCGTGGAGCTGCAACAGCTCGGCAAGACCCTGCTGGCCACCAACGAGCGCAGCGAGCAGCTGGTGGAGGGCCTGCTGCTGCTCGCCCGCAGCGACAACCAGATCGTCGAGCGCAAGCCGGTCGACCTGGCCGAGGTGGCCTCCCAGGCCGTCGACCAGGTGCACGCCGAGGCGGAGGCCAAGGGCGTGACCATCCGGGGTGTGCGCAAACCCGCGGTGGTCCAGGGCAACGGCGTGCTGCTGGAGCGGATCGCCCTGAACCTGGTGCAGAACGCGGTGCGCTACAACGTGCCGGAGGACGGCTGGGTGGAAGTCAACACGGAGATCCAGCACGGCCAGGCGGTGCTGTACGTCGCGAACACCGGGCCGGTGGTCCCGGCGTACGAGATCGACAACCTTTTCGAGCCGTTCCGACGGCTCCGTACCGAGCGCACGGGCAGCGACAAGGGTGTGGGCCTCGGCCTTTCCATCGTGCGGTCGGTGGCCCGGGCGCACGGCGGGCACATCGCGGCCCAGCCCCGGGAGGGCGGTGGGCTCGTGATGCGCGTCACGCTGCCGGTCTGACGCTGTTACAAGATCGCGACACACGCGGGGGATGTTCGCTTTGCGCTGAATTTTCCAGCGGCGCGGCACATTCCCCTGTGTGTGATCGATCACAAGCACGGATTTCCGGCCATATACTCTCCGTGATCATGGCCGGGGGAATAAAGCCGGGAAAATCCCTGTTTTCAGGGGTCTTGATCACGGGAAGTACAGGGTGAGGCGCCTTTGAAGTGCCTCAACAGGACCGTGTACGGTCCCCATCGCCATTCAACCTGATCGCTCTTGAGGGGTCCGGTTGGGTGTCGATTGAGTAACAGACCTTGATGTGAGGCAAAATCTCCGCCTCGGGTCGGGCACAAGTCCGGCCTCTCACGCGTTACGTGCGCTGGAGACACCGCAGACACCCAGAGGGGGAGAGCGACATGGCAACCGATTACGACACTCCACGCAAGACCGACGATGACGTCGACTCGGACAGCCTTGAAGAGCTGAAGGCCAGGCGGAACGACAAGTCCACGTCCTCCGTGGACGTAGACGAGTTCGAGGCCGCCGAAGGCCTGGAGCTGCCCGGCGCGGACCTCTCGAACGAGGAGTTGGCCGTCCGGGTGCTGCCCAAGCAGCAGGACGAGTTCACCTGCATGAGCTGCTTCCTGGTGCACCACCGCAGCCAGCTGGCCCGGGAGAAGAACGGTCAGCCGATCTGCCGCGACTGCGACTGAGGACGGGTCGGGCATGACTGGCTCGACCCCACCTCGGAAGCGCCGCTTCCCCTTGCGGGGAGCGGACTCGGGGCCGTCCGACGGCCCACGTGCGCGTGACGACGAGCGGGGCTCATCCGATCCGGGAGCCTCGCTCGAACCGGCGGTCGACCGGGGTGACCTCCCGGCGCCGGCGGACCGGCCCGCGCCCGTCGCCAGGCGACGGGCCGCGGCCATCCGGGACAAGGCCGTGGACATGGCCCGGGAAGGCGCCCGTAAGGGCGGCAGCCGGGCGAAAGCGGGGCTGGGGTACCTGGCGGACCGGATCATCGAGATCGCCCCGCGTGTCCCCGTACGTGACCTCGCGGCCCTGCGCCGGCAGTTCCCGGGTCTCGGGCCCGAGCAGCTCGCCGACAAGCTGGTGGCGGGCGCGGCCGGCGCGACCTCGGCGGTCGGAGCCGGTGTCGGGGCGGCGGCGATGCTGCCGGTGCCGCCGGCCATGCCGACCGAGCTGGCCGCGGAGATCACCGGGGTCGCGGCGATCGAGCTGAAGCTGATCGCCGAGCTCCACGAGGTCTACGGCGTGCGGCCGCCGGGGAACCTGAAGGCCCGCAGCACCGCGTATCTGTCCTCCTGGTCGGGGGAGCGCGGGATCGACGTGATGAAGCCGTCGACGATCAACACGGCCCTCGGGGGCCACATGAAGCGCGAGCTGCGCCAGCAGATCATGAAGCGGATGGTGCGGGATCTGCCCAACCTGATGCCGTTCATGGTGGGCGCCGCGGTGGGTGCGGTCATGAACCGCCGGGACACCAGAAAACTCGCGGCGCGGATCCGGGCGGACCTGAGAAAGATCCAGGTGCCGTGGGAGGAACTGCCGGAGCTGCCGCCGCTGGAGAAGCCGGCGGAGCCGCTGCCGATCGCGGAGTTGCCGGAGGACTTCGGCGGCTGACGGCCGCGCGGCCGCCGCGCGCGTGGCCGGCACCGCCGGACCCGACCGTCGTGGCCGAGCCCCGTAGCGGCGTGCGGGAGAGAGACCGGCGGCCGGGGCGGAGCGGCGGCGTGGAGAGAGCAGCGGCCGGGAGAAGGCCGAGCTGTGGAGAGCCGGGCCCGGCGGGCGGCCGACCTTGGCGGTGCGAGCGACCCACGAACCACGGCACGAGTCGTCAGACGGCTCAGAGACCCCGGGAGGCGTCGGTCGACGGCTCCGGCCCCGGAGAACCCCGCAGACGGCCCCGGACGGCCCGGGCGGGCGGCTGCCGGGCCCGCCTACGCCCCCTGGCTCGCTACGCCTGCTGGCTCTTCGCCGCCTCGATGGCGGCCGCCAGGGCTTCCGGTTCCCGCGTCGACAGGTACAGGTACGGCGTCGGGTCCTGCGGGTCCGTGACCTCCACGCGCAGGGCCCCCGGGATGTAGGAGCGCAGCAGGAGGAAGGCGCGGACGTCGGCCTTGTACGTGCGCCAGGCGCGCGCCTCCTCCGGGTCCAGGATCTCCGACGAGCCCAGGGCCGACACCGGGATCTTCGCCTCGCCCGCGATCAGCGAGTCGCCCACGACCCGGATGCGCGGGGAGCCGTACGAACTGGCCACCACCGCTGCCGCCGCGGTGCCGCCGACCAGGCCGCCCAGCATCGGCAGGGTGCCGAACGGCAGCATGACCAAGGCGAACGAGACGCCGATCAGGAAGCTGAGGAACCACCACGACCGGGGGGCGGTCAGGCGTTCTTCGTACGGGGTCGCGGAGAGCTGCATGGAGCCAAGCTTGGCACGGTGTCCGGATTCACTGGACGCGCGGGTAAGGTCTGCGGCTGTGAGTGGTAGTTCCGCAGCTCTTCAGCCCCCCGCCAGTGCCCGGAAACCGGAGCGGCACCCCGACGCGCCCGCGCCCGGTGAGCTCCTCGGTGCACACTACGAACACTGTTTCGGGTGTGGCCATGAGCAGTCCCACGGGCTGCACCTGGAGGCGCGGGCCGGGGAGGGTGTCTCCCTCACCGCCGAGTTCACCGTGCGCCCCGCCCACCAGGGCGCCCCGGGCCTCGCGCACGGCGGGGTGCTCGCCACCGCCCTGGACGAGACGCTGGGCTCGCTCAACTGGCTGCTGCGGAAGATCGCCGTGACGGGCAGGCTGGAGACCGACTTCGTGCGGCCCGTGCCGGTCGGTACCACACTCCACCTGGCGGCCGAGGTGGTCGCCGTGGCCGGCCGGAAGATCTACTCGACCGCCACCGGACGCATGGACGGCCCCGCGGGGCCCGTCGCCGTCCGCGCGGACGCCCTCTTCATCGAGGTCCCGGTCGAGCACTTCGTCGACAACGGCCGCCAGGAAGAGATCCAGGCCGCCATGAAGGACCCGGACCAGGCCCGGCGCACCCGCGCCTTCGAGGTGAATCCGTGAACTCCGCGAACCCCCTGCCCGCGGCCGGTACGGCGAGCCCGCTCGGCGTACTCGTCCGCCGCGTCGACCCCGGCGTACCGCTTCCGGCGTACGAGCATCCCGGCGACGCGGGAGCCGACCTGCGTACCACCGAGGCGTGCGAGCTGAAGCCCGGGGAACGGGCCGTACTGCCCACGGGAGTGTCGATCGCCCTCCCGGAGGGGTACGCGGCCTTCGTGCACCCTCGTTCGGGGCTCGCCGCCCGGTGCGGTGTGGCCCTCGTGAATGCCCCGGGGACGATTGATGCCGGGTACCGTGGGGAGATCAAGGTGATCGTGGTGAATCTCGACCCGCGCGAGGCCGTGCGGTTCGAGCGCTTCGACCGGATCGCCCAACTGGTCGTCCAGCAGGTCGAGAGGGTCCGCTTCCATGAGGTGGCGGAACTTCCCGACTCGGCGCGGGCCGAGGGGGGCTTCGGGTCCACCGGCGGTCATGCCGCGGTGGGCGACGTGAGCGGCACAAGCGGTCAGGCCGCCGAGGGCGGTCGGACGGGTGGGAATCGATACGCTTCGGTCGTATCCGACCGGGAAGGACAGTGACGTGTTCGGACGTCGCAAGAAGAAGGGTGCCGCCGAGGATGCGGCCGGCGAGGCCGAGCAGGTCGTCGACAGCGTCGACACCGAGGCGGACGAGGAAGAGGGCGAGCGCGAGCGCGTTCGTCTGGAGCCGGAGCCCCGGCCCGACGGGCCGTGGGACGACACCGAGGTGCGCGAGCCCGGCGAGGGCCGGGTGGACCTGGGCGGTCTGTTCGTGCCCGGCGTGGACGGCATGGAGCTGCGGGTCGAGGTCGCGGGCGACGCGATCGTCGCGGCGACCGTCGTGCTCCGCGACAGCGCCGTCCAGTTGCAGGCCTTCGCCGCGCCCAAGCGCGAGGGCATCTGGGGCGAGGTCCGCGAGGAGATCGCGACCGGCATCACCCAGCAGGGCGGCATCGTCGACGAGGTCGAGGGTCCGCTGGGCTGGGAGCTGCGCGCCCAGGTGCCGGTGCAGCTGCCGGACGGCACGGGCGGCTTCCAGGTCGTCAGGTTCGTCGGCGTGGACGGCCCGCGCTGGTTCCTGCGCGGTGTGATCTCCGGGCAGGGCGCGGTGCAGCCGCAGGCGGCCGGGCTCCTGGAGCAGATCTTCCGGGACACCGTCGTGGTCCGCGGCGAGGGCCCGATGGCGCCCCGCGACCCGATCGTCCTGAAGCTGCCCAACGACGCCCAGATGGTCCCCGAGGGCGTTCAGCAGGAGGAGTCCTCGCGCTTCTCCGGCGGCATGGGCCAGCTCCAGCGCGGACCGGAGATCACCGAGGTCCGGTAGCAGAACAGGCAGGCGACGAGGGCCGTACCCCGCACCCGGGGTGCGGCCCTTTCACATGCCCGGTGTTCCGGTGTGAATGGCTCCTGCTTACTTCACACCTTGACGGAAGCCTGGTCCGTACCTACGGTCTCGGATCAACGCCTACGTTCACAGAGGCGCTCCATGTTCACATACGAGAACGTACGAACGGAGTCGCTGTGCGTCGCATCCCCCTGCTCGCGGCCGTGGGAGCCCTGCTGCTGGGCGCCTTCACGGCCCCCGCCGCCCACTCCGCCCCCAGCACCTTCGTGCACCCCGGAGTCACCGTCTCCAAGGCCCAGCTGGACTTCGCCCGCACCGAGGTGCTGGCCGGCGCCCAGCCCTGGAAGGCGGCCTACGACCAGATGATGGCGAGCAAGTACGCCGACCTGAACCGCACGCCCGCGCCCCGGGCGACGGTCGAGTGCGGACCGTACTCGGACCCGAACTACGGCTGCACCGACGAGCGCGAGGACGCGATCGCCGCCTACACCGACGCTGTCGCCTGGTACATCACCAAGGACGCCCGCTACGCCCAGAAGGCCATCCAGATCATGGACGCCTGGTCGGCCACGCTCACCAGCCACACCAACAGCAACGCGCCGCTCCAGACCGGCTGGGCGGGTTCCTCCTGGCCCAAGGCCGCCGAGATCATCAGGTACACGTACACCGGCACCTGGGCGAACGAGGCCCGGTTCGCCACCATGCTGCGCAACGTCTACCTCCCCACCGTCATCAAGGGCTCCAACTCCAACGGCAACTGGGAGCTGACGATGATGGAGGCCGCCGTCGGCATCTCCGTCTTCCTGGAGGACAAGACGTCGTACGACACGGCCATGGCCAAGTTCCGCACCCGCACGGCCGCCTACGTCTACCTGGCCTCCGACGGGTCGGTGCCGAAGACCGTGCCCAGCCAGAACCTGGACACCACCGCCAAGATCGTCTCCTACTGGCAGGGCCAGTCCACCTTCGTCACCGGCCTCACCCAGGAGACCTGCCGGGACTTCACGCACACCGGGTACGGCATCTCCGCGATCTCGCACGTCGCCGAGACCAGCCGGATCCAGGGCCAGGACCTGTACGGCACGGACGTCGGCGAGCGGCTGCGGCAGGCGCTCGGGTTCCAGGCCAAGTACCAGCTGGGCACCGCCGTCCCCAGCTGGCTCTGCGGCGGCTCCCTGAACCTCGGGCTCGGGCCCGTCACCGAGGTCGGCTACAACGCTCTCCACAACCGCCTGGGCATCGCCATGACCAACACCCAGACGCTCACCCTGGACAACCGCCCCGCGGGCAGCAACAACCTCTTCGTCGCCTGGGAGACCCTCACCCACGGCGACAACCCCAACTGAGCGCACGGTGACGGGCGCCGGAGCCGCGGCACCGGCGCCCGTCAGGGTTGCGTCAAAGATGCCCGCCGCCGGGTTCCCTGTCCTGTTCGCCCGGATTGTTGGCCGTAAGGTCGACGCTGCGTAGGCGGCAGTTGCAGGAAGACAATAGGACCATGGCACGCGGCAAGCTTCGGATCTATCTCGGTGCGGCACCGGGCGTGGGCAAGACCTACGCCATGCTCTCCGAGGCGCACCGGCGCGTCGAGCGCGGCACCGACTGCGTGGTCGCCTTCGTCGAGCACCACGACCGGCAGCGCACCGAGGTGATGCTGCACGGCCTGGAGCAGGTCCCGCGCAAGGAGCTGGAGTACCGGGGCGCCGTGTTCACGGAGATGGACGTGGACGCCGTACTGGACCGGACCCCCGCCGTCGCCCTGGTGGACGAACTCGCCCACACCAACATCCCCGGCTCCCGCAACGCCAAGCGCTGGCAGGACGTCGAGGAACTGCTGGCCGCCGGCATCGACGTCGTCTCCACCGTCAACATCCAGCACCTGGAATCGCTCGGCGACGTGGTCGAGTCCATCACGGGTGTGCGCCAGCGCGAGACCGTGCCCGACGAGGTGGTACGGCGCGCGGACCAGATCGAGCTGGTCGACATGTCGCCCCAGGCGCTGCGCCGGCGCATGGCGCACGGCAACATCTACCAGTCGGACAAGGTCGACGCGGCCTTGTCCAACTACTTCCGGCCGGGCAACCTCACCGCCCTGCGCGAACTCGCCCTGCTGTGGGTGGCCGACCGGGTCGACGAGTACCTGAAGCAGTACCGCAGCGAGCACCGGGTCTCGGCGATCTGGGGCTCGCGCGAGCGGATCGTCGTCGGGCTCACCGGCGGGCCCGAGGGGCGGACCCTGATCCGGCGGGCCGCGCGGCTCGCCGAGAAGGGCGCCGGCGGCGAGGTGCTCGCCGTCTACATCTCCCGCAGCGACGGCCTGACCTCGGCCTCGCCGAAGGAACTCGCCGTCCAGCGCACCCTCGTCGAGGACCTCGGCGGCACCTTCCACCACGTCGTCGGCGACGACATCCCCGCGGCCCTGCTCGACTTCGCGCGCGGCGTCAACGCCACCCAGATCGTGCTCGGCTCCTCGCGCCGCAAGGCCTGGCAGTACGTCCTCGGACCCGGCGTCGGCGCCACGGTCGCCCGCGAGTCGGGGCCCGACCTGGACGTCCACATCGTCACCCACGAAGAGGCCGCCAAGGGCCGCGGACTGCCGGTGGCCCGGGGCACCCGGCTCGGGCGGGGCCGGATCCTCGCGGGCTGGCTGGTCGGCCTGGTCGGCCCGGCCGTCATGGCGGTGCTGCTCAACACCGTCGACCTCGGCCTCGCCAACGACATGCTGCTCTTCCTGACCCTGACGGTCGCGGCCGCGCTGCTCGGCGGGCTCTTCCCGGCGCTGGCCTCGGCGGCCTTCGGGTCACTGCTGCTGAACTACTTCTACACCCCGCCCCTGCACCGGCTGACCATCGCCGACCCGAAGAACATCGTGGCCATCGTGATCTTCTTCGGGGTCGCGCTGTCCGTCGCCTCGGTGGTGGACCTCGCGGCCCGCCGCACCCACCAGGCGGCCCGGCTGCGCGCCGAGTCGGAGATCCTCTCCTTCCTGGCCGGCAACGTGCTGCGCGGTGAGACCAGCCTGGAGGAGCTGCTCGAACGGGTCCGGGAGACCTTCGGCATGGAGTCCGCCGCCCTCCTGGAGCGGGCCGGCGACGTCGAGCCGTGGACCTGCGCGGGCCGCGCCGGGTTCGGGCCCGCCCTGGAGCGCCCCGAGGACGCCGACGTCGACATGCCGGTGGGCGACCACATGGCCCTCGCGCTGACCGGCCGGGTGCTGCCCGCCGAGGACCGCCGGGTGCTCGCCGCCTTCGCCGCCCAGGCCGCCGTCGTACTGGACCGCAGGCGCCTCCAGGAGGAGGCCGACCAGGCCCGCGCGCTGGCCGAGGGCAACCGGATCCGGACGGCCCTGCTGGCCGCCGTCAGCCACGATCTGCGCACCCCGCTGGCCGGGATCAAGGCGGCGGTGTCGTCGCTGCGCTCGGACGACGTGGACTGGTCCGAGGAGGACCGGGCCGAGCTCCTCGAAGGCATCGAGGAGGGCGCCGACCGGCTGGACCACCTCGTCGGCAACCTCCTCGACATGTCCCGCCTCCAGACCGGCACCGTCACCCCGATCGTCCGCGAGACCGACCTCGACGAGGTGGTCCCGATGGCGCTGGTCGGCGTACCGGACGGCAGCGTGGACCTGGACGTCCCCGAGAGCCTGCCGATGGTCGAGGCCGACGCCGGGCTCCTGGAGCGCTCGGTGGCCAACCTGGTCGAGAACGCCGTCAAGTACAGCCCGCCCGACCGGCCCGTCCTGGTCTCCGCCAGCGCCATCGCCGACCGCGTCGAGGTACGGATCGTGGACCGCGGGCCCGGCGTGCCCGACGAGGCCAAGGAACGCATATTCGAGCCCTTCCAGCGCTACGGTGACGCTCCGCGCGGTGCCGGGGTCGGACTCGGGCTCGCGGTCGCCCGGGGCTTCGCGGAGGCGATGGGCGGCACCCTCAACGCCGAGGACACGCCCGGGGGCGGGCTCACCATGGTCCTCAGCCTCCGCCCGGCAGGATCGGTCACCACCTTGGCAGCGGCACCCGCAGCAGAACCGGAAAGGCAGGCCTCATGCTGAGCCCGACTGGGGGTGCCCCCCAGACCCCCACGCGTGTGCTCGTGGTCGACGACGAGCCGCAGATCGTGCGCGCCCTCGTGATCAACCTCAAGGCACGCAAGTACGAGGTCGACGCGGCCCCCGACGGCCGTACCGCCCTCGAACTGGCCGCCTCCCGCCACCCCGACGTGATCGTCCTCGACCTCGGCCTGCCCGACATGGACGGCGTCGAGGTGATCAGGGGGCTGCGCGGCTGGACCCGGGTGCCGATCCTGGTCCTCTCCGCCCGCCACACCTCCGACGAGAAGGTCGAGGCGCTCGACGCGGGCGCCGACGACTACGTCACCAAGCCCTTCGGCATGGACGAGCTGCTGGCCCGGCTGCGGGCCGCCGTACGCCGTGCCGAGCCCGTCGCCGGGGGCGGCGAGGACGACGTCCTGGTGGAGACCGAGGGGTTCACCGTCGACCTCGCCGCGAAGAAGGTCAACCGGGC
Source organism: Streptomyces sp. NPDC054770 (assembly GCF_053611985.1). Lineage (NCBI taxonomy): Bacteria > Bacillati > Actinomycetota > Actinomycetes > Kitasatosporales > Streptomycetaceae > Streptomyces > Streptomyces sp. NPDC054770. The sequence goes on from NZ_JBSHBL010000023.1 coordinate 59,967, forward strand.
CGGCCGGGACGTCCGGCTCACCCCGACCGAGTGGCACCTCCTTGAGGTGCTGGTCCGCAACACCGGCCGGCTGGTCAGCCAGAAGCAGCTGCTCCAGGAGGTGTGGGGGCCGTCGTACGGGACGGAGACCAACTACCTGCGCGTGTACATGGCACAGCTGCGCCGGAAGCTGGAGGCCGACCCGTCGCACCCGAAGCACTTCATTACGGAGCCGGGAATGGGGTACCGGTTCGAGAAGTGAGCCGGATCAACCGGATCAACCGGATCAACCGGTTCGGCCGGTTCAGGCGGTTCAGGCGGTTCGAAAAGTGAGGCGGGTCGCGAAGTGAGCTGGACTACGGAGCTGTCGGTGTGCCCCGGTACCCTTCAGACATGAGTGCTGTTCCTCGTTCCGAAAAGCCGGCCGGCCGGTTCCGGCGCATGCTCGACCGGCTCTCCTCGTCCCAGGAGGACCTGGAGTCGGAGGAGCTGCGCGAGGACGCCGACACCGCGGGCTGCATCCGGATCGGCGACTGCCACGACCGGCAGATCGTCACGGTTACTGGTACCTTGCGCACGGTCACCCTGCGGCCGCGCGCCGGAGTCCCGGCCCTGGAGGCCGAGCTGTTCGACGGCTCCGCCGCGCTGGACGTGGTGTGGCTCGGCAGGCGTTCCATCGTGGGCATAGAACCGGGGCGCAGGCTGATCGCATCGGGCCGGATCTCGCTGAGCCGGGGCCGCCGGGTGCTTTTCAACCCCAAGTACGAACTGAGACCCCTCGGTAGGGAGTAGCCGGTGACGTCGCTCGACAAGCCGACCGAAGACACGCAGACGGAGGACGCCGGGGCGCAGGACGCGCGGGCGGTGACCGAGGCAGCGCTCTTCGAGGCGTTCGGCGGTGTCCGGGGCATGGTCGAGACGGTCCTGCCCGGCCTGCTCTTCGTCACGATCTTCACCATCAACAAGGACCTGCACTGGTCGGCCATCGCCGCCCTGGCGGTGTCCGTGGTGCTGGTCGTGGTCCGCCTCGCCATGCGGGACACCGTCAAGCACGCCTTCAGCGGGGTCTTCGGCGTCGCCTTCGGCGTCGTCTTCGCGATGATGACCGGCAACGCCAAGGACTTCTACCTCCCCGGCATGCTCTACACGCTGGGCCTGGCACTGGCGTACATCGTCACGACCCTGTGCGGGGTCCCGCTGATCGGCCTGATCCTCGGCCCGGTCTTCAAGGAGAACCTCTCCTGGCGCACCCGCAACCCCGGCCGCAAGAAGGCGTACGCCAAGGCCAGCTGGGCCTGGGGCCTGATCCTGCTCGCCAAGTGCGCGATCCTCTTCCCGCTGTACTGGTGGGCCAACACGGCCCAGCTCGGCTGGGTGCTCGTCGCGCTGAAGATCCCGCCGTTCCTGCTCGCGGTCTGGCTCACCTGGGTCTTCCTGGCGAAGGCGCCGGCGCCGATCGACGTCTTCGCGGAGATGGAGGCGGCGGAGAAGGCCGAGGAGGAGCGCAAGGCGGCGCTGGCGCAGCCGCAGCCGCAGCCGCAGCCGCAGGCCGCGGAGAGCGGTGAGGCGGCCTCGGGCGGACGCCACCGCAAGTAGACCGGTGGACCGGTACGGAAGAAGGGCGCCCTCCGCAGCGGAGGGCGCCCTTCTTCGCGTGTACGTCAGCTGTCTTCCCGCCGGACCGACAGCAGGTCCTCCAGCTGCTCCTCACGGGCCTGGGCCGCGACGAAGAGGAGCTCGTCGCCCGCCTCCAGAGAGTCCTCGCGGGAGGGGGTCAGCACCCGGGTACCGCGGATGATCGTGACCAGCGAGGTGTCCTCGGGCCACTCCACGTCGCCGACCTGGGTGCCGGCCAGCGCCGACTCCTCGGGCAGCGTCAGCTCGACCAGGTTCGCGTCGCCGTGGCTGAAGCGCAGCAGGCGGACCAGGTCGCCGACCGACACCGCCTCCTCCACCAGGGCCGACATCAGGCGAGGCGTCGAGACGGCGACGTCCACGCCCCAGGACTCGTTGAACAGCCACTCGTTCTTGGGGTTGTTGACCCGGGCGACGACGCGCGGAACCCCGTACTCCGTCTTCGCGAGCAGCGAGACGACCAGGTTCACCTTGTCGTCGCCGGTCGCGGCGATCACGACGTTGCAGCGCTGCAGCGCCGCCTCGTCGAGGGAGGTGATCTCACAGGCGTCGGCCAGCAGCCACTCCGCCTGCGGGACCCGCTCCACCGAGATGGCGGTCGGGGCCTTGTCGATCAGCAGGACCTCGTGGCCGTTCTCCAGCAGCTCGCCCGCGATGGAGCGGCCGACGGCACCGGCCCCGGCAATGGCGACCCTCATCAGTGACCGCCCTCCTCTTCCGGACCCTCGGCGAAGGCGCCTTCGACCTTGTCCACGTCGTCCGTCCGCATCATCACGTGCACCAGGTCGCCCTCCTGGAGGACCGTCTGCGAGGTGGGCAGCATCGCCTCGCCCAGCCGGGTCAGGAACGCGACCCGGACACCGGTCTCCTCCTGGAGCTTGCTGATCTTGTGGCCGACCCACTTCGGGGAGGCGTGCACCTCGGCCAGCTGGACCCCGCCGGTGGGGTCGCGCCACAGCGGCTCGGCGCCCGAGGGCAGCAGCCGGCGCAGCATCTGGTCCGCGGTCCAGCGGACCGTGGCGACGGTCGGGATGCCCAGACGCTGGTAGACCTCGGCGCGCCGGGGGTCGTAGATCCGGGCCGCGACGTTCTCCACCCCGAACATCTCGCGGGCGACCCGCGCGGAGATGATGTTCGAGTTGTCGCCGCTGGAGACGGCGGCGAAGGCGCCGGCCTCCTCGATGCCCGCCTCGCGCAGGGTGTCCTGGTCGAAGCCGACTCCGGTCACCCGGCGGCCGCCGAATCCGGGGCCCAGCCTGCGGAAGGCGGTGGGGTCCTGGTCGATCACGGCGACCGTGTGCCCCTGTTGCTCCAGGGTCTGGGCGAGAGCGGAGCCCACTCTGCCGCAGCCCATGATGACGATGTGCACGACCGTCCTTCCGGTGTCCAAAAGTTACTGCTCAGCCACATCAGGGTCTCAGACCGAGGCCCAAGCTACACACGCACCGTCCCGGCCGGGCACCCCTGTGCGAGGCTCATCGCCGAGTGATGCTGCGCACGCTCCAGGCGGTGAGGATTCCGAGGCCGACGAGGGCGAGCATGGCACCGATCAGCTCTGCGGTCGCGGGCATGGGACCTCCGAAGTGCGAAGACGGGCGGGGTCTGTCATCTAGGCACGGATCGGACGTAGGCTGCGGAATCCGCAGTTCCATCCGTCACCTTTTTCACTCGGGAGGCAGATCCGGTACTGCGGCTGGAGTCCTGCCAGGTGGAAGGCCTACGATCCTCTCTCGTGTCCAAACTGACCGACGTGCCCAAACGGATTCTGATCGGGCGCGCTCTGCGCAGTGACCGGCTGGGCGAAACGCTCCTGCCGAAGCGCATCGCACTCCCCGTCTTCGCCTCCGACCCGCTGTCCTCCGTCGCCTACGCGCCGGGGGAGGTCCTGCTGGTCCTGTCCATCGCGGGCGTGTCGGCGTACCACTTCAGCCCCTGGATCGCCGTCGCGGTCGTCGTGCTGATGTTCACCGTGGTCGCCTCCTACCGGCAGAACGTGCACGCCTACCCGAGCGGCGGCGGCGACTACGAGGTCGCCACCACCAACCTCGGCCCCAAGGCCGGCCTGACCGTCGCCAGCGCGCTGCTCGTCGACTACGTCCTGACCGTGGCCGTCTCCATCGCCTCCGGCATCGAGAACCTCGGCTCGGCGGTCCCCTTCGTGGTCGAGCACAAGGTCTTCTGCGCGGTCACCGTGATCGTGCTGCTGACCCTGATGAACCTGCGCGGCGTGAAGGAGTCCGGCAAGCTCTTCGCGATCCCGACGTACGTGTTCGTCGGCGGCGTCTTCATCATGATCGCGTGGGGTGCGTTCCGGGGCCTGGTCCTCGGGGACACGATGCGCGCCCCGACCGCGGAGTACCACATCAAGGCCGAGCACCAGGGCCTGGCCGGCTTCGCTCTCGTCTTCCTCCTCCTGCGCGCCTTCTCCTCCGGCTGTGCCGCGCTCACCGGTGTCGAGGCGATCTCCAACGGCGTCCCGGCCTTCCGCAAGCCGAAGTCGAAGAACGCGGCGACCACGCTGGCCATGATGGGCCTGCTGGCCGTCACGATGTTCTGCGGCATCATCGCGCTCGCCGCGGTCACCAAGGTCCGGATGGCCGAGAACCCGGCCACCGACCTGCTCCACAACGGCGTCGCGATCGGCTCCGGCTACGTCCAGAACCCGGTGATCTCCCAGGTCGCCGAGGCCGTCTTCGGCAAGGGCAGCTTCCTGTTCGTCGTGCTCGCCGCGGCCACCGCCCTCGTCCTCTTCCTGGCCGCTAACACCGCGTACAACGGCTTCCCGCTGCTCGGCTCGATCCTCGCCCAGGACCGCTACCTGCCGCGCCAGCTGCACACCCGCGGCGACCGGCTGGCCTTCTCGAACGGCATCGTGCTCCTTGCCGGCGCCGCCGCCCTGCTGGTGGTCATCTACGGTGCCGACTCGACCCGCCTCATCCAGCTGTACATCGTCGGCGTGTTCGTGTCCTTCACGCTCAGCCAGACCGGCATGGTCCGGCACTGGAACCGCCACCTGGCCACCGAGACGGACCCGGCCAAGCGCAGCCACATGTTCCGCTCCCGCGCGATCAACGCCTTCGGCGCCTTCTTCACCGGCCTGGTGCTGGTCGTCGTCCTGGTCACGAAGTTCACCCACGGCGCCTGGGTGGCGCTGCTCGGCATGTGCATCTTCTACGCCACGATGACCGCGATCCGTAAGCACTACGACCGCGTCTCCGAGGAGATCTCGGCCCCCGAGGAGCCGGACGACGACCTGGTCCGCCCGTCCCGGGTCCACTCGGTCGTCCTCATCTCCAAGATCCACCGCCCCACCCTGCGCGCCCTGGCCTACGCCAAGCTGATGCGCTCGGACACCCTGGAGGCGCTCACCGTCAACGTCGACCCGGCCGAGACGAAGGCGCTGCGCGAGGAGTGGGACCGACGCGGGATAGACGTACCGCTGAAGGTCCTGGACTCGCCGTACCGCGAGATCACCCGGCCGATCATCGACTACGTCAAGAGCCTGCGCGCCCAGTCCCCGCGTGACGCGGTCTCCGTGATCATCCCGGAGTACGTCGTCGGCCACTGGTACGAGCACATCCTGCACAACCAGAGCGCGCTGCGGCTCAAGGGCCGGCTGCTGTTCACACCCGGTGTGATGGTGACGTCCGTGCCCTACCAGCTGGTGTCCTCCGAGGCGGCGCGGAACCGGGCCCGCAAGCGGCAGGAGTGGAACGCCCCGGGCGCGGTGCGCCGCGGTCCGGCGGAGCACCGGCCCAAGGAGCACAGCGGGGGCTGACGGGGTGGGGGAGCGCCGGTGGGCGTGCGGACGGACGTCCGCCCCCTTCGGCCCCTCGATGCCCGCCCCGCCCCCCTCCCCGTGCCCGCACGGGGAGGCACCGGCTCGCGCCCGCCCGCCAGGCGTCGGCTCCTGCCCGCACGGCAGGTGTCGGTTCGGTGAGCACGTAGACTGGTGGGCTGTCGTCGGCCCGCGCCCGGGCCGTTTTCCTCCCCCTTGATCTGGAGTCACCCCGCCATGCAGGCAGAACCGAAGAAATCGCTGGTGGGGACGGAGTACGAGGTCGAGGTCGGCCCGGTCGCGCACGGTGGGCACTGCATCGCCAGGACCGCCGAGGGCCAGGTGCTGTTCGTCCGGCACACGCTGCCCGGCGAGCGGGTCGTGGCGCGGGTGACCGAGGGCGAGGAGGGAGCCCGCTTCCTGCGCGCGGACGCGGTGGACATCCTGGACGCGTCCAAGGACCGCGTCGAGGCACCCTGCCCCTACGCCGGTCCCGGCCGCTGCGGCGGCTGCGACTGGCAGCACGCCAAGCCGGGTGCCCAGCGCCGCCTCAAGGGCGAGGTGATCGCCGAACAGCTGCAGCGGCTCGCGGGCCTCACGCCCGAGGACGTCGGCTGGGACGGTACGGTGATGCCCGCCGAGGGCGACAAGCTGCCGGCGGGCGAGGTGCCGCAGTGGCGGACCCGGGTGCAGTACGCCGTCGACGCCGACGGCAACGCGGGACTGCGCCGGCACCGCTCGCACGAGGTGGAGCCGATCGAGCACTGCATGATCGCGGCGCCGGGCGTCAGCGAACTGGGCATCGAGGAGCGGGACTGGTCGGGCATGGCCGCGGTGGAGGCGATCGCCGCGACGGGCTCCCAGGACCGCATGGTCATCCTGGAACCGCGCCCGGGCGCCCGCCTCCCCCTGGTCGAACTCGACCGGCCCGTCTCGGTGATGCGTGTCGACGAGCACGACGGGGGCATCCACCGTGTCCACGGCCGCGCCTTCGTGCGCGAACGCGCCGACGGCCGCACCCACCGGGTCGGCAGCGGCGGCTTCTGGCAGGTCCACCCGAAGGCGGCGGACACCCTGGTGACCGCGGTCATGCAGGGCCTCCTCCCGCGCAAGGGCGAGATGGCGCTGGACCTCTACTGCGGCGTCGGCCTCTTCGCCGGCGCCCTCGCCGACCGCCTCGGCGAGAAGGGCGCGGTCCTCGGTATCGAGTCCGGCAAGCGCGCGGTGGAGGACGCCCGCCACAACCTCGCCGACTTCCCCCGGGTCCGCGTCGAGCAGGGCAAGGTCGAGTCGGTCCTCCCGCGCACGGGCATCACGGAGGTGGACCTCATCGTCCTCGACCCGCCCCGCGCGGGCGCGGGCCGAAAGACGGTGGAACACCTGGCGTCGCTTGACGCCCGCAGAATCGCCTACGTGGCCTGCGACCCGGCCGCCCTCGCCCGCGACCTGGCGTACTTCCGGGACGGGGGGTACCGGGTGCGGACACTGCGGGCGTTCGATCTGTTTCCGATGACGCACCACGTGGAGTGCGTGGCGATTCTGGAGCCGGTGGTAAAAGGCGCCTGACCTGCGGTTTTGCGGTTTGGGTAGTTGTTCGACCTGTTTCCTTCCGTGGAGCGGGTCGAGTGCCCGGCTTGCCCCTTGCGGCCGCCTGAACTGCGAATTCATCAGGGAGTCGCTTGCGTCGGCGACGCCTTCAAGGTCTCGATCGGAGATTCTTGACGCTCGTATGACGCTCGAATCGGGAGTCTCAACCTCACGGGCCTAACGGGCTCCTGCCCTGCGGACCGGGCCATCGGCCAGGGGGAAGCACTCCGGCGGGGTGTCCCGCTGCACCTTCCAGTCGCGCGAGCTGACATCCCCGCCCCAGGCTCGTTGCAGCTGAGAGCGCGGCCCGTCCAAGTCACAGAACGTGAAGCCGTAGTCCGAGGACCTGAGTGGCTGGTATCACCTCGCCACCTAGATACCAGTCAGGTATCATCGCTGTATGGCGATGACACTCCGACTCCCCGATGACCTTGATGCAAAGCTTACCGAGCGTGCTCGTCGGGAACACCGCAGCAAGCAGGAACTTGCCATTGAGGCCATCCGTGACGCCCAGAATCGGGCCGAGCTGAAGGTCGATGACGTCCTGGCCGAGCTCATGGACAGCGATGCGGAAATCCTGGACTACCTGAAGTGACCGAAGTGCGCTACATCCAGATCGACGAGATTCTGGCCATCGCTCGCACGGTCAACGGTACCGAGCACAGCGTGCGTGACATGGGACTTTTGGTGTCAGCTATTGAGCGGCCCCGGACCAACGTGTTCGGGGCTGAGCTGTATCCCATGCTGCACGAGAAGGCGGCGGCGCTGCTGCACTCCGTTGCCCGCAATCACGCGCTGATCGATGGCAACAAGCGCACCGCCTGGCTTGCCATGCGCGTCTTCCTGCGGCTCAATGGCGTCAGTGCCAGTACCCTTCCGCCGCCCGTCTCCATTGCCGGCCCGTTCGTCGAGGAAGTCGCGCAGGACAAGGTCGATGTACCGGTCATTGCCAAGCGCCTATCGGCCTGGTTCCCCGTTTCCTGACATTCGACGACGTGAGGGACGGGCGCCCGCGCCCGGGCCTCACTCACCCCGCTCAGGTCAGGCTGGAACCGGGGCGTAGGCGCAGACCGGGCACCGCGGAGCGGCAACTCCATAATCTCCGGGCGGCCCTGCGACGCGTACGGCGATTCCAGCAGACGTCGCCGGAACTTCTCCCGGTACGGCAAGAGGAGGCCCTCGGCCACCTCCCGCGAGAGATATTCCTTCGTGGAAGCGGGCGCTGTGCATTGGAGGGATCCGGCTCGGAGTGATTACACCGCCCTGCGGTGCGGGCCTTGCCGGGGCACGTCTCCACGCGGAAATGGCATCCGTTCTGGCCTGAGTGGGGAGATGGCAACGACCCCGGGCAGGGGTGAGGACCGGGGTCGTTGCGCGGGCTCCCGCTGCTGCCGGTGCGGTCGGTCGCGGCGGGGGCGTCTTGGGGGTGGGGATCAGACGAGGACGCGCATTCCGGCCGGCAGGCCGAACTGGTCCCGGGACCAGCCCTCGTAGATGCTGTCGGCGACGTTGCACAGGTGGTTCATCGCGGCGTGGACGTCGCGCCAGTAGCGCTGGAAGGGCTGGTCGCGGCGGAGCGAGCCGCCGCCGGCCCGGCGGAAGAGCTCGTCCACGGCGTCGGTGGCGCGGCGGGAGGCGCGGACCTGGTTGCGGCGTGCCTCGGCGCGGGCCTCGACGGTGGGGGTCTTGCCGGCGAGGACGTCGTCGTACATGCGGTCCATGGTGGCCAGCAGGTGGGTGCGGCTGGCGTCCAGGTCGGCGGCTGCCTCGCCCAGGCTGGACAACTGGTGCGGGTCCTCGGCGGCCCGGCTCCCGACGATGGTGACGCGCTGGCGGGTGTAGGCGAGGAAGGCGGCGAGGGCGCCTTCGGCGATACCGAGGGTGGAGGCGCTGATGGCGCTGGAGAACATCACGCCGAACGGCATCGCATACAGGGGGTTTCCGGGCCGGTTGCGTTCGGCGAGGATGCCTTCGCTCACTTCGTGCGCGTCGAGGGTGCGGTGTTCGGGGACGAAGGCGTCGCGGACGATGATGTCCTTGCTGCCGGTGCCCGCGAGGCCGATCACGTCCCAGCTGTCCTGCTGGATCTCGTAGTCGGCGCGGGGCAGGACGAAATGCCGCATGTCCGGCGGCATGGGGATGTTGCCGTCGTCGTCGGTGACGATGCCGCCCAGGACGGCCCAGTCACAGTGGTCGCTGCCCGAGGCGAAGGGCCAGCGTCCGGAGAACAGGTAACCGCCCTCGACCCTGCGGGCGCGGCCGTTGGGCGCGTAGGGGGAGGAGACCCAGGTGTCGGCGTTCTCCCCGCGCTCGCCCCACAGCTCCTGCTGGAGTTTCCGGTCGGCGAGGGCCAGTTCCCAGGGGTGGATACCGACGACGCCGCCCACCCAGCCCGCGGCGGGGTTGCGGGCCGCGAGCGCCATCACGGTGCGGTAGAACTCGCCGGGTGTGGCCTCGTAGCCGCCGAACTCGCGGGGCTGCAGCAGCCGGACGACTCCGGCGGAGCGCATCATCGCGGCGGTCTCGTCGGTGAGCCGTCCTGCTTCGTCGTCCTTGACGGCCTGCTGTTCGAACTGCGCGGCGAGCTTCTCGACGCGCTCGGTTACCTCGTGCATGAAAGTGAACCTCGTCCTTGAGGGGCAAGTGGGGCAGTGGGACCAGCGGGTCGGTGGTCAGTGCTGGGCGATGAAGTCGGCGACCAGCCGGTTGAACTCGGAAGCGTGCTCCAACTGGGCCCAGTGACCACAGCGGTTGAGGAGCACCAGGCGCGAGTCACGAATCCTCGACACCAGACGCAGCGAGTTCTCGAAGTGGACGACACGGTCGTCACGGCCGTGGATGAGCAGCGCGGGCGCGGAGATGGCCGCGATCTCGCTGTCGGTGGCGGCGGTGCCGACCTGATGCGTCCGCTGCAGGTGCTCCAGGAAGTTCTTCAGGTGGTCGGGGCGGGCCTGCGAGGCTGCGGCCCGGGCGCGGGCGAGTTCCTCGCGGTCGGGGCCGCTGTGGAAGGTCATGACGTCGACCAGTTCGGCCATGGTGGCTTCCGTGGGGTCCGCGTAGCCGCGGACGAGGACCTTCAGCCCCTCGCTGGGGCCGTCGCCGGGGCCGAAGAGACCGGGACCGCCCTTCCCCGCGGGCGCGCCCATGGTGACGAGGTGCGAGACGCGGTCGGGGTGCAGGGCGGCCAGGCGCAGGGCGGTCATGCCGCCCATGGAGTTGCCCACGAAGGCGGCCTTCTCGATGCCGAGTTCGTCGAGGAACTGGATCGCGGTGGCGGTGTGGTCGCGCTCGCCTCCTTCGACGGTGTCGGACCGGCCCCAGCCCGGCATGTCGACGGCAAGTACCCGGTAACGCTCCGCGAGCGCGGGAATGTTGGCGGAGAAGTTGCTCCAGCCGGTGGCGCCGGGACCGCTGCCGTGCAGGAAGACCACGGGGTGGCCCTGGCCTGCCTCGTTGTAGTGCAGCGTCCAGTCCTTGGTGGTGACGGTACGGCTCGTGTTTTCCTCGGTGAGGGCGGCGGCTGTCACAGCCAGGCTCCTTCCAGGGGCAGGGACGAGAGGGCGGCGGTCGCGGTGGTGGAGGTTCCGTACCGGCCGCGGTGGAAGACGAGCGGGCGCTGCGCCTGTTCGCCGGGGCGCAGGGCGAGTCCCGTGACGTGCCCGACCACGAGGTCGTGGTCGCCGACGGGGTGGTCGTCGGCGAGTCGGCAGTCGGCCCAGGCGATGGCGTCGGTGAGGACCGGTGAGCCGGTCGGGCCCGGCACCCAGTCGACGGCGGCGAAGCGGTCGACGTCCCGGGACGCGAAGACGCGGCAGACGGCCTCGTGGTCCTCGCCGAGGATGTTGGCGCAGAAGGCCCCCGCGGTGCGGATGCGCGCCCAGGTCGAGGAGTTGCGGTCGGGGAAGAACCCGACCAGTGGCGGGTCGAGCGAGATGGAGGTGAAGGTGCCGACCGCCATGCCGACGGGACCTTCCGGGGTCATTGCGGTGATGACCGCGACTCCGGTGGGGTAGTGCCCCAGGACTCTGCGGAAGGTGGCAGGGTCGTGGTGGTCGACGAGTGTCACCGCGGGCTCTTTCTGTCGTTCCTGTACGGCGTGCTGCACAGGGCGCTCACGCCTGCTGGACGCGGGTGATGAGGGCGGGCGGCAGTTGCTTGGAGGCCTCGGGCTGGTGGTGGCCCCAGATGCTGAAGCGGTCGAAGGTGCGCGATTCCCAGGAGAGGTCGTCCACGGCGATGCCGCCCCAGCCGTACTCGATCTGGAACGCGGCGGGGGTGTGGAGGTAGAAGGACGTCATCAGGTCGTTGACGTGCCGGCCCAGGGTGAGGGCCAGCGGCACCTCGTCGCGCTCGCACAGGTCCAGCGCGGTGCCGACGTCGTCGATGTCGTTGACCTCCAGCATCAGGTGCTGCAGGCCGGTCACCCCGGGGACCTCGCCGATGGCGAGCGTGTGGTGGCGTCCGTTGACGTGGTAGAAGCGGATCTGCACCTGGCCGTCGATGACGATGCGGTCGGACAGCTTGAAGCCGAGGACGCCGCTGAAGAAGGCGTCGGCCTGCGCCAGGTCGGGGACCAGCAGCACGATGTGGCCCATGCCCTGCTCGCCGGTCTTGAAGCCGCTCAGCGCTCGGCCGGGCCGGAACGTGGACGGGTAGTAGTCGCGGCCCCAGGACAGCTCGTGGCGCAGGCCGAAGGGGTCGGTGAACCACAGCAGGTTCTCCACCGCCCGTGCACGGGCCAGTTCGGGCGTGCCGTCGGTGACCTGCACACCGTCGTCGGCCAGGCTCTTCGCCATGGCGCGGGCGGTGCGTTCGTCGGGGACGTTCCACCCGATGTAGGCGACGTCGTCCTTCTCGCCCGGGTGCAGCGCGAGCCGCCAGGCGGCGTCGTCCATGCGCAGCAGGACGGTGCCGTCGTCGCGCCGTGGTGCGAGTTCGAGGCCCAGGATGTCGGGACCGAAGGTGGCCCACCGCTCGTAGGAGGGGGTGGTTATGCCGAGGTAGGCGAGGGACTGGATCACGGTGACCTGCCGATCGAGGGGTGACTGATCGCTTAATCTAGAATCAACATTCTAGAGATTTGCCGGGAACGGTAGCCCGGTAGACGTGTGATAGCAAGAGGTCATGGCAAAGAAGGCCGGCGTACAGCACCGGCAGACCGAAGAGTCCCGTCGCCGCATCCTGGAGGCGACGCTCGAACTCGCGGCCGAGCGCGGTTACGAAGGCACCACGATCGCGCTGGTCAGCAAGCGGTCGGGGCTGCCCTCGGGGTCGGTGTACTGGCACTTCGAGAACAAGGACAGCCTCTTCGCGGCGCTCATCGAGCAGAGCTTCGAGGAGTGGGCGCGGCAGACCGGGTGGTCGAGAGAGTCGGGTCCGCGGTCCCAGCGCCGGCTGGACGACTTCCTGCGGGAGAGACTGACCGCGGACGACTTCAGCCACGGCTTCTGGCGGCTCGGTCTGCTGCTGTCGCTGGAGCGCCGCATGGCCGACTCCGCGGCCCGCCAGACCTTCCTGGCCATCAGGCGGCGGATGCTCGACACGCTGGCGCGGTGGTGGTCCGTCCTGCTCCCCGACGAGGTGGGCGCGCGCGACCCGGAGCTTTCCCGTCGGCTGGCGCAGTTCACCCTCGCTACCTCCGACGGCTTGTTCATCGCGATGGCGGCCGGCGACGACTGGGACTTCCACGCCCTGTCCGGCATGCTGGCCGACGCCCTGAACCATCAGGTGTGCCGAGCCCTCCAGGGGGCGGACGGGACAGCCGGGGCCGGCAAACCCTGACCGGGAGGCCCGGCATCATGTCGGGTGCGCGCCCCGACTTCGCGGCGCCGACCCGGTCCGTGGGATTCGATCGCCGTAGAATCGGATCACATGGGCAGGCTGTCACCTGCAGGGACACGTGCGCCAGCGAGAAGCGGAGGCAGGTGTGGGCGAGGCTGCACCGAGCGGTGTGCTGAGCAAGGCACTCGCCGTGCTGCAGGCGTTCAGCGTCGAGGACACCACCCTCGGCTTCGCCGAGTTGCAGCGTCGTACGGGGCTGCCCAAGGGCACTTTGCATCGCATGCTCGGCGATCTGATGGCCGCGCGCCTGCTCGACCGGGTAGCGGGCCGTTACCGTCTGTCCAGCCTGGTCTTCGAACTGGGGATGCGCGCCTCGGTGGAGCGTGGCCTGCTGGAGGTGGCGACCCCGTTCCTGGAGGACCTGTACGTGCGCACACACGAACTGGTCCACCTGGGCATCCGCGAGGGCACCGAGGTGGTCTACGTGGCGAAGATGGGCGGGCACCAGCAGGCCGACTCCCCGTCCCGGCTCGGTGGGCGTATGCCGTTGCACTCCACCGCCCTGGGCAAGGTCCTCCTCGCCCACGCCCCCGCCGACGTCCGTGAGTCGGTGCTGCGCGGACCGCTGGAACGCCGTGCCCCCCGCACCATCACCAACGTCGACGTCCTCACGCGCCAGCTGTCCGACGTCGCCGCGAAGGGCGTCGCGTTCGAGTACGAGGAGTCGGCGGTCGGCATCGTCTGCGTCGCGTCCGGGATCTTCGGCCCGTCGGACGAGATTCTGGGCGCCGTCAGCGTGACCGGCCCCGTGCACCGCTTCCTGCCCGCTCGGCACGCCAACAGCATCCGGGCGGCGGCGGGCGGCATCACCGCCACCCTCGCCCGACGCGAGGAACTCCTGCGGCACTGACACCTGGGGTTGCCGCGCGGCGGGCTCTTGCGGCACTGATGCCTCTGGGGTTGCCCCGGCGGGCTCTTGCGGTACCGATTCCCCTGGGGTTGCACGACGAACAGGCCCGTGTTCCGTCTCGCGGAACTTTTTCCTGGGCGTCGCGCGCCCCGAGTCACCAAGCTGAGGGCATGAACGAGACCCCCCGTGGTGGCGACGCCGTAGCGAAGGCAGCTCAGCGCCTGTTGGCAGCCGCCGCCGACCGTGTGCCCTGCTCCCCGGTCCGCGACCTGATCGGCAGCGACGACGTGAGGGCGGCGTACGCCGTCCAGGAGCTGCTCACCGCACGCCATGTGGAGAACGGCGCGCGCGTCACGGGCCGCAAGATCGGCCTCACCTCGCCCGCCGTACAGGCCCAACTCGGCGTGGAGCAGCCTGACTTCGGTGTCCTCTTCGACGACATGCAGGTCGCCGACGGCACCCTGGCGCCGACCGGACGGCTGCTCCAGCCGAAGGTCGAGGCCGAGATCGCGTTCGTGCTCGGCGCGGACCTCGCCGAGGGCCCCCTGGACGCGGAGCAGATCAGGGACGCCGTGGCGTACGCCGTCCCGGCCCTGGAGATCGTCGACAGCCGGATCGCCGGCTGGGACATCACCTTCGGCGACACCGTCGCCGACAACGGCTCCAGCGCCCTGTACGTGCTCGGGTCGGCGACGAAGACCCTGGCCGAGTTCGAGCCGGTGACCGCCGCCATGACGCTCACCCGGGGCCACGAGACCGTCTCCAGCGGTGACGGCGCGGCCTGCCTCGGCGACCCGCTGACCGCGCTCGCCTGGCTGGCGCGGACCGCACGCGAGGTCGGCGACCCGCTGCGCGCGGGCCAGGTCGTGCTCTCCGGCGCCCTCGGCCCGATGGTCGTCGCCGAGCCCGGTGACACGTTCACCGCCGAGATCAGCGGCCTCGGGGCCGTCTCCGTCAGCTTCCCCGCGTCCCCCGCGGGCGACGCGCTCTCCGACTCCGACGAAGGAACCTCCGCATGAAGACCAAGGTGGCCATCATCGGCTCGGGCAACATCGGCACCGACCTGATGATCAAGGTGCTGCGCCTGTCCGACACCCTGGAGGTGGGCGCGATGGTCGGCATCGACCCCGCCTCCGACGGGCTCGCCCGCGCCCGGCGGCTCGGCGTCCCGGTCACGGCCGAGGGCGTCGAGGGCCTGGTCCGCATGGACGGCTTCGAGGACATGAAGATCGTCTTCGATGCCACGTCCGCCAGGGCCCATGTGGCCAACGCCGCCGTCCTCGCCCCGCACGGCAAGCAGCTCGTCGACCTGACACCGGCCGCGATCGGCCCGATGGTGATCCCTGCGGTCAACCTCGCCGAACACGTCGCAGCGGACAACGTCAACATGGTCACCTGCGGCGGTCAGGCCACGATCCCTGTCGTTGCCGCGATCTCCCAGGTGACTCCGGTGCCGTATGCGGAGATCGTCGCGTCCATCGCGTCGAAGAGCGCGGGCCCCGGTACCCGCGCCAACATCGACGAATTCACCGAGACCACGAGCCACGCCATCGAGAACGTCGGCGGCGCGGGGCGTGGCAAGGCCGTCATCATCCTCAACCCGGCCGAGCCCCCGCTGATCATGCGGGACACCGTGCTCGCCCTGGTGAACGCGCCAGGCGAGGACACGCACGACGCGATCCGCGCCTCCATCGCCGCGATGGTCGAGCAGGTGTCGGCGTACGTGCCCGGATACCGGCTCAAGCGACAGGTGCAGATCACCCCGGTCCCCGCCGACCAGCCGGTGCACACCCTCACCCCGGACCCGGTCACCCACCAGGTGTCGGTCTTCCTCGAGGTCGAGGGCGCCGCCCACTACCTGCCGGCCTACGCCGGCAACCTCGACATCATGACCAGCGCGGCCGTCCGCATGGCCGAGTCCATGGCCGCACACAGCAGCGAACTCCAGGGAGCGGACGCATGACTGTCGACAGGCTCTTCATCCAGGACGTCACTCTGCGGGACGGCATGCACGCCATCCGCCACCGCATCGAGCCGGAGCAGCTCGGCCGGATCGTGGCCGCGCTCGACGCCGCGGGCGTCGACGGCATCGAGGTCTCGCACGGCGACGGCCTCGCCGGCGGTTCCCTCAACTACGGTCCGGGCAGCCACACCGACTGGGAGTGGATCGAGACCGCCGCCGCCCACATCGAGAACGCCCGCCTCACCACGCTGCTGCTGCCCGGCATCGGCACCATCGAGGAGCTCAAGCGGGCGTACGCGCTCGGCGTCCGCTCGGTGCGTGTGGCCACCCACTGCACCGAGGCCGACGTCTCCGCGCAGCACATCGCCACCGCCCGCGAGCTGGGCATGGACGTGTCCGGCTTCCTGATGATGAGCCACATGACCGACGCCAGGACGCTCGCCGGGCAGGCCAGGCTCATGGAGTCGTACGGCGCGCACTGCGTCTACGTCACCGACTCCGGCGGCCGTCTGATGATGGACGGCATCCGCGACCGCATCCGCGCCTACCGGGACGTCCTCGACCCGGCGACCGAGATCGGTGTCCATGCCCACGAGAACCTGTCCCTCTCGGTCGCCAACTCGATGACCGCGGTGGAGGAGGGCGTCACCCGGGTCGACGCCTCGCTGGCGGGCCAGGGCGCGGGCGCGGGCAACACCCCGCTGGAGGCGTTCATCGCCGTGGCCGACCTCAACGGCTGGGCCCACGGCTGCGACCTCTTCGGGCTCCAGGACGCCGCCGACGACCTGGTGCGACCGCTGCAAGACCGCCCGGTGCGCGTCGACCGCGAGACCCTCACCCTCGGCTACGCCGGCGTCTACGGTTCCTTCCTGCGTCACGCCGAGACCGCGGCCGAGCGCTACGGCGTCGACGTGCGCTCCATCCTCGTGGAGGTCGGTAAGCGCGGCCTCGTCGGCGGCCAGGAAGACATGATCGTCGACGTGGCGCTGGGGCTGGCCGAGTCCCACTGATTCACGGGGGACGGCGCGGCAATTCCCGGACAGCGGCCGGGCCGTCCCCCGTGTCCGCAGTGGCCAACCCGCCTGTCGCGTGACGGTGGACGACGTTCGCCGGCGCCGCGTCAGAAACGTCACGAGCTGAGCTGCCTGGGTGACTCCCTCCGGCGAGGCGCGGGCAGCTCGGTCCTGGGGGCAGCCTAATTCCGCACGGAGGAGGAACGGACTGCTCGTCATGACGCTCGTTTGACGCTGTGGTCGCCCGCAGGCGGCAACGAGATCCGGGAATTGGGCTCTGACCTGGTCCTTTCCGGGACACTCCCAGGCCGACATTTTTCCGATGACCTCGCACGTGGAGTGCGTGGCGGTTCTGGAGCCGACCGAAAAGGGTCGCTGACCTGCGAGTTCGCCAGCCCGGGGGTTGCCTCGACCTGTCTTCCACGGCACAGGACATATATAGCGGGGAACCATCCTCCCTGTGCGCTCCGAGGTGCGGTCTTGAGGCACAGACGGTGACCCGCCGTGTCTTGGCCCGGAGCCGTTTTCGCACTTTCGACGCTCAGATGACGCTCGTGCTGAACCCTCGTCACGCCTGGTCGCTCACAGCGGGAGATCGGCCGTGACGATGATCTCGTGAGCGATACTGACTCCCAGCGGTCCGCGAGATGTGCTGGTTGCGTGTCCCGCGGCACACGCCAGCACGATCCGGACCCGCAGAGGCAGGGCCTGAGTCGTCGTCGAACGGAGACAGACCCGCCCCTCAAGCACAGCCCGCTGGGCGTCCATTACCGGCAACGGCGAGATCTTCGGACCGCGACGATTCACCCCGAACCTGTGACTCGCGTCATTGGTGCGCGCCCGGTGCGCCCAATCTCGCCGTCTGGCAATGAGGACGGAGCCCCTTTTCGGGGAAGCGTAGATCGCACCCGCCGAGCCGTCGGCATAATGAGCGGGTGACCGGCTTTGTGGATCGAATGACACGTATGGCCCCGAGGCGACGTCTGCACGACGCGGTGGTGGTCGTGCCCGGGATCATGGGCAGCGAGTTGATCGACTCGGAGAGTCGGAAGCTCCTTTGGGGCGCGCCCCATCTGTTCAAGTACACCGCGCGGATGCACGCCGACCGGCTCCGCTCGCTGGCGGTGACCGAGGACGAACGCGCTGGGCGGACCGGGCGGATCAAACCAGGAGGGCTGCTCTCGGTCCATGAGTGGCTGCCCGATCTCGGTGGCCTCGAACCGTACAGCCAGCTGCTCGGCGACCTTCGCAAGTACGCCGTTCATCCGCACGCCGTCGTCCCGTTCCCCTACGACTGGCGCCTGTCCGTACGGCACAACGCCAACCTCCTCGCGGTCGCCGCCCATCGCCACCTGGAGCGCTGGCGCTCCCATCGGGCTCATGCGGACCACATGAGGAGCACGGGTGAGGACCGCCCGGCCCAACTCCTGTTCGTCGCCCACTCCATGGGCGGACTGCTGGTCCGCGAACTGTTCCGGATCTCCGGCGCCGCCGACAACGTACGGGCCGTGCTGACGGCGGGCACGCCCTTCCACGGCTCCGTCAAGTCCGCCGTCGTGCTCGCCAGCGGCAAGGCGGGCGCTCCTTGGCTGCCGAAGAAGGCGCTGCGGGAAGCCGGCCGTACGATGCCCGGTCTGTACGACCTCCTCCCCTCCTACCGCTGTGTCTGGGACGGGGACGACACCCGGCGGCTGACGGTCTCCGACATCACGGGACTCGGCGGCGACGCCGACCTCGTACGGGACACCCAGGCATGGCAGGCCGCGACCGCCGACACCGAGCTGCGCGGCCACAGCATGGTCGTGGGGGTCGCGCAGCCCACACCCCTGAGCCTGCGGATCGACAATGGACGTGCCGCCACCGCCCGCCTTCTCCCCGGTCGGCGGCCGGACGGTGAGCTCCGCTATGACGGCCAGGGGCGGGCGGTCACCGAGGACGGGATGGGTGACGGCACGGTCTTCCGCCACGCGGCCGCGACCGGAGACGCGACGGAGATCCCCGTCGCCCGCAAGCACGGGTCACTGATGTCCTCCAAGCAGGTCCGGACGATGGCGGTCTCCGCACTGAGCGGTCTACGCGATCCCGGCGAGCGCGGTGCCGTTCTCGGCGGCGGGGAGTTCGGCCTCGACGCCCCCGAGGCCGCCCGGCCGGGAGAGCCGTTCACCATCCGCCTCACCGGCGCCGACGATCCGTCCGAGGTGCACTGCACCGTGGAGGAGGTCACCGGCGCCGACGTCTCGGCCCCCACCACCCTCAAGCCCGACCGCGCCGACCCGGAGACCATGACGGGACAGTGCGCACTGCCCCGCCCCGGGCTCTACCGCATCGAGGTCACCGGCGGACTCGAACCCGTGTCGCACCTCGTCATGGCGGTCGCAGACGACAACTGAGCACATGAACGCGGGGGAGACAGACCTCTACGGAGCCGAGTACGTGGACGAGTTACCCGTCCACGCACTCGCCTTCGACGACGTGCACGACCAGACGCACGTCGACGCCACCAAGGAGGCCGCCGCGATCCTGGCGCTCCTCGGCCGCCTTGGGGCGGTCGCCGCACCGGGCGTCCCAGAGGCCGTGACGTGGGACCTGAACACGGTCGAGGAGCGGCTCGCCCACTGGGCGTCATCGGGAGGCGAACGTACCTCGGTCCTGCTGTGGATCGGGCACGGCAAGGGGAAGCACAAACAGGCCGGCCTGCTCGTACCGGGGAACCCCGAGAACACTCGCGCGGCCCGCGTCGTCCCACAGACCCTCGCGTGGCACCTCCACGACGAGGCGAGCCGACGCGTGGCACCGCACTGGGCCTTCGTGGTCGTCGAAGCCTGCGGATCCGGGGGTTTCGTCGACCGGGTCGCCGAGGAACTCACCGCCGTCGGCGCCACTGCGGAGAAGGAACTGGCCCTGCTGCTGGTCGGATCCGGCCAGCATCTCGGTCCCGGACACCTGGGCACCTTCCGCGAGAAGATGGCCGAGGTCCTCGACGGTTTCACGGACCACGACAGGGACATCGAGCCCGGAGAACTCGCGCACCGCCTCAACGCGCACGATGGGGTGTACGCCCGTGCCATCGGGTGCAGCAGGCAACTCCCATTGCGGCCGAGGACGGCACACCCGCTGCCGGTGACCGCCACCGTGGAGGACTACGACCGGCTCCACCGGCTCCTCGACACTCAGACGGACAGCGCGCTGGCGCACTTCCTACGCAGTGGCGTCTGCAGCGGATTCACTGAACTTACCTGGGGGTTCACGGGCCGGGCGGCCGACCGCCGCGGTGTCGCCCGCTGGGCCGCCGACCCGCACACGCCGGGCATGCTGATCGTCACCGGCGCCCCCGGTGCGGGGAAGTCGGCGCTGCTCGGCAATCTGATGGTGCACGCGTACCCCGCCGTCGGCGAGGAGCTCCACGCGGCGGGGTTCGCGGACCGACTCGATCCGGACCTCGCGCTCCCCGCCGTCGACGCCGTTCTCCACCTCGCCGGCTCCACCCTGGACGACGTGGTCGGCAGGCTTACGACGCTGCTGGGCGTCGCCCCCGCCGAGCCGGGACTCGCCCTCCAGGAGCGGATCGCCGCCCTACGCAAGGCCGTGGAGGCCCGGGCTAGTACCGTGATCATGGCCGACGCACTCGACGAGGCCCGCGAACCCGTCCTCGTCGCCGGCCTGTTGAGGGAACTGGCTCCGCTGACCGGCGTACGCCTGATCGTCGGCACCCGGCCCACCGCACCTACGCCCGTCGTCGGGCACAGGCCGCCCGGTGAGGTGAGCCGCGCCCCGGAAGGGCAGACGCCCGGCGCCGACCCGGTCCTGCCTTCCGGACGCGGCACGCGCGCGGCCTCGGAGGAACTGCTCGACGCGCTCGGGCGCGACACCGGCCATGCCCAGGTGCACGCCCTGGAGCGCGACGCCGAGGCCGTGCACCGCTATGTGACCCGCAGTCTGCGCGACACGCCCGGAGGGCTGTCCGCCGAGGCCGTCGACGGGGTCGCCGACATCGTGCGGGAGCGGGTCGAGAGCGGGGACTGGGAGTTCCTCCAGGCCTCACTCGTCGTCCAGGAGATCCAGCAGAGCCCCGAGCTGCTCCGACCGGAGCGACTGGCCGATCTCCACCGGCTACTCGCCCACGACCAGCGGGGCCTGTTCAACTCCGCCGTGGGAAGGATCGCCGAAGGTTTTCCGCAGGCCACTCCGCTGCTGGCCGCGCTCGCCCACGCTCAGGGCCGCGGCCTGCCACGCGCCGGCCAGCTGTGGGCCACCGTTGCCGGCGCCCTCGACCCCGGCGGGGTCGCCCCCGCCGACGCCGACATCGCCCGCCTGCTCCACCGCGCCGCCGCGTACGTACTCCTCGACGGCGAGGACGGCCACACCGTCTACCGGCTCGCGCACCGCACCTTCGCGGACAAGTTCCTGGAACGGTCGGGCCCGCACGAGCGGGCGGCCGTCCTGCGCGCGCTCGTGGCCCTCGCAGCGGACCGGGTCGAGGCCGCCCCCGACGTCCCGCTGCCCGGCCACCTCGCCCGGCACCTGTCGGCGTACGCGGCCGAGGCCGGACCCGACGGCTGGCGGGAACTGGCCGGGTGCCCCCGAGTCCTGGACCGGATCGACGTGCCTGCCCTGGCCGGGGACGTCCTCTCCGGCGGGATGTCGCTGACCTCCGAGGCCGGGAACGCCGGACGGCTGCCCGGCGGTGTGCTCGGCACCGTGGCCTCGGCCCACCTCATCCGATCGGCGTCGCCCGGTGACCGACCGGGCCTCCGCCAGCTCGGCGCCGCCCGCATCACCGGCGAGCACACCGAGGCCGGACCGGACGCCGCGTGGCGGGTCTGCTGGAGCCGGATGGCGCGGCACTTCCCGCACCTGCCGCTCGATGGCCATGTCCGGCCCGTGAAGGAACTGGTGACCTGGGACGCGGAGACCACCGTGCTCGCGAGCGGCGCGGAGGACGGCACCGTATTGCTGTGGGAGCCGTGGGCCGGGCACGCGCCGGTCGCGGCGCTGCCCGCACCGCTGCGGAGCAGCCTTCTGGCCATGGCCGCCCTTCCGCCCGGCGGCGGCCACGGCCCCCGGCTCGCCGTCGCCCACAACGACCGGAGGGTACGGATCTGGGACCTGGGCGACACCCCCGCCGTCCACGCCGAGACCGATGTGCCCACCATCCTCACCGGCATGGCCGCCGTGCCCGGGCCACGGCTCGCGCTGACCGGCACGCAGGGCTACGTCGCTCTGTGGGACTTCACCCGGCCGACGGACAGGCCACGCTCCGGCGCCGAGCCGGCCGGACGCGTGCACGGCGTCGTCTCCGTGGCACAGCGACGGCTGGTCACCGTCGACGAGGGCGGCTACGTCAAGGTCTGGGACGCCTCGGGAGAAGCGCCGCGGAGCCTCGTCTCCGGCCGCCCCGCCACGCCCCCGACCGCCCTCGCCGTGCTGCCCGGCGCGCCCGGCGTCGTACGGTTCGCCTCCGCGCACACCGAGGCCGCGGCGGGCGACGCGAAGGCCGCGGCGGAAGTGACCTTCTGGACTCTCACCGACGACGGCCTCGCACAGGACGGCGAACCCCTGCATACCGGCGACAGCGCGCTGACCGCCATCGGCGCGATCACCGGGACGGGGGGCGGCACCCGGCTGGTGACGGCGGCCCGGGACGGCTCGCTGTACCTGTGGGACCCCCGCACCCGCACCCGCACCGGGGTGCTCCGCGAGGGAGCGTCGGCGCCTACGGTTCGGATACTGCCCGTCACCGGGCCCACCCGGGTGCCGCTGCCCGCCACCGCCGCGAGACGCGACAGCGCCGTACGGCTTTGGAGCCCGCACACCTCCGGCGCCCCGGCGGGAGCGGCGGGGCCGAGCGAAGCGGACGGCCTGGACGGGACGCCGGACCCCGGCGGCCCGGCGGACCGGGCGCTCACCGGAGTGACGAGCGTCGACCGCGCGCTGGGGCCCGATGGCGAAGAGCTGCTGCTGCTCGGGCTGCGTGACGGCACCCGGCGGGTGTGCTCCGCGGCCGACGGCGCCGACCGGGCCACCGGGAACGACAGGCCGGCGCCGCTGCCCGGGACGCTGCCCGAACTGCCGGACAAGCTGGGTGCCCGGTTGCGGGACTGGGCCGTACTCGACCGTCGGCGCACCGCGCTGGCGCTGGATGACGGGGTGATCGTGGTGGAAGCCCTCCGCCGACGCCCGGCCGGACAAGGGGAGACGGAGTCATGATCACGGAACTCGACGACGAGACCCCCGAGGAAGTCCTCGACTCGCTCTTCACCGGCGACGGAGCCCCCTTCGGCCCGTACGTCCGTCACGGCGCCGCGGTCGCCGTCGCGGGCGGTCGCATGATCCGGGCCACCCTCGGCCGGCCCGGCGACCCGGAACGCTACGACGTGTGCGTGTTCCGGAAGCTCACGAGCATCGTCGGTGAGCTGTGGGAGCACGAGGTGCGCAGCCTGCTGCGCCTCCAGGCACTCAGCCACCCCGCGCTGCCCGAATTCGTCGACGGGAGGTACGACGAGGGCCTCGGCGCGGCCTTCACCCTCACCCGCCAGGAGGGCAGCCGGGTCAGCGAGGAGTGGCACGAGGGCGACTTCCCCGGCTGGGTGGAAGGCAACCGGGACGTGGTGTTCGACCAGTACACCCTGCTCGTCGACGCCCTCAGCCAGCTGCACGGCGCTCGCATCTTGCACCGCAATGTGACGCTCGCCGCGATCACGATCCGCCGCACCGATCAGGAGGACCGCTACTCCTTCGCGCTGGGCCGCTTCGAGATGAGCGCCCTGCTCGGCAACCTCGTCCAGTCGATGTACGCGCCGACCCGGGACAGCGACTACCGCAGCATGGTCACCGACCTGTACCTGGAGGCGCACGACGGCATCGCGCCCGCCCACCACCTCGCGTACCTCGCGCCCGAGACATGGCCGTCGCTGTTCTCTGACAACGCGCCGCCGCGCCGGGACTGGGCCAGTACCGATGTCTTCGGGCTCGGGGTGTTCGGCTGGGAGCTGTTCTGCGGCCCGCTGGCCACGACCCTTCCGGAGGCGTACGCCGCGGTGGCCGCGGCCGCCCCGCCGGAACTGCCGGACGCGCTGCGGGAACTGCACGCTCGTATGCGCCAGCACCTGAACGTACACACCGCCGTCCGGGTGCCCCGCGAACTGCGGCAGGTGCTGCTCGATATGCTCGATCCCGACCCCCGCGGCCGGTGCTCCTCGTTCGAGGCGGCCCGGGCGCTGGAGGAGAACTGGGAACCCATCAGCTCGGTGTGGTCCCGGCACCAGGAGACCGAACGGCCTTATCTCGTCGCCTTCATGCCCGAGCAGTCCGTCGACACCATCTACCGCCAGCGCCGCTGGATCTCGCGCAGCCCCATCGAGACGGCCGGCCGAGAGGAACTGCAAGCCTTTCTGGAAAGGGAGTTGCGGCAGGCTGAGCTGGTCTGGATGCCCGGCGGCGCCAAGGGATACGTGTACACCGGCCGGGAGGAGCGGCTCGCCCAGGCCGAGTGGGTGCTGATCGGAGAACGGGCCGTCTGGTTCTGCGCCTTCCTCTATGACGAGAAGCTCACCGGAGAGATCAAGAAGACCCACGAGGACACCCTGGTCATCAAGTACCTCGTGGACCGGAGGTTCGCCCCGGAGGTCCTCGCCGCCCGGCCGCGCCGCCGTGTCGGCCGTCTCGACCTCGTGCCGTACAAGATCGGGCAGGACTTTGGCGACGACGTGCACGATGACCGGCCCCTCTGGGTGCCGATCACCGAAGCCGTCAGGGCCGCGAGTGCGCCCGCGGACCCGGAGAACAAGGAACTTCTCCAGTCCATGCGCTTCATGATGGAGTATCAGGGAGTCATCTACCGCGCCCGCCAGTACGCCTACCGGCTGCCGGAGGGCGCCCACTCCGGCAAAAGCTACGTGCTGGAGCACGACCTCAAGCGCGACCGTAAACGCATCAACGAATCGCCGCTGCTCACCGCGTACGCAGGGGATCGCGTGCGCCGTCCGTCCCTCGGGGACTTCGCCGCCGCGCTGCTCCACGAAGAGGGCGGGGGCACGCTCACCGTCGTACGCGACGATGGCGGCAAACCCTACTTCGGCCGCGACTCCGTCGAGGTCAGGATCGAGCGCAAGGAGGACGAGGACTCGATCACGGTCACGGCGCCGGGCGGTCAGACCCTCCCCGAGCGAGGGTGGGTCCGCCCGTCGGGCGACCGCGGCACCGACATCCAATTGCGCCGCATGGCACGGGGGATCGAGGCGCTGCGGCAGCGGCACGGGTTGATGCGCGCGTTGCACAGTCCGTCCTCGATCCGGCTCAGCCGAGGCCGGTGGAGCCACGAGGGCGAGGAACGGATAAAGCGCCTCAAGGGCAACGCCCCGCAGATCATCAACGAGATGCTGGACTACCACCCCTTCTACGCCTTGCAGGGACCACCCGGCACCGGCAAGACCACGGTCGCCACCCACGCGGTCCAGGAGTACCTGGATGCCGAGCCGGGAGGACGGGTGCTGGTGAGTGCCCAGTCCAACCACGCCCTCGATAGCCTCGGTGTCCGTCTGGCCGAGCGGCTGAAGAAGGAGATCGCGGAAGGGAAGGTGCTGCTGCTCCGGGAACTCCAGGACAGCCGCAGCGACGACCAGCTTCCGCCCGTCCTGCGGAATCACACCCTGACCACGCTCACGCAGCGACTGAGGGAGAAGATCGTCGAGGCGGCGCACGGCACCACCGACCCCGAGGAGGGCGGCCCCGTCCTCAGCCCGACGGAGCAGCATCTGAGGGACGAGTGGGCACGGGTCGTGGAGGGCAACGACGTGGAGGTCTCGGACCGGATCAAGGCCGGCGCCAACATCGTGCTCGCGACCTGCTCGATCGCGGGCACCCTGAACGACGACATCCGTGACGCGACCGACGTCTTCGACTGGGTGATCATTGAGGAGGCGGCCAAGGCGTGGCCCACCGAGATCATCATGCCGCTCGCCCTCGGCGTTCGCTGGACCCTGATCGGCGACCACCGGCAGCTCGGCCCGCACCGCGCGACGGATCTCGCCGGCTTCCTGGACCGACTGAAGTCGAACAGGAGCGACGAGATCATGCGCCATGTGCAGGCCACAGACCGTTACCTCCGTCATCTGGAGCTCTTCGGCTCGCTGTTCGCGGATGTGACGGGGGACAGCGCCGACGAGGAGGACCAGGAAGGCGCCGACGCGGGGGCACGGATGAGCGTCACCCGCGTCGTCCGGCCCTCGCCCACGGCCGAACACCGGCCCCTCAATCGGCTCGTGAGCCAGTTCCGAATGCACCCGTCGATCGCCGAAACGGTCGGGCGTACCTTCTACCAGAAGAGGAAAAAGGACGGCGGTGTCGAACGGGACGACACGGGCCTGCCCGTCAGCTTCCTCGAATCCCCGTCAACCGAGGCCGAGATGCTCCACGGCCTCAGCCGACCGTCGTACCTCCAGAACGCGCCGCTCGTCTGGCTGGACACCTCCCAGCGAGACGGCTGCCGGGACCAGCCGCACTGGAGCAACGGGGGCGAGGCCGCGCTGGTCCGAGATCTGGTCGTCACCCTGCGCGAACAACGGCCTGACCCGGGCGACCTCGCCCTGCTCACCCCGTACATTCAGCAGCAGAAACTGCTGCGCAAGCGCCTGGCCGAACGGGGGATCGAGGACAAGGTGCACACGGTGCACTCCTTCCAGGGGCAGGAGGCGGACATCGTCGTCGTCTCCCTGGTGCGCTCCGTCGAACAGGGCCCCCACCCGCGGCAGAACGTGGGCCACGTCGCCCAGGCGGAGCTGATCAACGTCATGCTCTCGCGAGCCGTACAGCTCCTCGTCGTGGTCGGGGATCTGCGGCACTTCGAGAAGCACGGCGGGGAGGACTGGCGGACCGTCATCGACGTGTTCCGGAGCCACGACGCGATCAAGCCCGCGCCTGCGTACCTCGGGACACAGGAGGAGGCGACTGATGGCCCAGACCATTGACATCGCGGTGCCCTGCCAGGTCGTGACCCTCAACCTGGTGCTCGGCCCCGAAGCGGGGACGACCACTTTGGAAGGTCTTGTCGCACGCGGCGTCGTCGCCGGCCGACGCACCGTCCAAGAGCTGGCCCAGTTGTTCTCGCTGCCCCACCGGGTGATGCTGGACGTGATCCACGGCCTGTGGACCAAGGGCTATGTGTCCATCGACTTCTCCGACGGCTTCCTGGAACTCACCGAGACCGCCAAGGATCTCCTCGCGGCGGGCGACGGCCTGCAGGACGCCTCGACACAGACGGAGCAGCGCCAGTTCGTCTTCGAGCCGATGACCGGGAGCGTGTTCGTCTTCGAACGGTCCCTGCTCAAGGCGCCCGTGGACAGCGTGGAGGTCCCGATCAGCCAGGGTGTCGGTGCGGACGACCTGCCGCGCGGTGAACTGCTGCGCGCGGTGCGCGCCACCATCCGGCACGAGCAGCGCACCAGGGGACTGCGCAGCAACATCCTCGACGTCTCCTTCGGTAACCCGCTGATCAGCACCGACGGCGGCGTCCGCTGGCTCTCCGTGAGCGGCACCGTCCAGATCGACCCCGAGACCGGGCGGCTCGCCGTGTCCCTCTCGGACACCTCCGGCTGGAACCGCCAGGCCAGGGACCGGTTCCGCAGTCAGATCGCGGCACTCGCCGAGCAGAGCCCGAACGACCCCTTCGTCACCTCCCTGCGGAACAAGGCGGAGCCCGCGGACCCCGAACGCATCGACCTCGGTCATCTCGCCGACCGGCTCACCGCCCTGGTGGCGCGGACCGGCACCGCGGACCCGGCCACGATGGAGGCGGACAACGACGAGCTGACGGAGGCCGCCGGACGGCTCGCCGAACGCGTCGACCAGCTCGCCGACTTCCGGGCCGCGGCCACACCCGTCGCGGCGGGGGAGGACGTGACCTGGTGGCGCGGCGAGCTCATCCGCCGGGCCCGGCACCAACTGGTCCTGTCCGTTCCGACCATCGACTACTCGGCGCTGAACGACGTGTTTCCCGAGCTGGAAGCCGCGTTGGCCCGCGGGGTCACCCTGGTCTTCCTCTGGGGTACCGATCCGACGGCCACCCTGCCCGCCAAAGTCTCCACCGCGCTCTACGATCTGCAGGCGCGGCACCCGGAACAGGTCCTGCTCGCCAACCGCAGCTCTCGTACCCGGGCCTGCGTCCTGATCCAGGACGACGAGCGGGCCTTCGTCGGCACCCGCAGTGTCCTCGATTTCGACCCGGGCGGCAGCGTCCTTGTCCAGGCCGCCCCGGACACGCCGGGACCGGCCCGCTGCGTCGTCGACCTGTTGCTGTGGGCCCGGCGGGTCTACCCGTACCGCTCGGACAGCCGGCGCATCGCCTTCCGGCACGAGGACTTCGGCCGGACCCGGGAGACCGCTGCCGCCCCCGGCCTCGTACCGCCGGGCCGGCTCCCCACCCTGGCCGACGGCTG
Organism: Streptomyces sp. NPDC054770; assembly: GCF_053611985.1. NCBI lineage: Bacteria > Bacillati > Actinomycetota > Actinomycetes > Kitasatosporales > Streptomycetaceae > Streptomyces > Streptomyces sp. NPDC054770. Next base: position 88,045 of record NZ_JBSHBL010000023.1, read on the forward strand.
GCGGGACGACCAGGTCGCCGCGCGCGTCGTGTGGACCGCCGAGTGGGAGGACGTCCAGGCTCGGCTGGTCGGTGCGGTCGCCGCCCTCCGGGACGGCGCCCCGGTCGTCCGCATGACCGACGACGCCGACTACCGGGACGCCGTCCATCAGGCCCTCGGCGGAACGACGAACCGGCTCGCCATCACCGACGACCGCGCCGACCGCATCGTCTGCGGAGACTTCCTCGCCCGCCGTCTGCGCCTGCGGCTCGACGCCGGCGCGGTGCTCCACCTCCACCACCCCGCGCTGCCGGCTCCGCTGTCCGAACCCGGACAGTACGACCATCTCCTCGCGGACCTCCGACGGCGGCGGACCTACCGCGAGGGGCGCGCGGAGGTTCGCGCGATCGTCAGCGACCACGAGGTTCTGACCGGCAGCTACTCCCCGCTCGACCGGCCGACGGCACGCTCGGCGGCGTCCTCGCACAGCGGACACGTCGGCCTGCACGTCCTCGGCGCCGACTTCGCCGTCGCCTTCACCCGCACCCTCGGCATCGCCGACTGGGAAGCCCTCCCCGCCCCTGCCCAGCCGGCCGCAGCGTCTCGTCCCGAGGAACAGGTCGTGGCCACGGACACCGGCACCGCGGCGCGCCTCCCCTGGAAGATCCTCGAAGCACGTGCTGAGGATCCGGCGTGCCCACCCGAGACCCTGCGCGCCGAGATCGCCAGAACCCTGCGCGAACACCCTGCTCCCGGCCCCGACTGGGACACCTGGGCGAACTGGCTGCTCAAGGATGCCTGGCGCCGGAACGCGTTCCTGGAGGCGAGCCTGCTGGCTCCCCGGATCGGAACGGCGGCCGCCTTGTCCCCGGCGCTGACCGCCGCCGCGGTACCCGTGGAACACGGACCCACCGGCGAGCTGTTGTTCTACGCGATCGCCGAACTGCTCACCGGTTCGCCGCAGGAACGGGCCGTCGCCCTGGTCGGCACGATCGCCGAGCTGCTGCTGCGCGGCGGCGAGACCGGCGTCTTCGCCTACACCGAACTGGCGGGTGCCGACGGGGGCGGCCTGGACGGGATTCCGCCGACCTGGTCGGAGCTCGCCGAACTGACCGTGGCGTACCACCAGATCGCCCTGACGGCACTTCCGCTGCACTTGCTGGAGGGTGAGGCGGAGCACTCCTCGCAGGCCGACCGGATCACCAAGCGGTGGCAGGAACTCGCCGAGCGCGCCCAGAATTTCACGGCGTCCCGCCAGAGCTTCGGCTTCGCCTCGGGGCGGTATGTCCACGAAACCCTGTGCGAGGCGGGCGGTTTCCTGGACACGATGATCACCGTGGGGCTCGCGGGCGGGGGCACGGAGAGCGGACGCGAGGAGCTGGCCACCCTGCTGCCGGACCGGGACATCAGGGAGTACGTCGATAAGATCGTCGCCGATATGCCGCGGCTCCCGGGCCCGCGCAAACGGCAGCAGATCCAGTGGAGTCGGCATCTCAACTACGCCGAGCGGATCGACACCATGGTGGACGACGCCCGCATGCTGATCCGGGACACGGCCGAGTTCGCGGACCGGGACAGCGCCAAGGGGCCCGTTTCAGCGGATCACCTTCCCCTCGCCGTCTTCGTCGCGCAGCACTGGAACCAGCTCTTCAGCGAGGCGGACGCCCTCGGCGATCCGTACCGTATGCCGGCCCTGGCCCTGCTCAAGCAGCTGCGGCTGCTGAGCAGGTCCCGGAAGGAGCCCCATGACCACCCCGCTGCGTGACTTGCTGGCCACCTGGCCGGGCCGCTTCCGCCACCGGGCCGTGCTGCTCGCGCTGGCAGACGGAACCGCCGACCCGGACCGCGAGGCACTGGGCGACGACATCCTGGACGGGTTCGGTGGCCGGGAGCCCGCCGAGGTGTACGAACGCCTGGTCCACGACGGCGAGTTCACCGCCGCGGAGGCGATGCTCCTGGAGTGCGCGGAGCTGGACGACCCGTCCGGGCAGCGGTGGGCCGCGTTGCTGGCCGCCCGTGACCGGGCCGACGAGGCCGCCCGGCTGGAGGGCGGGGAGCTGATGCGCCGCGCGCAGGAGGCGGGCCTGGAGATGGGACCGGACGAGGTGGACGAGTTCGCCGCCGCCGCCCGCCGACGGCAACCGGAAGCCACTCTGCTGCTGAAGGACCGGACCGGGCACATCGACCGGATCGTCGACGCCGAGACCGAGATGCTGCGTGCCCGGATCGCCGCCAGGTCGACCGGCGGGGAGAGCGACGCGCAGGAGCCCCACGGGGCGGCCGCCGACCTCGAAGCCCTGCTCAAGGCAGGCCAGTTGAGGATCGTCCGCTCCCGTCTCGCCCACGAGCCCGCCACCGCTCTGTTCCCCGAGGCCGTACCCCCGCTGTGGCCGGGGGACTGGCGCGAGCTGACTCCGCAACGGGTCCTGGACCTGATTCGTGACGAGACCGCACAACGGGAGGCGGGGTTCGCCCGCTGGAAGCCGGCCGATCAGCACGGCCGGGAACTGCTCGACGCCTACGCCGGACTTGAGCACAACCACGAGAGCTCCGCGGTGCGCTTCGCCGCCGCGCTGGCCACGGCCCTCTGTGGAGGTGGCACGGAGCCCCGGGCCGACCGCCGTCCGGACGGCGACGGTTTCGTCACCTCGCTGGACGGGCTCTTCACTGAGGAGCCGCTGCGCCGCTTCCACACCTCCGGGCGGATCGATCTCTTCATCGCGCGCCCCGACGTACGGGAGATCCCCGCGGATCTCACCGGCCACTCCGCCAACAGCAGGCTCTGGCTGGCGCTGGGCCCGGACCTCGAACCCTCTGGCTATCTGGGCCGCGCTCATGTGGCGGTGGTCACGCTGCGCGATCTGCTGCGGCTGGCCACCGTGCGGGAGCGGCGTGCCGTACTGCTGCTGCGGCTGATCGCCCGGCAATGGCCACTCGACGCGCTGACGGGCTCGACGGTCCAGGACTTCCGGCGCGTCCTGGCCACCGACCGGGACGCCGCCTGGCAGACGCTTCGCTGGATTCTCGACCTGACGGGGGCCGGCGACGCGGTCGCGGCCGACGCCATGGCCGGGTGCACGGGGATGGACCCCGGACTACTGCTCGTCATGCTGCGCGCGGTGGTGAGACCGGGCTGCGGGTGGCCCGGCCCGGTGTCCGGGTCCCGCCGGGTCGACGCCTGGGAGGACCACCCCGAGCTCGTCGGGGCGCTGGAGGGTGAACTGCTCGGCCGCTGTACGGATACGCGGTCCGAGGCGGCGTTGTGGGCCGCGCTGGTCGTCGCGGGACCCGACGGCAGCGTGACGGAGGAGGACATGTCCGTCATCACGGAGGCGGTCGCGGGCGGCCGGAACGTCGACGCCGCGATCGCCGCCGGCACCGAGACCCTTCTGGCCAACGGAACCCTCGTACGGACCGCTGAGGGGGAGCTGACGCTGCGGAACTCCGCTCTGGAACGACGGCTGCGGCAGCGAGCCGAGGCGGAACTGGCCACGGCCGTCGAACGGCTTCCCGCGGAGCCCGCCGCCCCAGCCGCCGAATCCGTCGTCGCCCCGGAAGTCGCGCTGCTGACGGGCTGGCCCGCCCACCGCCACCTGCTGACCCCGTCCTACGCGGCCTTCCAGGAGCTGGCCGGGGCGGAGGGCGCGGAAGCGGGGGAACTCCTCGACCGCGCCCGCACCGTGCTCGCCGAGACGGCCTCGTCCGACCCCGTCGTCCCCGTCGGCACGGCCGCGCTGGACACCGTGCTGGCGGTCCTGACCACGGAACTGCGCTCCGTTTTCCCCGAGGTGCATGTCGACGTGCGCTGTCCCGAGAACACCCGGGTCGCGGTCGCCGACGACGCCCTTCGGGTCGTGTTCCACGAACTCCTCGACAACGCGGCCGAGGCGCTGTCCTCCCGGCAAGGCGGCACGATCAGGATCGACGTCGGCCTGCAGGCGTACGACGCCGTCGTCGATGTCCGGGACAGCGGCCCGGGCTTCGCTGCCGATGTACGCGGCCGGGAACGCACCGTGTTCCGCGAGGGGTACTCCACGCGCGGGACAGGCCGCGGCGCCGGCCTGTCCCGCGTCATGAGGATCTTGCAGATGGTCAGACCGGACTTCGCGGGCATCAGTGCGTTGCCTTCGGACACTGCACCTTCGACGCTCAGGGGCGCGCATTTCAGCGTCGTACTGCCGCTAGCCGGACATCCCGATTGACAGGTTGCTGTGGTGTAACGCCGCAGGTCACTAACCGGTGCGCCGGGAGACATCGGGTCGTTGTGCGCAGGGACGCTGCGCTGGGGGGATCGGGTTCGTACGTGGGCGGTGGGGGCGCCGGGCTGCGGAGGAGTGTTCCGTGGTGGAGCACAGCGGAAGGGGTGCGCGGTGGCGGACGAGATGAGGCCAGGCGAAAACCCCGCGCGGTGGCAGATGGACGACACGACCGGCTGCATACTCTTCGGCCGCCGCAGAGTTGACGAGGCGGTGCGCCCGCACGACGTATCCGCCGGCGAGGACCAGGAAGTGCGGCGAGCCGCAAGCGATCACGTCGGCCTGAAGCCGCGTGTGCAGCTCCGGCATGCCTGTCATGCGGCTGCCCGGTGCGTGAAGTGAGCTGGGAAGCATCTTCCCATACTGGGCGCACGGTGCGGCCGACGAGGGTGTGCAGCACTGGCCACAGTTGGAGGAGCAGATCTTGGCCAAGGTAACGTGACAGGTCATCGCGTAGGCCCTCGTGCCGGACGGTGCGGTACATGCCCATACGCTGGCGAGGCTTGCCCAGGTCGTACGAGGCCACCCCGTACCGGGCCATGTGAAGCGGCAGATCCACGACACCATGGGTCGCCCGCGCAGCTCGTCCAGCGACTCCGGCAGACGGCGGCGGAACCTCTCTCGATACAGCGCGAGATCCTCGGCGTCCATGCCTGAGACGTCCCTCGGTGTGGGGCGCTGTGGGCTGGAGAGCATGACTCCATAATGGCGGCTGGTGACGTTGTGAGGGGCATGATGTGCGAGTTGGTGTCCGGAGCGAACGGGGGAGGATGCCTGGGTGAGCTGGTTGCCGCAGCCTGCTCAGTCCTGAGCAGGACGAACTCTCGGCCGTGACGCTCGTTTGACGCTCTGGGTGCCTGCAGGATGGACGATGAGCCGAGAAACCGGCTCTGACCAGGGATTTTCTGGGATCCGTTCAGGTCGACATCTTTCCGATGACGCATCATGTGGAGTGCGTGGCGATCCTTGAACCGGCCGCAAAGGCGTCCTGACCTGTGCGTTCGTGGATCCGATTGGTCTGCTCGACCTCTTTTGGAGTGCCGAGCGGGTACACCGTGTGGAGTGCGGTGTAGTGCTGAAACTGTCACCGATGCGAGGGTGGTGAGGCGTCACCTCAAGTGCGTGACGATCTCGGAACCCGTCACCTGATGCTCTGGAACGCCGTTTTACAGACCTGCTGAACAGGCTCGCAGATGCCGACTCTGCGTGAGACCCCGGCCGGGCAGAACGAGCAGGGCCTCAGCAGAGCTTCGGGTTCATGTGGTGCGCCGCTGTGGGTGCTCCTGGCTGTTCGGCCGGGAGCACCCACAGCGGGAGCGGTCAGGGGATTTGCTGGTAGAGGGCGGTCACCTGGTTGGGGGTGAGGGCGTAGTTCCAGGCCTGGACGGTGCTGATCAGGCCGGGGAAGAAGTCGGAGTTGCTGCCGTTGTACAGGCTGCGGCCGATGGTGAAGGCGTTGGCGGCGTTCCAGGAGGTGACGCCGGTGGCCGTGCCGACGAGGGTGCCGTTGACGTAGAGCTGGGCGGTCTTCGTGGTGGCGTCGTAGGTGCCGACCAGGTGGGTCCAGGTGTTGGCGGCGGCTGCTGTTGTCGACTCCGCGACGGTGAGGGCCGGGTTGGTGGTGTCGGTGTCGGCGAAGGTGAGGGCCCATCGTGGGCTGTTGGTGTTGGCGTAGTCGTACTGGAGGTAGAAGGGGCTGTTCTGGGTGCCGTCCTGGGCCGCGACGGTGGCGTTGCGGGTGGGCAGTGAAGAGAGTTTGACCCACGCCGAGACGGAGTAGCTGCCGGCGGTGTTGAGTGCCTGGCCGCCGCCGGCGGCGTAGCCGGTGGTGCCGTCGAAGGAGAGGGTTTCGCCGCGGGTGGGGTCGTTGGTCCAGGCGGTGGTGCCGTTGAGGGTCAGGGTGTTGCTGCCGACGCCGGTGGTGTCGTTGACGGTGTAGGGGGTGTCGGTGGGGGCGGTGTCGTTGGCGATGGTGAAGCCGTCGCCGTCGTCGAGGGCCCAGGTGTCGTGGGGGGAGAGGATGGCGAGGGTTTCGGCGGCGTATCCGGGGTTGGTGAGGTTGACGTGGTCGCCGGTGTCGGCGGCCGTGGCGAGTTTGTTCTCGCCGTTGCTGGTGTCGGGTACGGCGAGAGCGGTGTCGAAGTCGGCGAAGTAGACCGGCGGTGTGGACCAGGGGCTGCCGAGGTCCATGTCGTCGAGCCAGCCGTTGACGTCGGAGCGGTTGGCGTCGACGGTGCTGGTGCAGGGGTCGTTGGCGGCGGCACCGTCGCCGGCGAAGCCGTCGCAGGGGGTGAGGGAGGTCAGGGTGGTGGAGATGCCCCAGCCCTGGAGTTGTTGGACGAGGGCGGTGTAGCCGTTGGCTTCCAGATCGTCCGGGGTACTGCCGCCGAGGAGGTCTTCGAGGCCTTCGTAGACCACGACGCTGCTGATGCCGGGCTGGTCGAGGATGTCGCGGTCGATGCGGGAGAGAGCTGAGGGGCCGCCGAGGGTTTTGGCGTTGTAGGTCTGAGGGTTGTCGGTCATGAGGTCGTTGGACTCGATGCCCTCGGCGATGGTGCCGTAGGGGCTGGGGGTGGTGGGTTCGGCGCCCTCCAGGGTGTCGGAGACGCGGCTTCCGCTGGCGACCGGGGTGGTGTTGGGCTGGAAGGCGTCGATGAGTCCGTCACCGAGCACCGCTTCGGTCGGGGTGTGGCTGGTGGTGACGTCGACATTGGTGACGAGGTCGGTGAACCAGCCCTGCAGGGTTCCGGTGCTGTCGTCGAAGGGCGTGCCGGTGGTGTCTGTGGTCTTGTCCCCGGCGCCGGTGACGGTGACGTACTGGTAGGCGTTGTTGGCGAACGAGTGCTGGACCAGGTACGGCACGGAGTTGCTCAGCTGGTAGGAGACGAGGAGGTAGTGGTTGGCGGTGACGGGGAAGGTGAGCGGGTCGCTGTAGACGGAGCCGCCCACGGGGATGGTCACCGCCTGGCTGCCGCCGAAGGTGAGGGTGGTGGGGGTGGCGGTGGGCACGGCGGAGGGGCCGCCGGACGCGGAGTCCTGGGCGATGGTGGCGTGGCCGATGGACAGCTTGCTGGTGCCGAGGGCGTTGTCGAGCTTGATGCGGACGGTGTTGCCGGAGATCGAGGCGGGGAGGGCGATACGGAAGGTCTGGTTGGAGAAGTTCGCGCCCTGGAAGTTGTACTGGCCCTCGTTGGGGTTGGCCCAGGCGCCGGTCCAGCTCTGACCGGTCGGTGCGGCGGCGGTGGTGCCGGTGGCCTCCGGGGTGCCGGTGGTGGTGTTGCGGGTGGCCATGCCGAAGATGTGCAGGGACTGGGCGTGGTAGCCGATGTGATTGCCCACATCGGGCAGCGTCACCGAGGCGATGGTCTTGGCCGGGTCGATGGGTACGGAGAAGGCGAAGAGCCGGTGCGGGGAGGCTGCCTGTCCCGCGACGTCGTTGCGGTGCGGCAGGACCACGGCGGCGATGGCGTCGTTGCTGACGCTCCAGTTGGGGACGGTCAGGTCGTATTTCGCGGTGGTGCCGTCGGTGTAGGTGATGGTGCCGGTGGCCGCGCAGGCGCCCGCTGGGTCGGTGCCGTTGAAGCAGTAGGAACCGCTCACCGGGGTGCCGGCCGGGACGTAGGGCGCGGTGTCGTCGTTGGCGATGGCGCCCGGTGTGGACAGGCCGGAGTAGCTGGAGGTGGCGAGGAAGTCCAGGGCGCTGCCGGAGCCGTTGTAGGTGATGGTCTGGTTGGCGGCCAGGACGTTGTCCTTCTGTCCGGAGCCGAACGCGGGCAGGGTGAAGGTGGCTCCGTCGATGGTGACTTTGCCGCCGCTGGCCCAGCCTGCCGTGGTGAGGTCGGTGGCGGAGAAGCTGTCGCCGACGCCGTCGATGTCGGCCTGGCCGGGGTTGGCGTCGGCGCTGATGCCGGTGTTGTTGAAGCACGCGGACAGGCTGGCGCAGGTGGTGTTCGGGTCTCCTGTGGCCAGGAACGGGTAGCCGGTGGCGCCGGAGTCGTCACCTGCGGCGTCCACGGCGTACACCCACAGGGTGTGCGGGCCGGGGGAGTAGGGGGTGATGGTCACCGCGGCGGCGTTGCTCGAAGCGGTGACGACCTGGGAAGCGGGCGGGTTGCTGGTGGCGGGCGGTACGTCGACGGAGTAGACGAACTTCGTCGCGCCGGCCCCGCCGCTGGTGGCCACGTTGAAGGTGCCGGCGGTGCCGGCCGCGGCGCCCGCGCCCCCGTCGTTGTCGGTGTTGGGGTAGAGGCCGTTCTTCGAGGTGACGGTGGGGGCGCTCGGTGCGGTGGGTTCGGCGACGAAGTGGCAGGTCGGGGACTGGGTGTAGGAGGTGGAGTCCTCACCGTCGGTGACCTTGACCTGCCAGTCCACGATCTGGCCGCTGGTCAGCGAGCTGATGAAGCTCGACGGCAGGCTGTAGGCGGCGGAGGAGCCGCTGGCCAGGTTGTCGCTGCTGAGCCCGGTGTGCAGGGTGGTGGAGCCGTTGATCCAGTACTGGAAGGTCGCCTGCAGCTTGTCGCTGTCGGCGTCGGAGACTTTCGCTTTCAGTACGGGTGGGGTGCTGGCGATGGTCTTACCCATGTACGGGTAGTCGGGGCCGGTGGTGTCGCAGGCCGCGTCGTCCGCCCCGGCGACTGCGGCCATCGTCGATTGGGAAGGGGCGGCGGGAGGGAGGTTGTAGAAGATCTCCAGGCTGGGGTTGTGTGAGAAGCGGGAGAAGCCGCCGTCGTCGTGGCCGGCCTCGGCGGAGTCCTCGCTGAGTGTGGCGGTGAAGGTGGCGGAGTGACCGGCGGCGTTGTGGGCGATCGGGGTGAGCACGTTCAGACCGTGGGTCACCGAATCGTTCGAGGGGCAGAATGTCGGGTTGTAGGCGCGCGCGTAGCTGGCGGAGGTGGAGTAGCTGTTGTAGCCGGGCCGGTTGTTCCAGTCGGTGCCCGATCCGAGGCCCCCGGACCAGTGCAGGTTGACGGTGTAGGAGCTGGAGCAGGACGCGGAGTAGATCTCCGTGGCGTTGACGGTGGCGGTGTTGATGTGCGCGCCGAAGATGGTGGAGGACAGCTTCCACTGGTAGATCGCGTGCTCTTTGCCCGTGTAGCAGGAGCCTTCCTGCCAGCCGTTGTAGCCGACCCCCAGGTATCCGTTGTCGGCGAGTGAACCGGTCTGGTTGTAGAAGGACTTGTTGGGGCAGCCCTGTTTGACCTCGTCGAAGGCCGGGGCGGCGGGATCGTAGGGGTGCCAGTTGAACGTCGGGTCGATATAGACCGGGAACACCGTGGAGCGGGCCTTCAGCATCCGCGGGTCCGGTACGAGTGACAGCCCGGAGGCGGACACCTTCGTACCCACCGGCGCCTCACGTGCGGCCAGCCCGGGATGCGCGGCGTCCGAGGGGTCCGCGGCTACCTTGGCCTTGCTCGCGGTGCGCGCCTTCCCGGTGGCGGGGGTCGGCAGGGCGGTGTTGGAGTCCCACATCAGTGGGCTGGCCGCGTCCATGAGGTCTCGGCCACGGGTGTCACGCAGCGCGAGGTTGTCCGCGCTGCCCCGGGTCAGACGTCCGCCGGTCACCCGGGTGCCCAGACGGAGGGTGGCCAGCGCCGGGTTCCGGGCGGCGGCAGGGGAGTTGACGACCAGTGTGTCGGTGAAGCCGCCGGCGGCGGTGGCGGAGACCACCAGGTCCACCGAGGGGAGCACGGACCGGTACGTCGCGGATCCGCCCTTGATGACGGGAGCGGGCAGCGTGCCCGGCCAGGAGACGGCCATGCCCACGCCGTCGTACCGCGTGGCGACCAGCGGGGCGTGGCCGCCACCGGAGAAGGACACGGTGCCGTACGCGGTCGCCGCCGGAGACCAGGTGCCGTCGCTGTTGTGATGCAGTGTCATGTCGACGGCGACCCAGCGGCCGTGCTGCCTGGTCCGCACGGGCTCGGGGTTGGCCGACAGCTGGAATCCACCGCCGGGCCTGACGGTCACCTGCTGGACGGGGGTTGTCAACGAGCTGATCGTGACGGCCTTCCCGGTTCTCCGGGCAGTCGCCGCAGCGGTCTCCATCGCCTCACGCTGGGCGGCTGACGGGCCGTATCCGTTCGGCAGCTGTGACAGGTCCGATCGCTTGGGCGTGTCTTTGGCGACCGGGGCGGATGCGCCGGAGGAGTACCGGGCCGTGCCCCCGGTGGCGTCCCCGGGGGTGTCGGCATGGGCCGGGGTCAGGCTCGCTGTGGCGGCGACCAGGGCAAGCACGGCGGTGACCGCGGCTCTGCCGCGGCTGGTGGTTCTGGGTGCGCCGGGTATGTGGTGCCATCGCATGTGGAGATCCACCCCTGTCTGATGACCTGAAGATCCAGTGGTTGACGACGCTAGGAGTCCGCTGTTGTCGGGGGCCAGAGGGGCAGGGTGGCTGGAGTCGATCATTCCGCCTGATTGACCGCGGAATGTTGTCATGTAACCGACGTAAGAGTCTGGTTATGACTCGGCAGGAGAGTTCGTCGGGTGTGAAGGGATGGGTAGCGTCCGCTCGGATCGAGTGATCGTTATGGACACCGAGGAGCGGGACGCTGTGGTTTCTGGTAGACACCGGGGCAACAAGGCAGTCCGAACGGGCCGGGTCGTACGCGCCCGGCTGAGCCGTATTGCCCTGCGCGCCCCCACCGCGGCTCTCGCAACAATGGCTCTGTGCGCCGCTGTTCTGCAGGCAACGCCGGCCGACGCGGCCGGTCGGCACCAGGCGCCCACCCCCGCCCATGACAAGCCGGTGCCGGTCACCGCTGTGGCCTCGCACTACCACCGCCCCAAGCCCATGCCGGCCTACCGCCCCCCGCACGTCTCATGGCCCTCCGGCGCGGCGAAGGTCACCCTGGGCGGGGCCGGGGCGAAAGCGAAGCGGGCATCCGACGCGGCGATGCGTGCCGGGTCGCTCCCGGTGTGGATAGGCCCGGCGAAGACCGCAGCGAAGCGCAACGCCGCGGGGGCCGGGAAGACCACGGCCGCCACTCCGTCGGGCGTCGGCGTGCGGGTGCTGCCCCGCAGCGGAGCGAGCGCCGCAGGCGTGAACGGCGTCCTGCTGGGCCTGGATCGCAGCGACGGCAGCAACGCCGAAAGCCGCGTCGGCCTGGAACTGGACTACTCGGCGTTCACCGCCGCCTTCGGCGCCGACTGGGCATCCCGCCTGCACCTGGTGACGCTGCCCGCGTGTGCCCTGACCACGCCGCGGCTGGCCCGCTGCCGCACCCGGACACCGCTCACCTCCGCGAACGACAGCACCACGCGCCGGGTGAGCGCGAACATCACCCTTCCCGCAGTGAAGAACAGCACCGCGACCGAACAGGCGTCGGTGGTGGTGGCGGCGACCTCGTCGGCAGGCGGAGGCGGCGGCGACTACTCCGCGACGTCGCTCAAGCCGTCCGGGTCGTGGCAGGCGGGCGGAAGCACCGACGCCTTCAACTGGTCCTACCCGATCGGCACCCCGGCGGTGCCGGGCGGGCTCGGCCCGAAGATCACTCTGGACTACAACTCGCAGTCCCAGGACGGTCTGACCTCCTCCACGAACAACCAGGCCTCGTGGATCGGTGACGGCTTCGAGTACAGCCCCGGCTTCATCGAGCGCTCCTACCAGTCCTGCCATCAGAACCCGTCCGGCACGACCAAGACCCAGGACAACTGCTGGTCCGGCAACAACACCATCACGCTGTCGCTCGGCGGCCAGTCCACGACTCTTGTCCAGGACGACACGCACGGCGACTGGCATCCCCAGGACGACTCCAACGAGCGGGTGCAGTACAAGACCGGAGCCACCAACGGAGCCCAGAACGGCGAGTACTGGGTCGTCACCACGGACGACGGCACCCAGTACTACTTCGGGCAGAACCAACTGCCCGGATACGCCAGCGGGAACACGGCCACCAACTCGGTGTGGACCGAGCCGGTCTACGCCACCGCCTCCGACCAGCCCTGCTACAACGCGACGTTCGCCAACTCCTGGTGCCAGCAGGCCTACCGCTGGAACCTCGACTATGTCGTGGACGCCCACCAGGACGCGGTCTCGTACTTCTACACCACCGAGACCAACTACTACGCCCGTGACCTGGGGACCACCGCCAACACCTCCTACATCCGCGGCGGCTACCTCAACAAGATCATGTACGGGCAGCGGGCCGGCACGGTGTACTCCACCTCCCCGGCCGGCCAGGTGACCTTCACCGTCAACGGCCGCTGCTCCACCTCCGCCACCGGCTGTGCGACCTCGGGCCTGTCCTCCTCGACGGCCGCCAACTGGCCCGACGTCCCGTACGACCTCAACTGCGCCAGCGGAGCCGCCTGTTCGATCAACTCCCCGACCTTCTGGTCGGAGTACGAACTCACCGGCATCCAGACCCAGGCCCTGGTGGGCACCACCGAGACCAACGTCGACTCCTGGACACTCACTCACTCCTTCCCGGCCACCGGTGACTCCACCACCGCCTCCCTGTGGCTGTCCTCGATCACCCGAACCGGGCAGGACACGGCCGGCGGCGGATCGACGTCTCCGATCACGATGCACGCCGTAGCGCTCAATGGCACGCCGCTTTCCAACCGTGTCAACGTCACCAACGGATACCCGCCCATAACCCGCCAGCGGCTCAACACGATCACCACGGAGACCGGCGGCATCATCAACGTCGCCTACTCCTCGGCGGCCTGCGCATCCGGAACCCCGAGTGACCCGAGCCAGAACACGAAGCTGTGCTACCCGGTCTACTGGACCCCGGACGGTAAGACGGCTCCGGTCCAGGACTGGTTCAACAAGTACATCGTCACCGGCGTGACCCAACAGGACCCGACAGGTGGCGGCGTCAACGACACCATCGCCACCCACTACTTTCCGGTGGGCTCCCCGGCCTGGCACCACGACGACAACCCGCTCACCCCGTCCGACCAGCGGACCTGGAACGAGTGGCGTGGCTACCAGGGCATGAAGGTGACCACCGGCACCGCACCGGACCCGGTCACCGAGACCGACTACACCTACTTCCGGGGCATGGACGGCGACACCCTGCCGGGCAGCGCCACCAGGACCGCGACGGTCACCGACTCTCGCGGCGATACGGCTGTCGCCGACTCGGATCAGTACGCCGGTGACACGTACGAGACGATCCAGTACAACGGCGCGGACAGCGGCAAGGTCGTCACCGACACCATCGACGATCCGTGGACCTCCGCCGCGACCGCGACGCACAGCCTCGGCAGCGCCCTGCCTGCCCAGCACGCCTACCTCACAGGCCAGGCCAAGGAACGCGTCTACACTCCGCTGTCCAACGGCAGTACGCGGGAGACGGAAACCGACTACACACACGACTCCGACGGCAGAGTCACCAAGACCAACGACCTGGGCGACGCCTCCATCGCCGCGGACGACAAGTGCACCACGACCAGCTTCGCGGACAACACCAGCGCCTGGATCCTCAATGCGGTGGACGAGACCGCCACGGTCTCGGTGAGCTGTTCCGGCACACCCTCTCTGCCGAGCGACGCGGTCTCCGACACCCGCAGTTTCTACAGCGGTTCCACCGTCTTCGGTGCTGCGCCCACGACGGGTGACGTGACGATGACGCAGAAGGCCGCCTCCTACAGCGGCTCCACCCCCACGTTCGTCACCACGTCCTCCGTCACCGTGGACGAGTACGGACGCACCCTGGCTGCCACCGACGCCGACAATCGCACCACACATACGGCTTACACCCCGACCACCGGTGCTGAGCCGACGTCGGTCACTGTCACCGACCCGCGCGGCTACGCAACCATCACGACGTACGATCCGCTGGGCGAGCTCGCGCTGCAGACGACCGATCCGGCCGGTTACGTCACCAAGCAGCAGTATGACGCCCTCGGCCGGCCGACGGCCGGCTTCAAGCCGGGCATCTCCTCGGCCACCCAGAAGTTCAGCTATGCGCTGTCCAACACCGGACCGTCGGTGGTCACCAGCCAGACACTCAATGACGACGGCTCCTACCGCACCAGCGAAGTCCTCTACGACGCGCTGCTGCGGCAGAGAGAGGTACAGGTCAGCGCAGAGGACGGCGGGCGGCTGATCACAGACACCGTCTACAACACCGACGGCCTGGTGGCGAAGAGTACCGATTCCTACTACACCACGGGCGTGCCGTCCTCGACCCTGGTACAAGCACAGGACGGAGACATCCCGTCCGAGACGGGCTACGTCTACGACGGCGCCGGCCGTCAGACAGCGGGCATCGCTTACGCCCTGGGCACCGAAACCTGGCGGACCACCACCAGCTACGGCGGCAACGTCATCACCACCGTCCCGCCCGAAGGCGCCACGGCCCAGAGCACCTTGACCGATGCCCGCGGTAACACCATCGACCTGTACCAGTACCACCAGGGCGTCTCCGCCGACCCGGTCAACGACTCGGCCGGCGACTACTCCGACACCCACTACACCTACGATGCCAACGGCAACCGCATCGGTGAGACCGATGCCGCAGGCAATGCCTGGTCCTGGACGTACGACCTGCTCGGCAACCAGACCTCCGCCACCGACCCGGACACCGGAACGTCGCACTCGACGTACGACAACGCCGATCAGCTCCTGACGGCAACGGACGCCCGCGGCAAGCAGACCACGTACACCTACGACACGGACGGGCGGAAGACCTTCGCCTACGACACCACCGGAGGCGCGGCCACCTCCACCGGCGACGAGATCGGCGCCTGGACCTACGACACTCTGAAGAAGGGCTACCCGACGTCGTCGGTCTCGTACCAGCAGGGCACCGCCAGCCCCTCGGTGGCGAACACGATCCTGGCCTACAACGGCTTGGCCAAACCCGCGGCCAGCAAGGAAACCGTGGCGAACCTGCCCTCCAACGAGGCAGCCCTGGCCCCCGCCGCCGGCTACACCACCAGCTACAGCTACACCCTCACCGGAAGCCTCGCCTCGCAGGGTGACCCGGCATCAGGCGGCCTGCCTGCCGAGACCATCAACTACGGCTATGACACCTACGGCCGGCTCACCAGCCTCGGCAGCGACGGTGCCACCGCCGCCTGGGACTACGTCACCGCCGTCGGGTACTCCGAGTACGGCCAGCCCCTGCAGTACACCATGGGCCCCTCCGGCTCCTGGGTCGCGCTGTCCCTCACCTATGACGCGCAGACCCGGGCGCTGACCGATGCCAAGACCACCGACGCCACCGCCGGCAACGTGGTCGACGACACCAGCTATACCTACGAGGACAAGAGTAGAAACGTCTCGGCCGGAGCAGGCCTGGTCACCTCCACCACCGACAAGCAGAACGGTGGCGCCACCACCGACACCCAGTGCTACCAGTACGACTACGCCACCCGGCTGTCCGCGGCCTGGACCGCCACCGACCAGTGCGCCGCCACGCCCACGCCTGGCGGCAGCGCGTCCGTCGGCGGCCCGAATGCGTACTGGCAGAGCTGGACCTACGACGCGGCCGGCGACCGTAAGACCCAGACGGACCACGACACTTCGGGCACCACGGCCGACGACACCACGACCACCTACAACTACCCGTCCCAGGGCTCGGCCACCGACCAACCTCATACCCTCACGAGCACCACCGCGACCGGTCCCGACGCCGCCAAGAACACCGCGTCCTACGCCTACGACCTGTCCGGCGACACCACCGGCATCACCGGGGGTGCCACCGGCGACCAGACCCTGACCTGGAACGACCAGGGCAATCTCGCCACCGACACCACCAGCGCCGGCACCACCAGCTACCTCTACGACACCGACGGCAACCTTGTCCTGCGCAGCGACCCTGGTCAGGCCACGCTCTTCCTGGGTGACGAGCAGCTGGTGGAGAACACCTCCACCTCGGCCCTGTCCGGTACCCGCTACTACTCGATCGGCGGCACGACGGTCGCCGAGCGCTCCAGCACCGGTGACATCCAGTACCTGATCCCCGACCGGCAGGGCACCGACAGCCTGGCCATCGACTACCAGACCCTGACCGTCACCCGCCGCCAGTACCTGCCCTTCGGTGGCACCCGCGGCACCGCTCCCACCACCTGGCCCGGCGACAAGGGCTATATCGGCGGCACCCCCGACCCCACCACGAGCCTGGAAAACCTCGGTGCCCGCGAATACGACCCGGCCAATGGCCGCTTCCTCTCCGTCGACCCGGTCTTCAACGCCGCCGATCCCATCCAACTCGCGGGCTACGGCTATTCGGGTAACAATCCGACGACGCGATCCGATCCGACCGGGCGTGACAACTGGTGGGCCGACCCCACCATGAACAAGCCTGTCGGCAAGGGTGCCAAGCCCATCACCCGGCACCAAGCCGACGAGGAGGGGTTCGGTGACGAATGTACTCCCGGAACGTGCTCGGGGTCTCGTTCCACCATCGAGTACAGCAAGGAATACCAGGCGAAAGTGGTGACGGACTCACGCGGCAACAAGTACCGGATCGGCGAAGAAAAGATAAGAAACGCGCAGGAGCAAAAAAAGGTCGAGGAAGAACGATCCGTTCGGGAGTATCTCAATCAGGCCTTGAAGTTGGGGAAGGAATTCTCGGACGGAAGCGATGACGGATCCGGTGAGGAATTTCTTCCGGTAAACCCGATAAAAGGCTCCAAGCGGGGGTCGGGGACTTCCGACCTCGTCAGGTTGACATGGGAAGACGGGGAGTTGGTGGACGTCAGGGCGGTGGACATTTACACGCCGGAAGAGGGGAAAACCGACGTTGAACCCGTCATGAAGAGCATCACCAAGAAGCAGGGGCAGGCCGACGAACTTGTCGTGAATATCAAGGGACTCGGGAAAAAGCTTGGTGAATCACTCGGGCAAGCCATATCGTCGGCAAAGCTCAAGTTCGACTCTGTGCGTGTTGTCGGCAATGATGGATACGACACACGGATCAAGGGCGAGGGCAGTGCACTTGATGCACCGTCGGCTGCCTCGAAACCTCAACCGGAGACGGTGCCGGATGGGACCCCCTGTGACTGTGAAGGGGCGGACGGAGGTGTCGGAGTGGTCGATCCGCTCACTGAGATCATGGATGACATCATGGGTGACGAGGCGGGGGAAGGAGCGTAATGAGAATCGAAGGCGAGGCTGGACTTCGGAGATTGTCGAGGAAACTTTTCGGCCCGTCGTTCCGCGAGATGCAGTCCGAAGAGGTCCTTACCCCCGACGGACTGCTGCTGTGCGGCTTCAGGAGTGATCAGGCGGACCTGATGGGGCTATGGGCGAAGGCGAGAAGTCTTCATCCTGAGACCGGCCTCTGGCCGGTTATCAGTCACGATGGTCCGCGAGCGTGGGAGTGGTTTCCACAGGAATCCCGGAGAGCAGGAAGGGCAGTAGGTCATGGCGTTCCGGGCGGGGGTGAAGGTGTACCCGAAAGAGTGATCGCCGAGCTGGTCGGCGCAGTTTGGAAAGGGGAAGGGGGATCCAGCGGTTACAGGGCTGCATTTGGGGACATCGACCTGTCTGAATTGGCTGCCAAGATCGCAGACGTTCCGTCCCCGGCTGATCCGCGGAGTGAAAATATTCGCTTCACGGAGGGATTCATGGGCAAGCCGGAATGGTTGTGCCTGATCCCGGCGGAAAACTCCTGGGAACTCCCTGTGCTTCTGGACGCGCCCGATACTCCGAACTGGTTGGGATCATCCACGCACCCGTCCCTTACTCTGGCGGACCATGTATCCGTTCTGGAGTCCTGGCACCATCGCTTTGGCGCAGAGGTGTTCTACCTCGGGTCCGCAGAACTGGGCCTGACAGTGACGCGTCCCCCCGCCGATCCACTGACCGTGGCGGAGACGGCGATCGAGCACTGGAGCTTCTGCTACGACCTTGACCAGATCATCGGTGATATCGCCAGGGTGGGGAAGCTCCAAGTTCCTGCTGACCACTGGCTGTTCTGGTGGGATTGACCGCGGATCCCGACACGGCGCAGGGCAGTTGGTCTCGCGCGTACATGACGGGGCCTGACCGCCTGGTGATCAGGAAAGTAGAAAGTGCTCTGCTCCGCACCTTGCGGGCGGTGTCCATCGGGGCGTCGCCCGCGGCCTCTCTCAATCGGCCACGACTGGCGCTGTCGGGCCGGCCTACTTGGCGTCGGGACTGCCGCGGATCCAGCGGTGCCGAGGGGGAAGGGTGGTGCGAGGCGCGACGAAGGACCATGCTCCGTGGCCTACAGGGCCGATGACGGGGCGACGTACGATCTCCTCGAACCAGTTGGCGGCGATGCGGCCCAGCTCCGTCAGGGGTCCGGTCGCCTCCAGCGATTCCACGTCGTCGCCGGGCTCGGGCCGGTAGGTGGTGTTGTGTCTTTGGCAACAGAAGAGGCGGTCGCCGGCCAGGAGTAGCACCTGTTTTCCGCCTTGGCTCTCCCCGCCAGTCTCGTCCGGCTCGCTCACCAGCACAGAGGTCGCACTGGGCGGGCATCCGGGCCACGAAAGGTGTCTACCACGGCTTCCAACGCCTTGTGACCGACGGACAACTGGTCGGGCTGGACACCGACGCGCTCGGAATCGAGGAGACGCTCGCCGAGGTGCTCGGCCGCGTCGACGAACTGCTGCTCGGCTCCACGGTGGAGCGGAGCCTGGCACTGTGACCGGGAACCTGGCGGAAACCCTGCTGGCGCGTCGGCCCTTCTGCCCGGGCAGACGCGGGGACGGCACGCTGCCGGCCGACTACTTCGACGGCCATCGTGTGCTGGGGGAACCGCGCCTGCTCGCCGCGCTCGCGGACGAGCTCTACCTCGCTGTCGCGCGGACCGGTGCCGACCTGGTCGTCGGAGAGGTGGCAGCCGGAGCCCAGCTGGCCACCGCGGTCGCCCTGGCCAGCGTTCGCCACGACCGGGTGCTCGAGTCCCGCGGCATCCGCAGAGTGCGCAAGGAGTAAGGCGTACCCGGACTGCTGACCAGCCCCGCTCCGGGCGCCTCATGCGTCGCCGTGGTCGATGACGTGGCGGGTACCGGAGCCGCCGGCCTGCGGTGCGTCGACGCCGTGCGCGAGGCCGGACACGAGGTCGTCGGCGTGTTCGTCGTCCTCGACCGTTGCCAGGGCGCCGCCGAGGCGCTGGCGCGGGACGGTGTGACACTCACCTCGGTCTTCCGCTTGGGTGACCTCGTACCGAGCTGATATCAGAAAGGCGCCGGCGCATGACCTCGATCCCACAAGCCCTGCGGGACAATCCCTACCCTGGTCGGCTGATCCTGCTGGCACGCACGCCGAACGGTGAACTGACCGCCGGATACGCGCTCACCGGGCGGAGCGAAGCCTCCCAGGCGCGCCGGATCGAATCCACGCCGTCCGGCGAACTGACCGTCGTACCCGTCGGTGCCACGGGCCACGACGCCCTCCGGCACTACATCGCCGCGACCACGGACGAGCGTTGGACCGTGTACGGCAACGGAGAGCAGGTGGCGGAGGTCGCCGGCCGGCTGGCGAAGGGACTCGCACCGGGCAGCGCCCTGGAGGATCTCAGCTATGAGCCGGATCCGCCGATCCACACGTCTCGGATCACTGCTGTCGTGGATCGTGCCGGCGGACGGTCCTGGCTCGGTGCGGCACGCCGGCCCGAGGGCGACCGGGAGAGCCCGGACACCATCGTCGTCGCGCTCGGCGAACTCGCTCCGGGGCAGGCGGTCATGCTCAGTACCTATCAGTCGGACGGGGACTCGGTGTCGACCGCTCGGCGCCATCTCGACCTGAACACCTCTGCTCAGGACGCGGATGCGCTGCTGGCGGAACTGTGGGCGGCCCTGGACCCCCGCTTTCGGGTCGCCGCGGCCGCGTTCGCACCGGTCACCGGGGTGCAGGGTCCCATTCGCCACGCCCGAGGGGAGTAACCGAGCGCCCCGGAGTTCCCGTACTGATTCTGCGCCGACCGATCATCATGGACGGTCCGCAGCCGATCTCGTCGAGCAGCAGGGGGAGAAGGGACGGCGACTCGTACGGCGTTGTCGTCCCCGAACCGCCGAAGACCGCCCGTGACCGCGCATGTCCGGTGTGCCGGCCCGGGGCGACGCCGTGAAAGCGGCTGTCTGCAGGGCCCAGCCGTGCGGGTCCGGGGCGCCAGGCGCACCGCTGCTCGGGGTCGAGGACGAGGTCGCCGACCCGGAGCGGCCCAGAAGGCGACCCGGATCAGGGGGCCGTGCCGTTCCCGGTGTCTGCCGGGGATGGTCCGGCGATGCGCGGACAGGTCGCGTCCGCCTCGCCGAGCGGGGTGCCGAGAGGCTCCTGGGGCCGGACGACGAGCTTGCGGTCGTCGCTGGTCAGGCAGCGCCCCGTCGCCAACTCGAATTCCCACCCGTGCAGTTGGCACGTCAGTACGCCGTCGGCGACGGTACCGAAACGTACCAGGTCGGCTTTGAGATGCGGGCAGTGGCGCTGGACCACCTGCCCGTCGGCGAGCGCGTACTCCGCCACCCCCGACGACTCCGCGTAGTAGCCCTCCACATACGCCATCCGGGACTGTGACAGCGACTTGAAAAAGGTATAGACGAATTCGTTGTACGGCCCCGAGCGGGACGCCTCGAAGCGGCAGGACAGGAACAGCTCGTTCACCCAGTCCTCGGCTCGGTCTCGTACCAGCCGCTCGATCAGGGGACGTGCCGCGCGGAACCGGTAGCGGAACGGCCGGCCGTCGTGTGCGGTGATCTCGCGGCTCAGGAAGTCGAAGACGATCGCCTCGTCGTCTCCACCGTCCACGGCACCGACCTCGAGCAGGATGCGGCCGTTGACTCCGGCGCAGGTGTGGTCGGCGGTCCGCATCGCCGGTTCGACCCACTCCTTGAGCCGGCCGAGCAGGTCCGAGCGGTCCTGCGGCAGCTCACCGAGGATACGGTCGATGACCGGCCGGGCCTTCTGCTGGTACGCCAGCAGGTAGGGGCGCCGGTCCCGGATGCGTTCGATCTCCTCGTCCGGTATCTGTTTCACCGCGCACTCGTGGTCCGGGGTCAGGTCGACCGTGGTGCCGGTGAGGAACAGGTGCGCGTTGTCCCTCCCGTGCTCGCGCAGGAAGTCCAGGAAGGCGAACTGGTCGGGGAACACGTTGGTGTCGTCCTGGTCGACGTCGTTGAGGTGGAACAGGTCCTCGTCCAGGAAGCAGGGTGGACCGGCGAACGGCAGCACGTGCGACGCCTGGTACTGCTCGATGTAACTGAGCGCCCGCGCCATGCCGTTGAGGCGCTTGCGCCGCCCGAGGGTTCGTTTCATCGGCTCCGGGAAGTCGTAGACCATCGGGTACCAGATGGCGCCGGAGAACTGCAGGAAGTGCGCGTGCAGCGGCCCGAACTCCTCGATGGGACCCGACGCGACCGGGCGGGCGTCGTTCTGGTTGAACACCCGCACCCGGCCGTCGTCGACCACCAGCGCCGAGTCTCCGATCGGCCCGTCGGTCGGGGAGACCAGCGCGCTGATGAGGACCCTCAGTCCGCCGTCGAGTTCAGTGACCTTGTCGTTGCAGGTCTGTACGAACCGGTGGAACCCGAGGTCGGCGAGGGCATCCCGCAGATGCGGGACGGGATAGTCCGGCAGCAGTACCGTCACGTCCTTCGACATGTACCGCTTCAGCCAGTCGGGGTCGAAGTGGTCGCGGTGCAGATGGGAGACGTAGAGGTAGTCGGCGTGGGTGAGCAGGCCGGGATCGATGCCCGTGTTGTCGGGGAACGGGACCCAGGAACCGAAGTAGGCCGGGGTGAACCAGGGGTCGCAGACGATCCGTCCGGCGGCCGTCTCCAGCAGCAGGCCGGCGTGGCCGATGGAAGTGATGCGCATGTCGCAGGGGCTCCTTGCCTCGGTTTGTGCGGTGTGCGGGGTCGCCGGTCGTGGCGGGACGTCGTCACCCGCGGCGTGGCATGCGTGTGTGGCGGCAGTGCGAGGCCGGCCTCAGGCGGGGCAGGTCATCAGGCCGGCCGCCTGCTTCGCCGCGAGGACCCGCCGCACACTCGCGTCGACACGGGTCCGCAGCGCGGGGTCGGACCGCATCGCGTCGAGGACGGCGGAGGTCATGGCCGGTATGTCGTCGGTGTTCACCGTCACGACGAGGTCCCCGCCTGCTCGCAGGAACGCCAGCGCCCGCTGTCCCGGCGGAACGGCCTGGACGGCGGCCGCGTTGCCGAGGTCGTCGGAGACGACGACGCCGTCGAATCCCAGGTCCTTGCGGAGCATTCCGTCGATCACGGTGGGTGAGAACGCGGCCTGGTGCGCCGGATCGATGCGGGTGTAGGTCGCGAGCGACACCATGACGAACCGTGCGCCGGCGGCGATTCCGGTGCGGAAGGAGTTCAGGTCCAGCGCATCGCGGGTCAGAGTCGTGTCCGTGACACCGGCCGTGGTGTCGGTGTTGTCCCGGACCCGGCCAAGCCCAGGAAAGTGCTTGAGCGTGGTCAGGACGTGCGCCTGGCGGAATCCCCGGACGAAGGCGTCGTCCTGACGGCCCACCGTCTCCGGATCGGATCCGAACTGCCGGTCGTACCGGCCTATCGGGCCGTTCGCCCGTCCGATCGACACGGGCACCACATCCCCGATCGGGGCGAGATCAAGGCGCACGCCCGCCTTGCGCAGTTCCGCTGCCCAGCCGGCCGCCTGCTGCTGCAGCTGGGACGCGGTCCACCCGCCCTGCACCTGGGCACTCGGGATCTCGGTGAACCCCGCCCCGCTCAACTGCTGGACCTGCCCGCCCTCCTGGTCCGTGGCGACCAGGGCACCGACCCGGGCGTCGTCCACCGGCAGGTCGAGCTGCTCCGTTTCGCTCACCACCGTCCGCACGCTGCTCAGCCCGGACCGGACGGGACCCATGAGAATGACCGAACCGACGTCGTGACGCTTCAGCACCGCCACCTGCGCTCGCTCGGTGGCAACGGTGGTGCCCGGCCCCGCCGAGACCGCGCCCATGAACAGTTGGCCTACCCGCTGCGACCCGGTCATGCCTGCCAGGGCATGACCGACGCAGGAGGGAGCGGCATGTGAGGCGCTGGCCGTGGGTGTTGCGGATGCGGACCGGTTGGGGGGATCGGCTCCGGGCTGTACCACGCCGCAGCCGGCCGCGGTGACGGTCGTCACCGCCAGCGCGACGAGCAACCGGGGAATCCGGGTTAACGGCGCGCGCCGGACCGTTCGCTCCGGGTCTTCTGAGATCTTCACTTCGCTCCCGCGCAAGGCCACTGTTCTCCGGCGCCCGTGCGTGCGCCGCTGTCCACTGACTGAGTGGTGCGGTGCGCAGGAAAAGTTCGGTGACCTCAGCCACAGTCGGCGTGACCGGGTGCGGAGCACCGGCCACGTCTCGCACCGGTCGGCAGCGCCTCCGGCGACTGTGCCTACGACGTGATCACCGTGGCCGGCCAGGGCACCGACGTCACCGTCATCGCCCTCGTGCACGCCTCCGGACAGCAGCAGTGCTACGTGGTTTGCCGTACCCCTGACGGGGCGTTGCCTCCGTCGTCTCCGGAGAGGAGGCCCTCGCGGTCCCACAGGCCGCCCGGACCCGTGTGACGCTCGATGTGCGTGCGGGGAAGCCGCCGCTCGGCGAGTGCCCGTGCCACTGCCAGACCTGCGGGACCCGCACCGATGACACAGGTGTCGAATTCGGACTCCTTCACGAGTCCACCTCCTCTCGTCGCCACGTTCGGCGTGGGAGGAACTTGGGCGGCGCGCCGGTGCAGGCGGACTGGCCGGTGCGGCCGCAAAGGGGGCCGCAGCGGCCAGCACGTTGACCGGTCCGGCGCGGTCCGGGTCGGCCCGCGCCGCCCGGCCGGTGGTGACCCGGCCCCCTGAGGCACCGCCTGGGCCGCCCGCTCCGGGGCGCCCGGGTCACCCGTACCCGGCGATCCGGGTCGCGGAGGCCGGCTGTGCCGGGCAGTCGGGGTCGTTCGTGCCTGGCTGTCCGGGCCGCCGGGGGTCGTTCGTGCCTGGCTGTCCGGCCGCCCGGGCCACCTGCTCCTGGCCGCCAGGGTCCTCTCGTCCACGGTCCGTGACGGGCGGAAGGTCTCCCCATGACCGCATCCGTCGAAGGGGCGGCTCCGCCTCGGTCCGTGAGAGGTGGCCCGCTCGCGGGAGCCCGTCGGGTGGCGGCCACCCTGTTCGCCGCCCAGGGCGCGGCAGCTGCCGCCGTGTCCACCACCGCGCCCGCCGTGGAAGAGCCCTCTGGGGCGGTCGGCCGGCAGGTGTTCCGGTCGCGGACGCTCTGCCCGCGGCCTCGGTTCTGTCGAATGACCGTGTCAATCAACACAATCGAACGACATTGTCGAGTGACAAAGTTGCTTGTACGTTGATCGTCATGCGACTGCCGATGCGGAACGAAAGGGCACGCCCATGACTCACGCGTTCGCCGACACGATCGACACCCTGCAGGTGATCCCCGAGCGCCCGGCGCTGCCGCTGTTCGGTCACGCGCTCGGCATCCCGAAGGGTGCCGACGGACTCATCCACCTGATGAACGAGATGAAGGAGCTGGGTCCGGTGTTCCGGGTCCGGGTCTTCGGAACCGAGACCGTCCTCGTCGGCGGCCTGGACCTGGTGGCCGAACTGTCGGACGTGACCCGGTTCCGCAAGAACGTGCACCCGGACCTGGTCGAGATCCGCCAGATCGCCGGGGACGGCCTGTTCACGGCTTTCAACGACGAGGCGAACTGGCACCGGGCGCACGACATCCTCATGCCGGCCTTCTCGCTGGGGGCGATGCGCGGTTACCACGCGACCATGCTCCGGGTCGCCCGCTCGCTCCTCGCCAAGTGGGACCGGGCCGCCGGGCAGCACTCCGTGGACGTTCCCGAGGACATGACCCGGCTGACCTTCGACACGATCGGGCTGTGCGGATTCGGCTACGACTTCGAGTCGTTCCGCCGCACCGATCCGCACCCCTTCGTCGAGGCGATGTCCCGCGCGCTGGCCTTCACCCAGGCCAAGGGCGAGTCGATCCCCGGCACGGAACTGTTCCGCAGGAAGCAGGCCGACCGGTTCCGCAAGGACGCCCGGCTGATGACGGACCTGGTCGACGAGGTGATCCGGCAGCGCAGGGCCTCCGGCGACACGAGCACGGACGACCTGCTGGGCCGCATGCTGCACACCCGTGACCTGGAGACGGGCGAGCCGCTGGACGACGTGAACATCCGCCACCAGGTGATCACGTTCCTCATCGCCGGCCACGAGACCACCAGCGGGGCCCTGTCGTTCGCCCTGTACTACCTGACCAAGCACCCGGAGGTGCTGGCCCGGGCGCAGGCCGAGGTGGACGCCCTGTGGGGCGACACCGACGCCCCCGAGCCGGAGTACGGCGACATCGGCAAGCTCACCTACCTCCGCCAGGTGCTCACCGAGAGCCTGCGGCTGTGGCCGACGGCGCCCGCCTTCGCCGTGGAGCCGATCGAGGACACCGTCATCGGTGGCAGGTACCGGGTACGCGAGGGCGAGACGCTGATGATCCTCACCCCGGCCCTGCACCGCGACCCCGCCTGGGGCGAGAACGTCGAGCTCTTCGACCCCGAGCGGTTCGCGCCCGAGCAGGAGGCGGCGCGCCCGATCCATTTGTTCAAGCCGTTCGGCAACGGCGAACGCGCCTGCATCGGCCGCCAGTTCGCCCTGCACGAAGCCACCCTGCTGCTCGGCCTGCTGGTCCACCGCTACCGCCTGGTCGACCACTCCGACTACCACCTCAAGATCAAGCAGTCGCTCACCATCAAGCCCGACGGGTTCACCCTCGAACTCGCCCGGCGCACCGGCGCTGAGCGGCGCCTGCCCGCCGCCGCCGGGAGCGGCGCCCCCGACACCCGGGAACGGTCCACGGCCCGGCGTGCCACCGGCACCGCGCTGACCCTGCTGCACGGCTCCAACCTCGGCACCTGCGCGGGCATCGCCCGTGACCTGGCGACGGACGGCCGCGAGCACGGTTTCACCGCGACCGTCGCCCCGCTCGACGACGCCGTGGACCGGCTCTCCGCCGCCGACGGACCGGTCGTCGTCGTGGCCGCTTCCTACAACGGCAGGCCCACCGACGACGCGGCGGAGTTCGTCAGCTGGCTGGAGGGACTCGAACCCGGCTCGCTCGACGGCGTGCAGTACGCCGTACTCGGCGTCGGCGACCGCAACTGGGCCGCCACCTACCAGCGCATCCCCACCCTCATCGACGACCGTCTGACCGCCGCCGGTGCCACGCCGGTCCTGGAACGCGGCGCCGCGGACGCCTCCGGCGACTTCGCCGGCACCGTGGACCGGTGGACCGCCGACCTGTGGGCCGCGCTGCTGGAGCGGTACGGCACCGCCGGTGAGGCGCAGCGGGCGGCGGAGCCGGAAGGCGAGGCGGAAGGCGAGGCGGAAGGCGAGGCGGAAGACGGACTGTACGAGCTGGAGGACGCGGACGACTCGGTCACCGGCGGACTCGCGGCCCGGCACGGCGTCCGGCCGATGGAGGTCCTGGCGGCCCGCGAACTGGTCGACATGAACCACGAACTCGGCCGCTCCAAGCGCTTCCTGCGACTGCGGCTGCCCGACGGCGTCACCTACCGCACCGGCGACCACCTCGCCGTACTCCCGGGCAACCCGGAGACTGTCGTCCGCAGGGTCGCCGACCGCTTCGGCCTCGACCTGGACCGCACCGTCCGGCTGCGGGCCCGCCGCCGCAGCCGGGGCGTGCTGCCCGTCGACCGCCCGCTGACCCTGCGCCGCCTGCTGACCGACTTCGTGGAACTGCAGGACCCCGCCACCCGCGACCAGGTCGCCGTGCTCGCCGCGCACACGGCCTGCCCGCCGGAACGACGGCCCCTGACCGCGCTCGCCGCGGCGGACCCGGACGTCTTCCACGACGAGGTGACCGGCACCGGACGCAGCGTCCTGGACCTGCTGGAGCGCTACCGCGCCTGCGAGCTGCCGTTCGAGCGCTTCCTCGAGCTGCTGCCGGTGCTGCGCCCGCGCCACTACTCGATCTCCTCGTCCGCGAAGGCGTCACCCGGCTCGGCCGACCTGATGGTGTCGCTGCTCGCCGCACCCCACCGCGCCGGTGAGGGCACCTTCCGGGGCATCGCCTCGCACTACCTGCAGACGGTGAAGGCCGGCGAGACGGTCCAGGCCAGGGTGCTGCCCTGCAACGAGGACTTCCGGCTGCCGAGCGACCCGTCCGTGCCGGTGATCCTGGTCAGCGCGGGCACGGGCCTGGCTCCCTTCCGGGGCGCGGTCCTCGACCGGCACCACACCCACTCCACCGGCACGCTGCTGTGCTACTTCGGCTGCGACCACCCCGACGTGGACTACCTGCACCGCGACGAGTTCGAGGCGGCCGAGGCGGCGGGCGCCGTCAGCATGCGGCCCGTCTACTCCTGCGCCCCCGAGGACGGCGCCCGTTTCGTGCAGGACCGCATCGCGCGGGAGAGCGCCGAGGTCTGGGCGGTGCTGGAAGCCGGCGGGCGGGTCCACGTCTGCGGCGACGGCCGGCGCATGGCCCCCGCGGTGCGGGAGGCGTTCATGGCGGTCTACCGCGAGCACACCGGCGCCGGGGACGAGGAGGCGAGTGCCTGGCTGAGCGCCCTGACCGAGTCCGGCCACTACGTCGAGGACGTCTGGGCGGGCTGACCGCCGCGTCCGCCGCCCGACGGGCCACGGACATCCGCGCCCGCCCGCATCCCCGTATGCCCGTGCTCCGGCCTGCTCCAAGACCTCCCCTCCAAGACCTCCTCCCTCCCCAACTCGTGAGGACCACATGTCTGTTGCACGCTCGGCCCCCCGCCGGGGCCCGGCCGCGCTCACCTTCGCCGTCGCGGTGGCGCTCGTCGCCGGAGTGACGCTGGGCAACGGCGGAGCGAACGTGATGCCCGTCTTCGTCGACGACTTCGCCTCGCGGTTCGCGCTGTCGGACTCCACGGCGGGCCTCGTGGCGGCGACCCAGCTGACCGCGACCGCGATCGTGACCCTGCTGCTGGCCAGGCGTGCCGCGCGGCCCGGACGCGTGCGGATGACCCGGCTCGGTCTCGGGGTCGCGGCGGCCGGCTTTCTCGGGGCGACGGCGGCGACCGACGTGCCGACGCTGATCCTGGCCAACCTGGTCCTCGGCGCGGGGCTCGGCGCGGTCTACGCGGCGGCCACGGCCGCCCTCGCCGCCACCGACGACGCCGACAAGGCGTCCGCGATCACCATCTCCGGCGTGGTCGGCGTGACGGCCCTGCTGATCATGGCGGTGCCCCAGGCCAACCACGGGATGGGCGAGGGCACCGGGTTCCTGCTCATGGCCGCCTGCTGCCTCGTGGCCTGGCCGCTGGTACGACGGCTGCCGGACGGTCCGGCCGCACCGGGGACCCCGTCCGTCCGAACCCCGGACCGGCCGGCGGCCCGCCCCTCGGTGAACCTGCTGGCCGGGACCGCGCTCCTGTGGGCGGTCACCCAGGGCGCGTGGTCGTACGCCTCGGTGCTGGGACGGCAGCACACGGGCATGTCGCACTCCGTCGTGTCGGCCGTGCTCGCGGTGTCCAGCGTCGTGGCGCTGGTCGGCGCGATCGTCGGCCCGACCGCCGCACGGCGCTTCGGGCGGCGGCGGTCGATGGCCGCCTTCGTCGGCGCCCAGGCCCTGGCGATGGCGGTCCTGATCTTCACGCACGACCCGGTGCTGTTCATGGTCGCGGCCGTCCTCTGGCAGGCCTGCCAGCTGGCGGTCCTGGTGCAGACCCTCGCCGCCGCCGCGCTCATCGACCCGACCGGCCGGCTGGTGGCCTCGCTCAGTGGAGCGGGCGCGCTGGGCACCGGCATCGGACCGCTGGCCGTGGGTGCGGTCCTCGACGGCGCCGGGGCCGGTGCGTTGAGCCTCGTTCTGGCGTTCGGCACCTTCGCCGCCTCGATGCCTCTGCTGAGGATGACGGTGGCCAGTGACTCCATCCCGGACGAACCCGAACCTGAACCCGAACCCGCGCCTTCGCCGGTGGCCTGAGCCGCACGGAGCCGGTCAGGTCGCGGGTACCGGCACGAGGTCGAGCCGGCCGCCGGACAGGGCGACGAGGGCCGAGACCAGGGCCTGCAGACAGGTCTGTTCGGCTTTGTCGTCGGGCAGGGTGAGGCGCTGCACGATGAGTCCGTCGAAACCGGCGAGGAAGAACCTGGCGATGGTTTCCGCCGGCTGGGCGAGTTCGCGGCCGGTACGCTCGGCCGCCATGCCGATCAGCTTCGCAGTGACGGCGATCACCTCGCTGTAGTGGCTCTTCGCGGCCTCGTGCAGGCTCGGGGTCCGTAGCGCCAGCATGCTCAACTCGTTGAGCAACTGGTGGCTGGCCGGCTGCTCGCGCACGGTGCGCCACAGGGAGGCGGCGAGCACGGCCAGGGACTCCTCGAAACCGGCGTCCGTGGGTGCCCACTCCTCGACCTGTGCGACCAGGTCATGGGTGATCTGTTCCATGACGGACCGGTAGAGGTCCTCCTTGGTGCCGAAGGTGTAGTGCACCGTAGCCTGTGCCACGCCGAGCTCGGCGGCAATGGCGCGGGTGCTTCCGGCGGCGATGCCCTCGCGGGTCATCAGCTCGATCGCCGCTTTGATCAGCTGGGGGCGGCGCTCCGCCGCGGACACGTGAGCCATGGCGGCATCATACTGACTCAGTCCCTTGAGCAAGTCGTTCGATCAAGTCGAATTCTCCCACCCGGTCCGGAACCAAGGGTGCGCATTATGGTGTGAAACGGGGCCTATCTCGTGAGGGATGCCATGAGCGCATCAACCGCTCCTTTCGACAGTCGGGCATTCGCCTGCGACGCGGTGGCCGGGGCCGTGGTCGACGACCGCGGCACCATCGTGTCCTGGACCGACGAAGCAGTGCGGCTCACCGGCTTCGCCGCCAAGGACGTCTGCGGCCACTCGGTGCGGGAGTTGCTGCTGGACCTGCGCGACAGCCCGCGCGCCAAGGACGACGTCGTCACGTGGCCCGCGGCCGGGCGGGTGCGGGTGCGGCGCCGCCAAGGGGGCGTGGCCGATGTCGCCTTCCGGATCACACGGCTGGAGGGCTCGCCGGAGTTCCTCGTCCTCGCGGCCTCGCGACCGCGGGCGGCGGACAGCGAACAGGGCGTCTCACTCCTGCGTACGCTCTTCGCCCAGGAGCGGTTCCGGATCGTGCTCTGCGACACGGATCTGACTGTCGTGCGCACCAATGCCGGTCCGGACCTCCCCGGCGATCCGCAGGCGGTTCCCGGCAGGCGCCTGCGCGACACGATGCCCGCCTCCGAAGCCGACGGTGTCGAGGACGTGCTCCGCGAGGTTCTGCGAACCGGTGCACCGGCCGTGCGCGAGAGCCGGTCGACGGCATGGCTCCGGGAGCCGGCACATCGACCGGAGCTGTCCCTGTCGGCCTTCCGGCTGGAGGACGGAGCCGGACACCCGACCGGGGTCCTCGTGGTTTTCAGGGACGACACGGAGCAACGGCGCGCCCGCCGGCATCTCGACGTCCTTCGGCAGGCGGGCGCACGTATCGGACGCTCCCTGGACATCACTCGCACGGCGCAGGACATCGCGGAACTGCTCGCACCCACCGTCGGGGACATGGCAAGCGTCGATCTGGCGGAGGCGGTCTTCGACGGCGAAGAGCCCGCCAAATGGCTGGGCGGAGGCGATCTCCACCTGCGGGACGCCGCCAGAGCTCCGGCCGGCGCCTTCGATCTGGGCGTCAAACCCGGCGACGTACTTCCTCGGCTCCCCGACCACCCCAAACTCCGCAGGGTCCAGTGCGGGGAGACGATCACCCTCGAACGCGACGAGTTCACGGCCGCACTCGGCGATCCCGAGCTGGCGGAGTTCATTCTTCCGAAGGACTTCCGTACGGTGATGATCGCGCCCCTGCACGCCCGCGGGCTGCTGCTCGGGGACGTGACGGTGTGGCGCGTCGACCGCCCCGCCCCGTTCACCGCACAGGACGTGGATCTCGTGTCGGAGATCGCCTCCAGAGGCGCCCTCGCCATCGACAACGCCCGCCGCTACACGCGGGAGCACCGCGCGGCCCTGGCACTGCAGGAGCGGCTGCTCCCTCCGGCCACGACGGACACACCGGCCGCCGAGACGGCCGGCGTCTATCTGCCGGCCGGCGGCGGGGCCGAGATCGGAGGCGACTGGTTCGACGCCATTCCCCTGCCCTCCCTCCGGCTGGCGCTCGTCGCCGGAGACGTGGTCGGTCACGGTATGCACGCGACCGCCACCATGGGACGCCTGCGCACGGCGGTCCAGTCGCTCGCCGACCTGGAACCGGAACCCGAAGAACTGCTCGCTCACGTCGCCGACCTGGTCCAGCGCCTGGCTGCAGAGGCGCCGCCCGGCCACGACGACGCCGTCGGCGCCAGCTGTCTGTACGCGATCTACGATCCCGTCACGCGCCGCTGCACTCTCGCTGGCGCGGGACACCCCCCGCCGATCGTCGTCCGCCCCGACCGGCGTGCCGAGCCCGTGGCGATCTCCGTGGGGCCGCCTCTCGCCGTGGGCGGCATGCCCTACGAGACCGCGACGTTCGACCTTGAGCCGGGCAGCGTGCTCGCCCTCTACACCGACGGCCTGATCGAGCGGAACGGCGAAGACGTGGACCGCGGCGTACGGAGGCTCACCGACGCACTCGCGGCGTCCTGCCGTCCCGATCGCGCCCTCGACGACACCGGCCAGGGGCTCCTCGCGGAACTCGGCGACCCGGAACGCCGGGACGACGCGGCCCTGTTGCTGGCTCGGACCCGCGCCATCCCGAGGGAGGACATCGCGAGTTGGACGTTCCCGTCGGACGCCGCGGCTGTCTCCGACGCACGGGAGGCCACCAGGCGGCAGTTGGGAGCGTGGGGGCTCGAGGACATGGCGGTCACGGCAGAGCTCGTCGTCAGCGAACTGGTCACCAACGCCATCCGTTACGGACAGCCACCGGTGGGCCTGCGCCTCATCCGGCACGACGTCCTGGTCTACGAGGTCACGGACTCCAGCAGTACCCAGCCCCGCCTGAGACGCGCTCGCACGACCGACGAAGGCGGACGCGGCCTGTTCCTGGTGGCCCAGCTCACCACACGATGGGGCTGCCGCTACGGTCAGAACGGGAAGACGATCTGGGCGGAACAGTCCCTGGAGAGCCTCTGACCGCGGTCGATTCTCATCGGTGCCGTGCCGTGCCGTGCCGTGCCGTGCCGTGCCGTGCCGTGCCGTGCCGTGCCCGTGCCCGTGCTGTCAGGGCGTGCGGAAACCGCGGAAGGTCACGTGCTTCCGGGTTTCGAAGCCGAGCCGTTCGTAGAGTCCGATCGCGCCGGTGTTCCCCTCGGCCACATGGAGGAAGGGGCGCTCCTGCCGCGCCAGGATGCGTGCGACGAGCGTGCTCAGGAGGCGGACGGCATGGCCCTGCCCGCGTGCTTCGGGGGCGGTGCAGACGGCGCTGATCTCGGTCCATCCCGGGGGCCGGAGCCGCTCGCCCGCCATGGCCACCAGCCTGCCGTCGCTGCGGATGCCGAGGTAGGCGCCGAGTTCGTGGGTGCGCGGCCAGAACGGCCCCGGCTGGGTCCGCTCGACGAGTTCGAGGATGGCGGGCACGTCGGCCGCACCGAGTTCGACCAGCTCCGTGCCGGCTGCGGCCGGTGCCTGAGCCGGGCGGACGCCGGCGGGCCAGATCAGCTGCCGGCCTTCGAGGACGAACACCGGCGCCCAGTCCGACGGCGGGATCGCCGGGCAGCTGAACATGTCGGCGAACTCGCCGCCGCCGAGCAGCTGCGCGAGGTCGGCCCAGTCCGTCGCATCGGGATCCGCGGAGACCGCCGAGAAGGTCGCGACTCCCGGAAGGCAGGTGGCGGCCCGGCCGAGCCGGCGGGCGAGGGCGGCGTGGTGACCGCGCAGTGACTCGCCGACCGGGTCGTCGAGTGCGGCGGTGTCACCGCTCATCATCATGCTGCGCCTTTCGTGCCGTGCTGGTGGGCCGTCGGAGGAACGGCGACGCCCGCCGTCTCGGGAGGTTTCGTAGATCCTGTTCCCCGGGTCCGCGGACAGCAAGGGCGACAGGCCGACGGCGACGTCCTCGGCAGACGGATCCCTCACACGTGACGCTCATGCGACGCCGGGTCCCGGGCCCCGCCGGGCTGGACGGCCGCGGCCCGCGGGAGGTCCGCGTCACCCGGATGCCGCGGTCGCCCGGCGGGCCCGGGCGCACGGGCGGCACCGTAGAGGTATCGGGGCGCGGGGCGCGAGGGCGCACGGACGACGACTGAGGCGGTTCGCGTGGCGGACGAGACGGCCGGGACGACGGCGAACGCGAACGGAACCGCCGGCACGGGTCCGCGGACCTGTCTGGTGACCGGTGCCAGCGGCTACATCGGCGGGCGGCTGGTGCCGGAGCTGCTGGACGCCGGGTACTGGGTGCGCTGCCTGGTGCGCACGCCCCGGAAGCTGCGGGACCAGCCGTGGGCCGGGCGGGTGGAGGTCGTACCGGGCGATGTCACCGACGCGGGCTCGGTGGCGGCGGCGATGGCGGGCGCCGACGTCGCCTACTACCTGGTGCACGCGCTCGGCGCCGGCCGCGACTTCGAGCGCACCGACCGGCAGGCGGCCCATGTCTTCGGCGAGCAGGCCCGCCGGGCCGGCGTCGGCCGCCTGATCTACCTGGGCGGGCTGACCCCGGCCGACGTACCCGAGCGCGAACTGTCGCCGCACCTGCGCTCCCGCGCCGAAGTGGGGCGCATCCTCCTCGGCTCGGGCGTGCCGACGGCCGTGCTGCGGGCCGCCGTCATCATCGGCTCCGGCTCGGCCAGCTTCGAGATGCTGCGCTACCTGACCGAACGGCTGCCGGTGATGGTCACGCCGCGCTGGGTGCACACCCGCATCCAGCCGATCGCCGTACGGGACGTGCTGCGCGTCCTGGTGGGGTGCGCGGACCTGCCGCCCGACGTCAGCCGCGCCTTCGACATCGGCGGCCCCGAGGTGCTCACCTATCTGGAGATGATGCACCGGTACGCCGCCGTCGCCGGGCTGCCCCGGCGGCTCATCGTGCCCGTGCCGGTGCTCACCCCCGGCCTGTCCAGCCAGTGGGTCGGCCTGGTGACCCCCGTACCGGCCGCCATCGCCCGCCCGCTGACGGAGTCGCTGCGGTACGAGGTGGTGTGCCGGGAACGGGACATCGGGCGGTACGTGGCCGGCCCGCCGGGCCACCCGGTGGGTTTCGACCGTGCCGTCTCCCTCGCGCTGCAGCGCGTGCGGGACGCCCAGGTCGTCACCCGCTGGTCCTCCGCCTCCGTGCCGGGTGCTCCCAGCGACCCGCTGCCCACCGACCCGGACTGGGCCGGCGGCAGCCTCTACACCGACGTACGCGAACGCCACGCCGAGGTGGCTCCCGACGCGCTGTGGGACGTGGTCGAGGGCATCGGCGGCGAGAACGGCTGGTACTCCTTCCCGCTGGCCTGGGCGGTGCGCGGCTGGCTCGACCGCCTCGTCGGCGGGGTGGGCCTGCGCCGAGGACGACGGGACGCGCGGCGGCTGCGGGTCGGTGATTCGCTGGACTTCTGGCGGGTGGAGGAGATCGAACGCGGGCGGCTGCTGCGGCTGCGCGCCGAGATGCGGCTGCCCGGCCTGGCCTGGCTGGAGATGTACGTCGACGACGAGGGGGCCGGCGGCTCGCGCTACCGGCAGCGGGCCCTGTTCCATCCGCACGGACTGCTCGGCCAGCTCTACTGGTGGAGCGTGTCGCCCTTTCACGCGCTCGTCTTCGGCGGCATGGCCCGCAACATCGTCCGCGCCGCCGAACGCGGGCGGAAGCCCTGAGGGAGTGCGCGGCGATTCAGGAGCGGTGCCCGGGCACTGCGGTCAGGCGGCGCCGGGCTCCTCGTAGGGGATGCGGTTCAGATGCACCACCCCGCCCAGGGCGCCCCATTCGTCGGCGCCGAGTTTGGTGAGCGGGCGCAGCAGTTCGCTGCTGGGCCGGCCGTCGGCGAGGTACTCCTGGTCGACGGCGGCATGCAGCACCCGCCCGAAGACCAGTGTGGAGTTGCCCATGTGCAGCGTGGTGTGCGAACGGCACTCCAGAACCACATGGGAGGCGGCGACTCTGGACGGGCGCACGCACTTGCTGGCCTCGCGCTCGATGCCCGCGTAGTCGAACTCGCTGACCGCACGCGGGAAGTCGGTGGCGGTCGCGTTGATCAGCCGCAGGAGCGGTTCGGACGAGAAGTTGACGACGAACTCCCCGGTGTCCTCGACGTTGCGCAGCGAGTCCTTCCGGCCGATCGAGGTGAACTGGACGATCGGGGGATCGGTGCTGGCGATGCTGAAGAAGGAGTGCGGGGCCAGGTTCTCGGTACGTCCGTCGGGCGTGATCGTGGAGACCCAGGCGATCGGCCGCGGAATGACGACCGACGTCAGGAACCGGTAGAAATCCGCGCTGCTCATCGTGTCGGGGTCGTATTCCAGACGCATGATGGCCTCTCAGGATCTCTCGCGCATGCCGGGCAGCACGGCCTGGACGATCTGGAGGGCCGTCCGCACGTTCATGTCGAAGACCGCGTCGAGGTCCGTCAGAGCGACCTCTCCGACGGGTGCGGGGCGTACCGATCCCACGTTGTTGACCACGGCGTCGACGGGTCCCGCGGCCAGCACTGTGCCCAGTACCTGATCGGTGGCCGCGCGGTCGGCGAGATCGGCTTCGCAGAACTCGCCGGGAAAGGACGGCGGCGCGGTGCGGGCGATCCCCACGGGGGTGTGCCCCGCTTCCGCCAGCTGGTCGGCCAGGGCGCGGCCGATGCCTTTGGAGGCGCCGGTGATGAGTACTCGCCTGCGGGTCATGGCGTCACTCCTTACTGCGCTGCTCCATGCTCCTCGGCCGCGCGGCATCCGCGCTTGAGTCACATGACTGCAAAGCGCCGCCGGCCGGCCGGCGGCGGTGCTTCAGCCGGCCGGTGGCGGGACGGGCAGCCCCCGGCTCACCAGGTCCACGGCCTCGGAGACCAGGGTGACCACCTCCGGGCCCGAGTCCGGCTGCCAGCAGCTGATGGCGGCCTGGAGTGCCGCGAAGACCACGGCCGCGGTCGTCCGTACATAGAGGTGGTGCTCCGGCAGGCCCGTGCGGGCCGCCACCGCCCGCGTCACCGCGTCCTCCACGGTGCGATTGGTCAGCACGATCCGCGGCAGCAGCTCCGGACGTTCGCGCAGCAGCAGCATCCGGTCCAGCCAGATCCTGCCGGTGGCGAGCTCGCTCAGCCGTGCCACGAACACGGCCCTGATCGCCTCGGGCGGGGTCTCCTCCGGAGGCCGGGCGGTGATCCGCTGCTCGATCAGCGCCGGTGTCCCCTCCTCCAGCATGAAGGCGGCTTCGTCCTTGGTGGCGAAGTAGTTGAAGAAGGTGCGGGGAGAGACTCCGGCGTCGGCGCAGATGCTCTCCACTGTGACGGCTTCCGGGCCGTGGCGTCGGAAGAGCGCCACCGCGGCGCTCTGCAACGCCCGGTGCGTCGCTCGCTTCTTGCGTTCGCGAAGCCCGTCGGGGCGGTCGCTCTCCATGTGCTCGTCGCACTCCCGTGAGCCATCGTCGTCGGCGGAACAATTGCTACAGTACTGCAAAAATGCAGTACTGCAAGAATCTATTACGATGACTGCTCTGAGTCATACGCCGGACGGGACCCGCTCCGGTCGTCCCCGGCGAATTGGAGTTCCCGTGGCGGAACGGACAGAACGATCCAAGGGCCAGTCCGTGGCCATGACCCTGGCCGAAGCCCTCTGGTTCCCGGTGTCCCTGTTCCTGGGCATGCTGTTCTTCTTCGCGCCCGCTCTGCACGCACCGCAGCCGCACCATGTGAAGGTCGCGGTGGCCGGCCCGGCGGTGGCCCGGCGGGTCGACGGCGCGCTGAGCGGCAGGCTGCCCGGCGGGTTCGACGTCACCGCGGTCGCCGACGGCCGGGCGGCACGGCAGTCGGTGCTCGACCGGGACACGATGGCGGGCTTCCGCCAGGACGGGGGACATGCGGTGCTGTACGTGGCGAAGGCCAACGGCGCCTCCCTCGAACAGACCCTGACCCGGGTGTTCACCCAGGTCGCCGCCAAGAGCCACCGGCACCTGACCGTCACCGATGTGGCGCCCACCGAACAGAAGGACGAGCTGGGCACCACCCTGCTGTACTTCTCGCTGGCCTGGAGCATCCCGGCCTACGTGCTGGCGACCACGCTGCTGCGTGCGGTGACCTTCAGCCGGCGCCGGAAGCTCCTCACCATCGCCGGGGTGGCCGCCGGGTACAGCGCCATCGGCTTCTACGTCGGCGTGTGGCTGGGCTACCTGCCCGACAAGCCCCTGGCCATGGCGGTGTCCTTCCTGCTCACCACGGCGGTGGCGACGGCCGCCTCGGGGCTCGCCCCGTTCGTCCGGCAGTTCTTCCCGGCCGTGGCCATGGGGCTGTTCATCGTGATGAGCATCCCGACCAGCGGCGGCGCCGTGCCCGCGCCGATGCTGCCGATGTTCTTCCAGTACGTCCGTGAGGCGATGCCGCTGGCCAACGGCCTCGACGCGTTGCGGGGCGTCCTCTACTTCGACGGCGCCGGAGTGCTCAAGCCGGTGCTGGTGCTGTGCGCCTGGTTCGCGGGCGGGGTCGCCCTGCTGGGGCTCGACCTCTGGCTGCACAGGCGCAGGACCGGGGCGGCGCAGGCCGTGCAGGCCGAAGGGGCGGACGACGGCGACGGCGGGAGCGAGCTCGTCGGGGAACCCCCGGTCGAGGACCCGTCGCTGGAGACGCCCAGGCCGACCGCGGTCCCGGTGCACGCGCACCACTTCGGGGAACAGGTGCCGGTGCTCACCGGCCGGGTCCAGGACCGTGACGGCCGCCCGGTCCGCGGTGCCGCGGTGACCGTCATCGACGCGCGGGGACGCCAGCTCGTGCGCAGCGTGACCGACGCGACCGGTGAGTACGCAGCGACCGGTCTTCCCGAGGGGCACCTCAGCATCGTGGTCTCGGCGCCCGGCCTGCACCCGATGGTGCACCAGGCGCTGATGCAGACCGGGATGACGGCCCGGGCCGACTTCGCCCTGCACGGCCTGCCGCAAGGACGTCACGCCAAGCCGGTGCACGTGACCGGTACGCCGGTGTGACCGGGTCGCACCGCCGCGACCCCGGTGTTCAGTCCAGCACGGTCAGGGCGCTCGACAGGGCGCTCTCCAGGAACGCCCGGTCGGCACGGGCCTGGCCCATGACGCGCATCCCCTGGATGAAGGTGGTGAGGAACCGGGCCAGCTCCGCGGGGTCCTTGTCGGCGGACAGCTCCCCGCGCGCCCGCGCCCGCTCCAGCGCGCCGGCGATGGTGCCCTCCACCAGGCGCAGCGTTCCGCTCACGCGGTCCACGGTCGGAGAATCGGCCGAGCGTTCGGTGGCGGCATTGACCAGGAAACAGCCCGGTTCCGGGTTGGCCAGGTCCGCCTCCGCCAGGGCCAGGAGCGCCGTGCGCAGCGCCGATCGCACGTCCGTGGCCGACTCCAGTGCCGCGACCAGTGCTCCGGCGTTGCGGGAGCAGTAGCGCTCCAGGGCCCGGGCGTAGAGGTTCTCCTTCGAGCCGAAGGCCGCGTACAGGCTGCCGCTGCCGATACCGAGCCCGGCGATGAGGTCCTGGAGGGAGGTGGCCGAGTATCCGCGGTTCCAGAACAGGGTCATCGCGCGGTCGATCGCCTGGTCGGTGTCGAATTCCCGGGGGCGTGCCATGGGAGCCAAGCTAATAGTTGTGGACTGAAGCATCAAGAATGCCGGCGGTCCTGCCCGCCCGGCCCGGACAGCGGGACGGCGTGGCGGCCGCTGGGTGCGCACCCCAGGGGTGCGCAC